>DATBSH010000238.1:0-3692 GCA_036559885.1 Pyrinomonadaceae bacterium
TCAGTCGGGCAGAAGGTGCCGCCGACAATATCGTCCACACGGAGTTGCGGAACAAACTTCGCTATGTCCTCGCGGGAAACCAACTCCACATTCTTGACCCCCATCGCGATCTGGCGTTCACGATTGGCTTTGAGATATTCCAGGTGGCGCTGGTTGGTGGCGCAAAACAGATAGCCGTGCGCGCGATAGTCTGCCGGATGACCGACAACCTCATCAAAGCGTGAAAAGAAATCGATCGAATAGCGCGACATCTGGATGTTGACTGGCGTAGAAAACTGCGCGCGCACGCCACCCATGCTTTTTCCAGTTGAACCCTTGCCCTGGTGCGCTTCGCGTTCGATCACCAGTACATTGGTGCAACCTTGTTCCGCAAGGTGGTAGGCCACACTTGACCCAACAATGCCACTGCCGATGATGACGACGTCCGCTGTTTCAGTCATAGTTGTCGCAACTAAGATCGCCGCCTTAGAATAAGCCGCATAGCCAGACAGCTATCGCAACTGCGCGAGAATAAGCCGAACCCAGATTAAGACACAACATCAGGAAGGACCCGGAGGCCAAAATGGATCTGCGATACCCGGTTGGACCATTTGAGTTTGCAGGAACGCTTTCGAATTCACAGCGACAGGCTCTAATCGATCAAATGGAAGCGACTCCCGAAAGGATGCGCGCCGCAGTCGCTGGATTGGACGACGAACAACTGAATACACCTTATCGTCCTGAAGGATGGACAGTTCGGCAGGTAGTGCATCATGTGCCGGAGAGTCACATGAATAGCTATCTGCGGTTCAAACTCGCAATTGCCGAAGAAGAGCCAACCATCAAGCCCTACTTCGAAGATCGTTGGGCGCGGCTGGACGATGCCACCGAGGCGCCCATAAGTCTCTCGCTCGACTTACTGGAGGCTCTTCATGGACGATTGGTTTGGTTCCTGCGATCGCTTAAGGAGCCTGACTTTCAGCGGACGTTCCGGCATCCTGATATCGGCATCGTAAGTGTTGATAAGAACATCGCACTCTATGCCTGGCACGGTCGGCATCATGTGGCGCACATTACCTCGTTGCGCGAACGGATGGGATGGTGAAAAGCAGGAGGCAGGAGGCAGAAAGCAGACGGCAGACGGCAGACGGCTCAGCTTTAGTTGATATCAAGATTCGAATCGAATTTCGGTGGGTGAGGAGTGGGGATGGTTAAAACCTTTGACTGCCCGAAGTGTGGGGCGCCGGTAAGTTACGAGAAAGACGTGATCGGCGCGAACCTGACGGCGCATTGTTCCTATTGCAATAGCTCGCTCTCGGTTCCTGATGAAATCCGCGGGCGTCCGGCGCAGATCGTTTCGCATGTCAGCATTGATCTGCGAAATACTGTGTCAAGCGGAAAAGCTACCAAATGGATCCTGTTGATTGTGCTAATTCCCGTGTTCGGCGTGATTATAGGGGCGATTGCCATGGGTGGATTCCTTGCGCCGTTGCTTAAAGGCAGCATTTCGCCGGGTGACTTCAAAGTCACTCAACCGGGCAAAGGCGGGACCGGTGCACGTGAAAAGGACAATGCGTTCGCCACGGAAAAGCTCAACTTCGGTTCAGAAGGAATCGGACCGGGCATGTTCAAGGACGCGCGTAGCATCGCGGTAGACGCCTCTGGAAAGATCTATGTCGGCGAATATAGTGGCGGGCGCATTCAAGTTTTCGATCACGACGGCAAGTTCATCACGCAATGGAGCGTTGATCCGAAAATGCCTTTGCGCGGGCTCGCGGCCGACAGGAAAGGGACGGTCTACGTCGTGCAGGGCGGCAAGATCGCTCGTCATGAAGGCGAAACCGGAAAGCTCATTGGCGAAGTCGCCTACGCCGGTGGTGATGGGTTCGATGATCTCAGCATGAGTCCTGACGGAGGTTTTGTTGCCGCGTGGTATATCAATCGTGACGATGTAGTGCGCTTTAATTCCGCAGGGGAAGTGACGCAGACCATTCGTGCTGCTATCAGCTCGACCAGCGGCGACTCCGAGCTGAACACTCGCGTCGCGATCGATGGTTTGGGCAATATTTATGCACTTGGAACCTTCAACAACGGAGTCTTCAAGTTTAGTCCGAGTGGCAAGTTCCTAACTCGTTTTGGAGATGACGGCGATCAAGCCGGGCAGTTTCGAGCCGCTTCCGCAATCGCGGTTGACGGCAAGGGGCGCGTTTACGTTAGTGACGTCAAAGGAATTCAAGTGTTTGATGGAAACGGTCGCTACCTGGGGGTATTCGACCCTGTCGGCACTGCGTCGGGCATGGTTATCAATGACAGGAATGAACTCTTCATCGCTGCGCGAACACACGTGCTCAAGCTGGCGTTGAAAGGACCCTAGAGCGATAGGGTCAAAGCTTAGAGCGGATAGGAATACGATGAATGACTCAGTCTGCGTTAACCCGCAAGTTGAGGCGCTCTTAAAGGCATTGACTTCAGCATTAGAACTGGGATAAAAGCCCTTCGCTCGTTAGTTCTCTACCACTCAGCCGGAAGCCTTGCACTCCGGCAGTTGCTCATTGTTCCACGAACCGAAACTTGCTTGCTCGAGGCGCGGTTATCGGTAAACCCGCCGACACGTGACAAACCTCATGACAAAGAGAATCAACTACTCATTGCTCCTATCGCTCATTTTCCTGATCGGACTCTCATTCACCAGCGTCTTCGTCGTAAACAGCCAGGGCAATCCCCCGAAGGATTCGGCAACACCCTCGGGTACATCACCGCAAGGTGTTTCAGTCTCGCCGGCGGCCACGCCACAACCTTCTCCAGCACCGGCGCCTTCACCGAAGGTCGTCGGTATGCAGGGTCACCTCGAGCTTGACGAAATCGTTAGCGTAAAGGTGGAGAATTTTTCAGAGTGGGCCGCCACGCACGATCCGACCAAGCTTGTTCCTTTCATTAACGGCCGGACGATTCGCGCCAATTACCCAGAAGAGATTCATCCAGACCAGAGCCGCCTCCATTTTCACCTGCAGATCACGCCCGAGACGAAGGAAGTCTGGATTGATTTGTTGGGTGAACCAGACAGCACGCACCGGCCAGTAACCTTTAGTATCGGCCTCGAAAGTGAATCACCGTTCGACAGTGTTTATGGCGTCAGCAACACGGTGCCTTTGACCGTGATTTCCCCTGTATATGGTTTGATCTCACTGCTGGTTGTCCTCTTCACGTTGGCGCTCTTCCTGTGGCTGGTTCGTAAGACCAACATCATCCGTGAAGCAGGACCCACTCCCAGCCCGGGAAGATTGCGACCCTACAACCTCGGCCGCACGCAGATGGCATTTTGGTTTTTCTTGATCTTTGTTTCGTACATAGTGATCTGGCTGATCACGGACGCCCTCGATACGATTACACCATCCTTGCTCGGACTGATGGGGATCAGCGCTGGCACGGCGCTGAGTGAAGCTCTGATAGATTCCGGCAAGGATACTGCGCAGGGTGGCCAGATGTCGGACCTCGCCGGTGAGCAACTGGCGCTCGACCAAACTATCACGCAACTGGAATCGCAACAGGCAGAATTAAACGCCAAGGCCACACCCGGACCCGAAGACATCACCAGCAGAGATAGTTTGAACAAACAACTCCAGGACACACGAACGCGTCTGGCTCAGGTAAACCAACAACTTGAGTCGCTGACGCCGCTAGCTTCGGACAATGTGTCACGCGGGTTTCTTCCA
>DATBSH010000239.1:0-14181 GCA_036559885.1 Pyrinomonadaceae bacterium
CACTTCAACCATTTGTGGCGCACCGTTCAATCGTCGATCAGGATTCTTCGGATGCGGTGTTCGCCGCACGATTCCCCCGAGATGCACCGACCCGGTTAACTTCGGATTGAAAGGATCTGAAACGTCGTACTGACGCATCTCACCGGTGCCCCAGCAGGAGACATACAGGAATCGATCATCAAGCGAGAGGTTGATATCACTGACCACCGGTGGAACAGCTTTGAAGCCTTGTAGCAGTGGCGGAAGGAGCGACGGATCGGCGGGCTCAGCAGGAATGTCTATAACTTTATCCACCTTCCACGTACCATTGTCGTTGTGCCAAACCCAAATCGAAGATGACAAATCCTTCGTCGAGATCACAACGCCAACAAATCCATAAGTCTTTGTAGGATCATGAGCTGCACGTAGTTCCAACACGAGTTGATGCTCGGGCCCAAGATCGACCGCCTTCAGGTGCTTGCGCCGACGTAGATCCCAGAAGTGGAGTTGATGACCGTATTTGCCATTGAGCAACAACTCCGGTTGAAGCCCTGTTTCGATCATTTTCGGTGTGCCCCACTCGCTCGTCACCATAACGTCATGGCCCAGATGCCACCAGAAGTCATAAGCGAGATATTGAGGGCCACGATCCATTTCCCACTGGCCAAGAACATCAAACGAGTCGTGATCGAGCAAGAACACACCTCCTGGACCATCGCCTTCCGGTGAGCCTAACGCACTGACGTAGATTCCTTCTGGTCCACAGTGGATCGTGTGGAATCGGGAGTAGCGAGCGCGTGCAAAGACCTCTTCCGGCTCCATCACTTTTACGATCTTAGGCTGTTTTGGATCGGGCTTGATGTCGAGGATATGGATGCGAGAGGAACGTAGACCAGGCACAACGAGATACCGCCTCTCCACATGTGGATGCGGCGCATAGGGGCACAACGCAGAGCTACAGGCATTCCAGCCGAAGTGGTGTAGTTCGTCGCCAGCTGTAGGCATGTCGACTTTGCCGACGATTTGACCGTAGCTATTGGAGACAGGATCCACATCCACGACGGTCATGGCGTCGGGGCGGCCATCCTGCCCAGGGTTGAACGCGGCAACATACGCAAGTGTTTCCGCTGGAGCTTTCATTGCTAGCCGAGGGGAAGGGTAGAAAGTGGGATCAGGTTTCCATTGGGCCATAATCAGATCTCCTTATCAGTGGAGTAAAAGAACGATACGTCTCCTGGATTACCAGGAGAGAAATTGCGGGATTCAAAATCCGAGTTGTAGTTTTCGCCGCTTAGGTTATCTCTTTGAGTGGCTTTTGAGAAGGCTTGACACGGCGACGGGAAAGCGGGGACGGGGAGACGCGGGGACACGGGGACGCGGGGACACGGAGACGCGGGGACACGGGGACGGGGAGACGCGGGGACACGGGGACGCGGGGATGAAGCATACACAATGAGGGTCTCCGCGTGTCCCTATCTCCGCGTCACCGCGTCTCCGTGTCACCGCGTCCCCCTGTCTCCGCGTCACCGCTTCTCCCCGTCTCCTCGTCTCCCCGTCTCCGCGTTGGGACTTCGCTTGAGTGTGAGGACAGACACGACAAGCTGAAGCATATCGAACATCTGGTTGAAGTGTTTCTCTCAGCTTGAGTGTTATGCATCGGCGGGGGCAAGCCGCCCTTCCCAACCTGCAATTTATTCAAACTTGAATGGTGGGACTTCGCTTGAGTGTGAGGACAGAGACGACAAGCTGAAGCATATCGGACATCTGGTTGAAGTGTTTCTGTCAGCTTGAGTGTTGCGCATCAGCGGGGGCAAGCCGCCCTTCCCTACCTGCAATTCTCGGATCTTGATTGATGGGCCTGAACTGGCACGTTGCGATAGACTACGACAAGCTGAAGCATATCGGTCTTATGAGTTCGGGCATTCATCGCCTACCAGGTGCTACTTTGCCGCCGGAGGTTTGCGATACTTCGGCCTGGTATGGGTCGGAGCTTGCTACTCGCACAGATTGGATTGAGCGCCTTTCTGATGCGGACATAAGCGAAGTAGAAAGTGCCGCACGCCGAGTAGACAAATCAGATATCGACCTAGCATCGATCACTTCTAACGATGTTCCGCTTCCAATTCTGGCGCCGAAGCTACAAGGGTTAATCCATGAAGTACTAAATGGGCGTGGATTTATTTTGATCAAAGGCCTGCCGATTGAACGGTGGACCAACCGCCAGGCGGCGATTGCTTTTCTTATCATCGGTGTTCACCTGGGCAACTTGCGGATGCAGAACGCTCAGGGACACTTGCTTGGGCATGTTAGAGATCTCGGACGCTCGAGTGACGATCCAAATACACGAATCTACCAGACTCGTGAACGTCAAACTCACCATACAGATTCCTGTGATGTCGTTGGTCTGCTCTGTTTGAGAGCTGCGAAGTCCGGTGGCTTGTCGAGTCTCGTGTCCTCCACCACGATCTTCAATGAGATACGTCGGCGCCGACCTGACTTACTCAGAGTCTTACTGGATCCAATTGAAACCGATCGGCGAGGTGAAGTTCCCGAAGGCGGGAAACCTTATTTCACGATTCCAGTCTTCAACTATCACGATGGATCGGTGTCTGCGATTTATCAGAGGCAATACATTGAGTCGGCCCGACGCTTTCCCGGTGTTGCACCACTCACGCCGCAACAGATCGAGGCGTTGGACCTCTTGGACCAACTAGCAAACGACCCTCGCCTTAATTTAGAGATGGAGCTTGAACCGGGGGATATCCAATTCGTCCACAACCACACGATTCTTCATGATCGCACCGCGTTCGAGGACTACCCCGAACCCGAACGCAAGCGTCACTTACTGCGTCTCTGGCTGGCTCCACCTAACGCACGTCTCCTGCCTGAAGTTTATGCGGAGCGATATGGATCGATCGTGCCGGGTGATCGGGGCGGTGTTGTAGTTCCAGGAGCGAAACCGACGATACCGTTTGAGTGGAATTGGATCCGATAAGAATTCAAAGGAATCGGTTGCCGACAATACCGATCGGCAGAAACCATTCGGAGACTGATTCACCTGAAAGAAGATTGCAGGTTGGGAAGGGTGGCTTGCCCCCGCTCAACTCTATCTACACTCAACGTTGAGTGATAGCGCATCGTGAGCGGGGGCAAGCCGCCCTTCCTAACCTGCAATTTTGCTGAGCTTGACCTTTGGGCCTGTAGCTTGAGTGTTGGGTAAGACATCGACAAGCTGAAGAGGCTCTGAAGCATATCGGACAATTGCTTGTCGGCTCTTTGTTATCTTGTGTGTGAGGAACTCAATTAATCGCCGGCTGCCAGATCAGACGTTACGTGCGTTGGTTCGGGCTGAGATTGCGGCACGGGAACTTTTCGCGGTTTGCGGGAACCGAAAAATGCCGAGCGGTCGAGTACATTTTCCTGGAAGCGCTCGAGGTAGAGATAAATCACTGGCGTGATGTAAAGCGTAATGAACTGCGAAATAACCAGACCGCCTACCACAACCAGTCCAAGTGGACGACGCGATGCGCCGTCCGCACCAAAGCCCAGGGCGATTGGCAACGCACCAAAGACGGCGGCTAACGTGGTCATCAGTATTGGTCGGAAGCGATCCATACTGGCGTCGTGAATCGCCTGATCAGCACTCTCGCCTGCGTCCACGCGTTGACGCGCGAAGTCAACAATCATGATGCCATTCTTCTTTACTATTCCCATCAGCATAAACATGCCGACAAAAGCGTAGAGCGACGCTTCCTGCCCAAAAACGAGCAACGTCAACAACCCTCCAACCAACGCAGTCGGCAATGTCGACAGCACTGTCAGTGGATGGACGTAACTCTCGTATAGAATCGCGAGAATCACGTACATAACAAACACTGCAAGTGCCATCAGGAAAGTCATACTTGTGACCGTGCTGGCGAACGTTTGCGCCTCCCCGACGAGTTCACCGCGTACACCCGGAGGAACAACCTCTGCCGCTGTCTTGTTGATGAAATTCGTCGCATCACCCAAAGCTACACCCGGCTTCAAATTGAATGACAAAGTCACGCTCGTAAACTGATTCAAGTGATTCACAGTCTGCGGACCAAGGGTTGTCTTCCAGGTGACTAGCTCTCCTAACGGAATCAGTCGTTGACCATCATCTGATTTTATGTAAAGGCGAGCCAGATCTTGCGGATTGGAACGAGCGGCATCCTCCATCTCCAGTATGACCTGATACTGATCTTCTGGTTTCTTGATCAGATACAGGTAGTTTTGTGAATAAGCATTGCGAAGTAGCGAAAGAATTCTTGCTTCTGAAACGCCAAGGGTCTTTGCCTGCTCGCGACGAAGATCTATGTTGACGTTTGGAGTGTTGTGATAGTAGTCAGACGAAACCGTCAGGAATCCCGGATAGGTCATGAGCTTGGCCAGCAATTTCTGACTAACGTCATACACTTCATTTGGATTAGCGCCCGAAACGGCGAAGGCATACTGTCCCTGTTGTTGGCTTGTTACTCCCGTGCTGATCTCAAGCACTGGAAACGGACGAAGAAAGGTAAAAACTCCCGGAATTGAGTTGAGCTTGCCCATCATCTCCGCCGTCACTTCCTGAATGGGTTTGCGTTCCTCAGGTGGTCTAATAAACGTAAATGTAATGCCCTGATTGGACGCAAGAAAACCTGTGGCGCCTATCAGGGTGAAATCAGTGATAACGTTTGGATCCTGCTGAAGAGTTTGGTCTACGCGATTTTGCAATTCGCGCATCTGCGCAGGGGATGAGCCTTCCCGCGCAATGAAGGCACCAAAGATGACGCTGCTATCACCCGGAGGCAGAAACGCTTTAGGAACGAGAACGAAGAGCCAGATCGTGCCGGCCAAACATGCGACCCAGATTAACGGCGACACCCAGCGATGCTTCAAAAACCACCAGAGCGACCCGCCATAAAACCCCAATACACGTTTCTCGATCCCCCCAATCACGCGCTCCATCCAGGTCTTTTTCGCGCCTTCACCTCGCCCCTTCAGTAGTCGTGCGCACATCAACGGCGTCAGCGTGAGTGAAACCAGACCTGAAGCGAAGATGGCGATCACGATTGTGACGGCGAACTCGCGAAAGATTCGGCCAATTAGACCGGTCATGAACACGAGCGGAATAAAGACGGCCGCGAGTGAGATGGTCATCGACATGATCGTAAAGCTGATCTCTTTCGCGCTGTTGATAGCAGCCTGGAACGGTTCTTCTCCGTGTTCCATTCGGCGCACTGTGTTCTCTAAAAACACAATTGCGTCGTCAACAAGGAAGCCGATGGCAAGAGTCAAGGCCATCAAGGATAGATTGTCGAGACTGTATCCGAGCGCGTTCATCGCCATGAACGTGATTAGGAGTGACAAAGGAAGAGCCACGGTGGGGATCAGAGTGTCCGTGGCTCGACCAAGAAACGCGAAGATGACGATCACGACGAGGACGAACGCAATGATGAGCGTAGTTTGGACGTCGGTCACAGAGTGAACGATGCTTAACGAGCGATCGTAGATTGGTGTGACCCGTATCGAACCAGGAAGTTCGTTACTGAGCTGCGGCAATATTTTCCTGATACTACTTGCCACTTCGACTGCGTTAGCACCCGCACGTCGGTTCACCGCGACAATTACCGTCGCTGAAGGCACGTTGTACCCGCGCACCCAGAAACGCATATTTATTCGTTCGTCCTGAACCGAATCCTTGACCTCAGCGACATCGCGCAGGTAAACCGGTGCGTCGCTAGTTCCGCCCACGATTAGATTGCTGTATTGTTCGGCATTTTCCAGTTGGCCCTGTGGACGCAGAATCGCTGTACCAGAACTACTGTCAAGTTGTCCTGCTCCCGTGTAGCTTGTGCCACTTTTAATTGCTGCACTCAGATCGTCGATTGAGATTCCTCGTGCCCACATTGCGGCTGGATTTGCTTTGATACGAATGGCGGACTTCGTGCCGTAAACAACCACTTGCGACACACCGGGTAGAATGCTTAAGCGCTGACCGACCTGCGTGCTCGCGTAGTCGTAGAGTTGGCCGGATGTAACCGAGTCGCTGGTGAGCGCGATGTACATGATCGGTTGATCATTAGGATTGGTCTTGGAATACGTCGGTGGCGAAGGAAGGTCTGCAGGCAGGCTTCTGATCGATTGCGAAATCGCTGTCTGCACGTCGGTGGCCGCTGCATCAACGTTCTTTTCTAACGCAAACTGTAACGTGAAGGTTGCCACCCCCTGAGTACTTCTCGAGGTTACCACCTCCAGCCCATTAATTTGCATGAACTGCCGCTCGAGTGGTGTGGCAATATTGTTCGCGATGGTGTCTGGACTCGCGCCTGGATAACCGACCACCACCTGGATGACCGGGTAGTCGACAGGCGGCAGGTCGTTAACAGGAAGTTGGCGATAGCTCAGAATTCCAAAGAGCACTACTGAGAGTGTCAAAACCGCTGTCATTACCGGTCGCCTGATGAACGGTTCTGATAAATTCATTACTTCGCCTCAGTACCCGGGGTCGTGGGTCGTTCGATCCGCACCTTTCCGCCCGGAGTAACACCCAGTTGACCCGCGGTTACAACCTGTTCTCCGGCAGCGACGCCACTCTCTACGACAACAAGATCGCCCTGTGCCTGACCAAGCGTCACTGGACGTTGTTCGGCAGTCGAGTCTTGCTTAACGACATAAACAAATGAACCGTTGGCTGACATCTGTGGCGCCGACGCGGGCACAAGAACGGCCTGGTGGATCGTGTTTAAAACGAGACGAATGTTGACGAAACGTCCGGGCCAAAAACGGTGGTCAGAATTTGGAACCGTCGCTCTAAGGCTTACGGTCCCTGTCGTACTCTCTACGGCGTTATTCAGAAATGTAAGTTGACCGATCACCGGCGCTACAGGATCTTCAGGAAGGCGAACTTCGGCCGTCAGTCTATTCGCTCGCATCTGTTGTTGCACTTCCGGAAGAAGGTTTTGCGAGATAGTGAAGTCAGCGTAGATGGGATCCAAACGTTCGATTACGAGCAAGCTATTATTATTCGCAGGGTTGCCGCTGCTGGAACTATTGTTTGAACTTCCGCCTGGATTAACCACGTTCCCGATATCGACAAGGCGCTGGCCTGCACGTCCGTCAATAGGCGAGCGAATTGTGCAGTAGCTGAGTTGCAACTTGGCACTCTCAACCGCCGCCGTATCTACTTTAATGCTTTCATCTGCGCTGTTAACTGCAGCGCGAGCGGAGCCAACGTTGGCGTCGAGCGAACTCTGATTTGCCCGTAACTCTTCATACTGCTCTCTCGAAACAACACCTTGCGAGACCAGCGTGTGATAACGTTCGACCTGGACAGCGCCCCACTTTGCCTTTGCGATCTCCGAGGCAAGATTGGCCTCAGCCTGTTTCTTTAACGCCACATCTTTCGAGACATTTGCCTGTGCCTGACGAAGATTTGCCTCGAACGGTCGAGGATCGATTGTGAAAAGTAAGTCTCCTTTCCTTAGGTTGGCGCCGTCAGTGAAATGAATTTTCGTTATGCGGCCAGAGACCTGAGGTTGAATCGACACAACTTCCCTGGCAGCCGTTTTGCCGATTGCGTCAATATACGTCGGTACGTCTTGTGCCACTGCGACGGCTATTGACACGGGTGCCGGCGGTCGTTCAAATGGCGCTTGTGCAGCTTTGTTCGAACAGCCGACGATGAACGCAACGGCGGCGAAGATTAGTAGGGGAGTGCAACGAATGGAGTGTCTCATGCGATCTTTCGTAAACAGGTCGTAGGGGGAGCCGTTTGAATTATCACCGTCGATACTATTAGAGGCAAATCCGCGAGGCTTAATCCCTGTAGCTGGTTTCTACGACGATTCCACCGGCATAGTTTCTGTATATTTAGCACACTGTTGTGTCTGTGATGTTAATAGTTGTTAAGTCTGAGAATCTCTTGTGTCGCTCTGCTAAAATCCTCCGCCAATGACCCCCGGCCACGTCAATTGCCCTTCCTGCGCAAAGGAAGTCGGAAGCGACTCCGCCGTGTGCCCGAATTGCGGCGCTCCACTCGACGACGCAGCGACCCGGCGCTTCGATGCACGTAACACGCCCACAAGCAAGTCACAGACGCCCACAAGCAAGTCTCACTCTTACGATTCAATCGACAATGCCCGCTTTGTTCCTGGCGCGATCCTTGTCGAGCGGTATCGCATCGTCGGCTTATTAGGCAAAGGCGGGATGGGTGAGGTCTATCGGGCGGATGATCTCAAGTTGGGCCAGGCCGTGGCGCTCAAGTTCCTTCCCGATCATCTGCTAACCGATGGCGCTGCGCTTGCCAGGTTTCATCGTGAAGTGCGCATGGCCAGACAAGTGAGCCACAAGAACGTCTGCCGCGTTTACGACATCGGCGAAACAGATGGTCGCCATTTTCTGTCGATGGAATACATCAAGGGTGAAGAGCTCTCCTCACTTCTGCGACGCATCGGACGACTTCCCGTTGATAAATCCGTTCAACTTGCACGTCAGATCTGCGCAGGTCTCAACGCTGCTCACGACGCCGGCATACTCCACCGTGATCTAAAACCGGCGAATGTCATGATCGACGCCGATGGCAACGCACGCATACTCGATTTCGGTCTTGCCGGCTTGTCGGAAGAGTTGCCTGACAGCGAGTTGGTCGCAGGCACGCCTGCGTACATGGCCCCCGAACAACTCGAAGGAAAAGAACAGACAGTCAAGACAGATATCTACTCGCTTGGTCTGGTGCTTTATGAACTCTTCACCGGCAAGAAGGCATTCGAAGCGTCGACTCTTCGTGAACTAATTGAGTTGCGGCGCAACAACACCGCGCCGACGTCCTTAACCTCACTCGTCAAAGATCTCGACCCGGTCATCGAGCGAGTGATTGATCGTTGCATTCAAACTGATCCGCACCTGCGTCCATCATCAGCTTTGCAGGTCGCCGCAGCACTTCCCGGAGGGGATCCGATTGCAGCTGCGCTAGCCGCAGGTGAGACACCGTCACCAGAAATGGTTGCTGCTGCACCCAAGCAAGGCATTCTCAGTCCGACGGTGGCCGGCAGCCTCTTCGTCGCGTTTGTTCTACTACTCGGCCTTGCCGCCTGGTTGACGAGATACACCGCAATCTACCGGCTTGCTCCAGTCGGCGACTCTCCCGAAGTCTTGCGCGCACGTGCTCGTGATGTAATCAAAGATCTTAGTTATGGTGAGCCACCGGTTGATTACGCCGACGGCGTCATTCTTAAGCGAGACTATTTGGATTACATTGGCGAGCACGATCAGTCCCCTCGTCGTTGGCAAACCATGAGCAGCATTGGGCCAGGACCGTATCGCTACTGGTACCGTCAGAGCCCACGTTACTTCGAAACGACTGATGCGATAGCAGTCGACTACCCGGCGCTTGATGTGTCAGGGATGATCAGTCTGTACCTCGACATCAACGGGAAGCTGCATTGGTTCATCGCTGTGCCTCCGCAACGTGATGCACAGACGAGTGAACGTGCCGTTGCTGACTGGTCCACTGCTTTTCGTGCCGCCGGTTTGGATATGAAAAACTTTCAGCCCGTAACGTCGACCTGGGTACCACTACACGCCTACGACGAACGCGCGGCGTGGGATGGTATCGACGTGGCGCAGCCGCAAAACAAAATTCACATTGAGGCAGCGTCGTTTCACGGCAAGCCCGTTTACTTTGAAACAATTTATCCGTGGGACCTCTCGTTGCGTCAGGAACAGCCACCCGAGAGTCGAGGCAGTAAAGCGCTAACCATCATGGTGCTTGTGATCAGTCTGCTGGCATTGTTTGGCAGTGCGCTGCTGGCACGTAGGAACATACGGCTCGGGCGCGGCGACCTGCGTGGTGCAACCCGCCTGGCAGCCGTTTACGCCACAGTACGAATGCTGGTCTGGGTTTTCGCGGAACATCACAATGGGCTCGTGGGTCGAGAGATGAACCTCTTTTTTATACATCTCGCATTCGCAGTATTCAGTGGGGGCTTTCTGTGGCTACTATACGTCGCCTTTGAACCTTTCCTGCGAAAGAGTTGGCCGGGCTGGATCATCTCCTGGAACCGTTTACTTGTTGGGGATTTTCGCGATCCACTGGTTGGCCGTGATCTTCTAATTGGAGTGGTGTTCGGTGCTGGCATGATGATCGGTCAGATCTTGGCCAACGTTGTGCCGAACTGGTTTGGAAGGTTAACGCCATTACCTGTTACTCCCTCCAACGGTCTCCTCGATTCACATCTGTTCCTCGCCCGCTTCGCGTCACAAGTTACAGCCGGACTCTTCATAGCGTTTATCTGTGTGTTTCTATTGTTGCTTTTTCTGAAGTTAATGCGGCGTGAAGTCCCCGCGTTCATCACTGTCTGGATACTGCTCACTGTGTTCTCGACGCTCATTTCACAGTCAAACCTGGTCATGGTTCCGTTAAATGCTGTCACTACGTTTCTCGCTGTCTTGGCACTTCGACGCTATGGCCTGCTCGCGTTAACTGCTGCACTCTTTCTCGCGCATCTTTTAATCTTCTTTCCCGTCACCACGGACCTTTCTGCCTGGTATGCAACTGACTTCACGATCGCTCTTGTGATCTGTTTGGCGTTGGGAGCTTATGCGGCGTATACATCGCTTGGCGGAACAAAACTGTTTGCAGGGAAGGTATTTGGAGATTGAGGGACGGAGCGCGATTACTCGACCAACTGGCAAGACAGTCAGAACCGTGATCTCGGGTCGTCTCGTACCTTTGCCGCTGTAATTGAGCGATCTGAGAGACGACCCGACGCTACCGCGTTACGGTTCTGACTATTTTGCCACTAGGTTGACTGTCGCAACACTTCGAGCAACCGTCAGTCGAGATGTGCTATGGAGATGAAAATAATTGCGAGTAGGGCGCCAGCTCCAATGCCGATACCAATCGCGAGGTTCCTTGCGGTTGAGTGGCCTTTGTTGCTCTCGACCTTAGAAACGTCGCTATAACTGATCGTCGTTGGCGAGTCAGTCTTCCGATCACGCAGGACAAAGTCAGCGGTTCCAGCCTGCCCGATGTAACCCTTTTTCTTTGTCCCATCCTTTAGAGTCACAGTTGCTTTGGCCTTTTCGCCGATTCCCAATTTGGCAACCTTGGCTTTGACCCGATCCAATGTCATTCCCTCCGAGTTGCTCTGCTGGGCAGCAACCGGGATGGAAATGCTGGCGACAAAGAGCACACTGGCGAGCAAACAGTTCAAATATGTTCTCATTATTTATGGGTTCCGCCTTCGTTCGCGGCAACGACGTGTGGCTTATCGATGCCGTCTTTTGCAGAGCGTGAGCTACAAGCGCAACGAGAATGCCACTAGCTCCGGAAGAAATATCAGGCCTAACGACACAAATATTTTTTGAGGGACGATCTTCTGGGGATCAAAATCCTTCATATGCAATAACAATCCGACACTCGGTAGGGTTTAGGGCTGGTCCGATCGAGGCCCATTCCTAACCTGCAATTTCGCTGAGCTTGAATGATGGGACTGAAGCTTCAATCAGTTTAAAAGCGGAACACATCAATACAAAAAACACTTAGTAGACTAGTCTCTATTTCTGATCCGCGCTCATCTGCGTTAATCTGCGGCCTTAAAAACTATGCTAGCTGGGATTCGGACACGAGACTTGCGCAAGGTCTATACATCTGCGCCACCGCTTGCGGCAGGTGGTGGATTTGTGCCGCGGCGTAAAAGCAAAAACGGAGCTGGCAGTAAAGGGGGCACTCCACGTCAGATTGTTGCGCTGGATGGGTTGTCGCTCGATGTCATGCCTGGTGAGATATTTGGTTTGCTTGGGCCGAATGGCGCCGGGAAGTCGACGACGGTCGGAATACTTACAACACGGGTGAGGCCGACGAATGGGCAGGCGTGGATCGGTGACTTCGACGTGTGGGGCCAGCAGGTCGAGGTGAAGCGACTCATCGGGGTTGTGGCCCAGCGTCCGAATCTTGACTTCACGCTCACCGCTCGCGAAATCCTGCTGTTTCATGGCGCGTACTTCGGGGTGGATTCGCGTACACGCTCGGCTCGCGCCGCAGAGCTGCTCGATCGTTTCAAATTAACTGACCGTGCTGATCAACTAGCACGCGGGTTCTCTGGCGGGATGATGCAACGCCTCTCGATCGCGCGCGCGATGATGCACGATCCGCAGGTGCTCTTTCTTGACGAGCCGAGTGCTGGCCTCGATCCGCAAACGCGTCTGCTGCTTTGGGAAATTATTCGTGAATACAATCAGAGTGGTAAGACGATCCTCCTGACCACACACAACATGGAAGAGGCTGACGCTTTGTGCCAGCGACTTGCGATCATTGATCACGGACGAAGGATTGCTCTCGGCACGCCTGCAGAATTGAAGGCGTCGGTTCCTGGTGGCTTTCTTTTGCGTGTGCGGTTCAGTGCGCACTCCGCAGAATTGTTGGAGAGACTGAAAACGTTGACTGGTGTCAGGGAGGTACGAGTTCAAACTGAAGCGGATGGTGAGAGCGCTGTAGATGTTTATGCGGACCGCGGAGGTTCGCTTGTTTCTGAGATAGCCAGTCTGGCGGAGCTGTCGGACGTAAATATTTCAGAACCGAGTTTGGAGAACCTGTTCTTGCACCATACGGGCCGGAGCTTGAGAGAGTGAAGGATGCAACTCAATGAGAGACTATGTCGAACCGCGAGATCTAGTGGCAAACAGTTAGTACCGAAACGCGGTAGCGTCGGGTCAACTGTGCGACAACAGGGCTTACCGATTACACAACGACCCGACGCTACCGCGTTTCGGTACTGACTGTTTGCCACTAGATTGAGTGTGACGGATATGAACTGGAAAACTTTTTTGGCGCTGCTGGCGCGTGATGCGCATGTGGCGCGGCGCAACTTTGTTCCGCTCCTGCTGCAGACCTTCCTGCAACCGATGATGTTCGTGTTCATCTTCGGCCGAGTGATGGTCAGCAGTGGCTACATGCCAACCACATACAAGAGCCTGCTGCTGCCCGGCATCATGGCGATCAGCATGATCTTCACTGGCGTCTGGGCCGTCGCGATGCCTCTCATCGGCGAGTTTCAGTTCACACACGAGATTGAAGATCGACTCCTCGCGCCGATTGAGAACTCCTGGCTCGCAATTGAGAAGGTGTTGTTTGGAGCTGCTCAGGCGGTCGTGGCAGGACTCGCGGTGATACCCGCAGCGTGGTTGTTGTTGCGTCCGGGAGTTGAATTGAATCTGCGCTCGCCGTTGCTGTTCGCGGGTGTGACGTTGCTGGTCGCGCTCTTGTCTGCGTGTGGTGGTCTCGCGCTGGGCTGCAGCATTAGTCAGACTCAAATCGGTTTGATGTTCAGCATGGTCCTGACACCGATGATCTTCTTTGGGTGCACGTATTATCCGTGGAGTGCGCTGGCAAACTTTCCTATCTTGCAGAAAATCGTATTGATAAATCCTCTTGTGTACGCCAGTGAAGGACTGCGCGGGACGCTTGTCCCGCAATTCCCTCACCTGCCGGTCATTGCTGTACTGTTGGGACTTCTGATTTTTGATTCGTTGCTGTTGGTGGTTGGGCTGAGGCAGTTTCGAAGAAAAGCTGTGACGTAGAAACAGATCCACCGATTTCCACAGATTACACAGATTAGAATTACCGGAGCAGGAGCAGCATGCAGGCGCACGAAGGCCCGCGCTGCTCCTGCCTGCTGCTCCTGCTCCTGTCTGTAATCTGTGGAAATCGGTGGATCTGCTTCATCTGCTTCACGACAAGCTAAAGCGGCTCTTGCAAAACTCAGATCTCTGGCATGGAGTCAGGACCACCTCGCGGCAGCGTTCGTGTGAATTCGTGGATCTTTTTTTCGTGCAGAAGAACGATCCACGAAAGCACACGAAATAAACACAAAAGCACTCTTGGTCTTACTTTGTGTCAGTTCGTGTGAATTCGTGGATCGGAGTGGGTGCGAAGCCTCTCAAGGCCTCTTAGATGAGCGGACCTGAGTTTTGCAAGAGGCTCTAAAGCGTATCGGACACAAGAACGACAAGCTGAAGCGTAACGGACATTTGGTTGCACAGATTAATGAGCGGAGGCAAGCCGCCCTTCCTAACTGCGCAGATTGAACTCCTGCATTACTGAAAGAAGTTGAATCACTTTCCTCTACGCATGGCGGCCTCGATTTCAAACGACGAATAAGGTAATCCCTTTGTCAACACTTCCGCCCCACCTGCCGT
>DATBSH010000240.1:0-10255 GCA_036559885.1 Pyrinomonadaceae bacterium
GATGATGATGAGTCCGTTCGCAGGACCACAAAACTGCTCGTCGAGTCTTTTGGTTATCAAGCAGCAGTTTTTGAATCTGCCGAGAGTTTTTTGAAATCCGAGCAACTTTACGACACGGCCTGTCTCGTGGTGGACGTACAGATGCCGGGCATGAACGGATTACAGCTCCAAAGCCACCTCGCCGGCGAGGGCTACTCTATCCCTATCATTTTCATAACCGCTTACGGGGACAAATCTCGTCGCCGCGCACTGCAGGCCGGTGCTGTTGCGTTCCTGGACAAGCCTTTTAGTGACGAGCAGTTGCTAAAAGGTATTCGTTCAGCCTACAGCGAGACAAGTCGAACGTGTGCCTATGCAGTTTACCAAAAGCCTTTAGGGGGTGGGCCATGGAAAATCTAAACAACGTTGCGTTGAGTCAACAGGATTTTATCGAGAATAGATTCCCACAAATCATCGGCAATAGTTCTGCTCTTAAACTTGCACTTGCGGAAGTGGAACGAGTAGCGCCGACAGATTCCACGGTGCTGATTCTGGGAGAAACGGGTACTGGCAAGGAGCTGATTGCGCGTGCAGTGCATGATCTTAGCGCGCGTTGCGGAGGCCCGTTTGTCAAAGTAAATTGCGCTGCTATTCCCTTCGACTTGTTGGAAAGCGAATTGTTCGGGCACGAGAAGGGGGCGTTCACGGGCGCGGTCGGGCAGAAAATCGGCCGCTTTGAATTGGCACATACCGGCACCTTGTTTCTGGATGAGATCGGAGATTTGCCGCTGGCTTTGCAGCCCAAGCTGCTGCGCGTGTTGCAGGAGCAGGAGTTTGAGCGCCTGGGCAGCAGCCGGACTCATCACATCAACGCCCGTGTGCTGACAGCAACTCACCGCAACCTGGCGGAGATGGTGCAGCGCAACGAATTCCGCAGTGATCTCTATTATCGGTTAAACGTGTTTCCAGTCGTGTTGCCCCCGCTGCGGGAACGGTGCCAGGACATTCCAGCATTGGTGTTCCACTTTGTCGAAATGTTTTCTCGGCGCATGGGCAAGTACATCGATTCCATACCCGACGACACGCTGGCTGCATTGAAGGCCTACTCCTGGCCCGGGAACGTGCGCGAGCTGCAAAACTTGATCGAGCGAGCTATGATTCGCGCCGACAACGGAGTCCTCCCCAATCCACTGCCCATATCGGAGAACAATCCTATGCCAATGATGCGAACCGGAACCGCGTTCCGCGATTCACAACGAGAAGTGATCCAGACGGCACTGCGGACGGCCGGTTGGGTGATCGGGGGACCGCGCGGAGCCGCATCGCGGTTGGGACTGAAACGCACTACTTTGATCGCGAAAATGAAAAAGCTCGGAATCTCGCGGCCGATGCAGCAAGATGATACGGATGAGCTCCTCGGGAACCTGGAGAACGAGCGCTTGTGGCAAGTGGCGGGGTGAAAACTCTTTCGAAAGCGATAGGCGATGAGTGTCGATCTCACTCCAATCAGACCTATAGATTCTCTCCGCCTAACCACGCGGTCGAAGATCGTGGGATTTGATTGGTTCCGCAAGAACGTCAGATCGATCCCAAGCCGCCGTCAACCGGCAGGTCAATGCCTGTGACGTAACTGCTTTCGTTCGAGGCGAGGAACAACGCTGCGGAAGCGACTTCCTCTGCGAGTCCCATTCGGCCAAGTGGCACATTAGCCTTGAACTGCTCCCTCAACGCATCAGCGGTTTCTTTAGTTGAAAACTGTCCGTCAAAGATGGGGCGTTTCAATCAGGTCTATCTGCCTCACACCATTTGGCAAGCGTCAATCGGACGCCTTCGTGTCGTTATAACGTCACGGGCGTTGTTATATCGCAATGGCGAACTGTGGCTTTAGAGAGAATGAATGGTTCTCTTGTCTCACGCAAATCAATGACTCTCGCTTGTTCATGAGCGTTGCATTTGTCGGGTACGAGCATTGCCTACGAACTTGAACAGGCATTTTCAAGTGAGCACGCCATACAGGATGGTGGTGCTGAAAGTGGGTGGGCCTCTTCAGGGGGCGACAAGAGGTCCACCTGCTCAAACTTAGGTGATGTTATGAAAACTCCTATCAAAATAATGAAGCGAGACGACCGGAACGTTACACACGACGCAGAGATTTCTTCGGCGAAAACAAAGCGACAACGAACAACCGAAGTGATTGTAAAGAGCTGGATCATAGAGTCCCGTGTACGTCGTCGGGCCGATCTGAATCGTCTTCAGAATGCTGTGCTAGGCAGAGAGATTGCAGGTATCACGCGTGGTTAGGAACTTCGGAAGCGCTGGAGTGAACGTTGGGGAGGAAACTAAAGCTCTCCTCAGTGATGCCAACGACGTCGCCCGAACACAACTCATAAGATTCAGACGACGACTAGGTACGTTGACACATGACCAAGAACTGCAAATCGAAAACTTGCTGATTTCGACAGTCACGAAGATCTCCTTAGTAACAGGAAGCATCATGGAAGCGCTGGCCGAAAATCATCTAACGAAAGAGGTCGCACTCAACGAGCGCAAATAGAAAGGCGGATCGTGTCCCAAGATCGCGAGCATGATTCATAAATCAGAAAGAAGAATGCTATGCAAACGCTTCAAGCCGACTACTTCGCTGCCTATCGCAGCATAAAGCTGACGCGAGATGCCAACGATGTGCTGGTTGTCGAGGTTCACAACAATGGGGAGCCCTTCATTTTCACGGCACAAGATCATCCGGAGTTTGTCGACGCCTTTTACCGGATTGCGCAAGATCGAGCAAACAAAAACGTAATCCTCACGGGAGCAGGCGGGGAGTTCATTCCTGATATCGATTTTTCATCCTTCGGCAAAGAAAAATCGATGCTGGTTAGTCACTCGTGAAGAAAGAAAGACTGTATGGGCTTATCGACGCAAGAACTTGGCGCCACGATCGTCGCTCAGAAGAACACACTGCAACGCCTTTCCATTACTTGCGCGTGCAAGATTACCCTGGCCGATAGGTGGCAGCCCAACCCGGCCTTCAAGACGACCAAGACTCTTGAGCTTGATCGCGAAACAGCTATTTTTGCTGCCCTAATCATGCTCATCTTAGTTTGACGAGTCATGCGTTGCGCTTCCAAACGCAGTCTGGTAACGCAGGGCTGCTTCAAAAGGCCGCAACGGCTGGCGAGTGGATAGCTACTGGCAGGCCACTCGCCAGCATCCTCAGTTTACTCGGATTTCCAAGAACCGATTGAAACCAGAAAGGAAAAGAAGCATGAGAAGGAACGTTAATAACAAAGAAAGCCGCGTTGCTGATATGAAGCGCGTGGCGAATGGAGGGACTAGGAGAGATCAACGCTTCACGCACGGGCAGCCGGTTTTGGGGCAGCGCGCTCGCGAGATAAACCTTACGGCGAAATGAGTCGGCGCTTACCCGTTGGGCTCGACGAAGGCGTTCGTCGAGCGAGTGTCGAAGCGTTGAATCAAACACTCGCCGACACAACCGCTCTGCGTGACATGTACAAAAAGCATCACTGGCAGGTCTCGGGCCCGACCTTTTACAGCCTGCACCTGCTCTTTGACAAACACTACCAGGAGCAAGCCGAACTTGCGGACATAATTGCCGAACGTATTCAATCTCTCGGCGGCATCAGCATCGCGATGCCGCAAGACGTGGCAGAGATGACGAAGCTTTCGCGTCCTCCACGCGGGCGCGAGGAGGTGCCCGTGCAGATTTCGCGTTTGCTCGAAGGGCATCAAACGATTTTGGAAGAAGCACACAAATCGGCAGCTCAAGCCGCCGAGCGCGGCGACGACGGCACGAACGATTTGCTTGTTTCAGACGTGATTCGCACTAACGAGGCGCAAGCGTGGTTCATCTCCGAGCACTTGGTTGAAGCGCCACTCACCCACGCCCAATAGTTGAACAAGGGTGAGTGAGTTTGGTTTGACCGATGAGGTGACTAGGAATACGAGCGAAGCTGACCTACACAGACTTGCGTATTTCGCGGGCGCCCAAGTCTACACGCGCGAGCACCTTTGAGCGGCTAGCTTCCTCAGATCGGTAAGGTCCGATGCCAAAAGCCCGGATTCGGGGAGACAATTGATTGCAAGCACATGATGCATTAGCGCGGTCCGCGACGAGTTTGATCGTGGCTGAAGCGCCACCTGGTTTAGTGACGATTTTCTATCAAGCACGGTCGGAGGATACGCAGGAAGCTTTTCACGTGCGCTTCATTCCATGCGACACGCACGGGCACTTCAACGGAGTCGGCACAGTGATTGTGGGGTCCTACGAAAACTTGAATGCGAGTTTGAGCGTCGCCGCCGCCGTCTACGGAGTTGGCGAGGATGGATGGGAACCCACAAGCGTTGAAGAGCTTAGGCTCGTCGCGCCCTTTGCACATTCACCCAGAATTGAGGGCCGGCGGATTAGCCCAGAAGATGAAACGGAAACAGCCTGATGTTTGTGCTGGACTGATTGTAGGAACAGTTTACCGAAATTTTAGCAAATGCGGGTCATACATCGATCATAATCCTACCCAGGTGACGCTCTCCTTCGAAGGCGGTCTCCAACAAAGTGCGCACAATCTCTCTAGAGGCATTTGCTCTAAGTCCATTCGCAGCTCAAAAGGCACGAAGTAACGCTCGGAGGAACCTGAGACAAGATTGTGAGTGCGCTGCCGCGCAATTCTGATATGACGAAAGCGTACATGGTCGATTATGGATATTTGCGTGAGCGATTGATGCGTAGAAGGTGCGATTCCACACCTATCCGGCGTAGTGAGTTTCTGATCGGGATAAAGTTGTCGAATTGCGGGGTGTGGGTCGCGCCCTTTTCCAGGACTAGAATTACACCGACCACTCGGTTGTGGACCGAGTGACCGGTCGCTACCCAAATATTTCTAGTTTCAACGATTTGCGGAGGCTGGAAAATCTGACGATTTCACATTCCGTCCCATGCGCTACAGTTCGCTACACGTCGCGTGCTGTTTATTCTGGACACAAATTACCCACACGGAAAAACAGAACCGTTATCCACATCTCTCTAAATTATTGATGGAGTGTGAGGTTATTGGTCGGGGCGAGAGGATTCGAACCTCCGACCTCTCGGTCCCGAACCGAGCGCTCTACCAGGCTGAGCCACGCCCCGACAAGTAGCCGAATGATAGGGAAGCATCCCTTCGCTGTCAAACTGGTCCAAAATGAGGTAGTGTTCCGTTAGTGTGTGCCGCTTGGTGGCGCCTAGGAGCGGATAAAGATTCCGCCGCACTTACAGGGCTGTTTATGCAACTTTCTCAACATCCAAGAAGGTCAGTTTAACCAACTGTGATTTGCCGAATACTTCAACGATAACCTTTAGCGTCCCTTTCCCTTTATTGATTTCTGAGACCTTACCAATGAAAGCGCGGAACGCTCCGACCTTAATGCGTACCGATTCGCCTTTTGAGAACTCGTATTTGTTAGCCATGCCTTACCCCTGGGCGAGAATGAGACTCGTTCGCATTTCGGTCATGCTGTTCGGATTGTATCACGCACACCAACACACTAACGGAGCACTACCCAAAATGAGGTAGGGCCCTATTCAAAATGAACAGTATCTTAATTTTTGTGAGGGGCGTTTCTCCCCAACGGCGCTACTTGTTCCTCGCAATCCGGTGGAGTCCAAAGAATGGCCCAGTGTGGTTCTATTCTTCATTCAACGGCGCCGGTTCTGTCGCCCGTAGTTGACAAGACCTTGACAAAAATTGGCACGGAATAATTCCGTCTTTCTGAAGGAGTTGTTCGTCTAATTTGTTGGTGCAGGGACCAACAAAAGTGGTATAGTTCTCCGACCCTGGGTTATTGTCCGGGTGGCCCCTCCACCAAATCCAATTGGATAGCCTCACATAATCTGCCCGACGCGTTTGAACTCGGCAGAATCTTGTTTGGAGTGCCCATCTATGACTACCAGTCTCCCGGTTCGTTCGCTTGAGAAATCTCTTAGACTGTTCAGTTTCACTCTTCTTACTATCATCTGCGGAGCCGTAGGCACTACTTACGCGGCAAACCCAAACGCGCCTGTTCTGATAAGTAACTCCACATCGACTCGAGCGATCGCGTTGGAGTCCGTGACGTTTAAGGCGGAACCGTTTGCGCTGACTTCCTCGGTTAAGTTCAGCAACGACACGCGAACGCGCATCGTACTTTTTGCGATGAATGTGAGTTTGTTTACCGGCGAGATCGCGAACGGCAATCCGAGTTCATTTACGGCTGATGCAGAGGACGCTGCCCATAATCACTATCCATTGAACGTCGAGTACGTGAGCCAGGTGCCAGGCTTTGGAGGCATCTACATGATTATTGTCCGGCTCAACGACAACATGACCAGCAACCTGGGCGACGTGCTAGTGAGTTTGAACTTGCACACTTTTGCGAGCAATCGAGTCCGCGTTGCCATCGGTCAAGCGACGCCGGGCGTTCCGGCCGACGACCCTGGTGCGGTGGCCACGCCCGCGCCCGCGATACCGCCTGCTGAGGGTCCGCCGCTGTCAATGTCGGTCTACCAGTCGTTTTTCAATGACCCGGCGTTGGCAGCCGGCACCGATGGTCAAAGATTTCTCGAGCAAGCAACGTGGGGACCGACCGATTCCGATCTGGCCCATCTACGCAGTATCGGGATGCTGCCCTATCTGAACGAACAGTTCAACATGGCTCCAGTCTTCCCGAGCGTGCAGTCGGACTATCCTGCTACACCGCTCTATCCACAGTCCTATCCTGGTTCTCCCACGCCGCCGTGCGATGCAGTTTGTAACCGGGACAATTACACCCTTTATCCCCTTCAAAAGCAGTTCATGACGAATGCTCTAACGCAGCCCGATCAGTTGAGACAGCGGGTCGCTTTCGCCCTGCACAAGCTGCTCGTAGTCGGTGGCTCCACTTTGAACAACAACGAAACAAGCTGGTATGCGCCTTACTTGCAGACGATCGATCGCAATGCGCTCGGCAACTTCCGCACGTTACTCTTTGAGATCACTCTCAACCCGGGGATGGGCGAGTATCTGAACATGAGAGGAAACTCGGTAGTAAATCGGACTAATCCGACTCCAAATGAGAACTACGCCCGAGAGATCATGCAGCTATTCTCGATTGGTGTGGACACGCTCAATCAGGACGGTACACCGGTGCTCGACGGCCAGGGCAACCGGGTTCCCAGTTACGACCAGACCACTATTGCAAACCTGGCGCGCGTCTTCACAGGTTGGGACCTCGATGTCAACAAGCCCTGGACCGTTGACCCGACCATATCAGTTACCAACTACCTGGACCCGATGGTGCCGAACGGAAATATTAACCGGTACGACATCGCGCAGAAGACACTCTTAACTGATATTAATCACCCAAGTCCTGTGGTGATTCCTGCATGCACCAACTGTACCGGCGGAAGCTCCGCTACAAATCTCGCAAACACTAAAGCCTACGCGATCTCTTCGCTCAATACGGCGATTGACAACCTGTTCAATCATCCGAATACCGGCCCATATATCTGCGGCCAGTTGATTCATCAGTTGGTGACAAGCAATCCGAGTCCTTCTTATGTGGGTCGTTGTGCAGCTTCGTTTGCGAATAATGGCTCGGGAGTGCGCGGCGATATGAAGGCGGTCATCACAGAGATTCTGTTGGATCCGGAGGCGCGTGGTGATGTGAAGAATGACCCGAACTACGGCCACCTGCGTGAGCCCTTATTGCTGATGACACACGTGCTACGCGCGTTCAATGCAACCAGCGACGGTGTGCTTGCGACTACTCAGGCACCCAACAACTACTCAAGCGATATGGGACAGAATTTGTTTAATCCACCGACCGTATTCAGTTACTTCCCGGCGGATTACAACCTTCCCGGCAATAATCTTTTCGGTCCCGAGTTTGGTTTGCTTGATACATCTCTCACCTACAAGAGAACTAACTTCATGAATACCTTGTTGCTCGCCAACGGCGGCAACGGTATTCCCATCGGCCTACCCAACCGTCCCGCGGGTACCCAACTCAACTACTCGTCCTTTACAGCCATGGCCGGCAACCCGGCGCAGCTCGTAGATGCGCTTAACGCCAAGCTGATGCATGTGACGATGTCGGCTGCGATGAGAACAAATATCATTACTACGGTGACCGCCGTCACAAACGCGAACGCTACTACACAAGCCCTGCAGCGGACGCAAACTGCAATCTATCTAATCGCGACCTCAGCGCAATATCAGGTGGAGAGGTAAAACACAATGGACGAAGCGCGCAGAAAATTTCTCAGAAACTCAGTCTGTGGATTGACTGGGGCCGCAATGCTAGCCAGTTTGGACAGGCTTAACCTGGTTAATGCGATGGTGCAACAGAATGTGCCGGACGTTGCCACAGATTACAAAGCGCTGGTCTGTATTTTTCTCAATGGCGGATCCGATTGCAATAACATGGTCATTCCGTTCGATGACTACACGGTAACAGGTGGCGGGACCACTAACGGGTACGACAACGTGCGCACCAGTTCCGGCTTGGCTGTTCCCAAAACGTCGCTTGCAAATACGAAGATAACTCCCGCCAATACTAGTGGTGTTGCCTATGCTTTCCACCCGAATCTTTCCCCCGAGGCGAATAACGCGGGAGTCGGACCGGGCCTCCTAAAGCCGTGGAACGACGGAAAACTTGCCGTGCTGTGCAATGTGGGTTCACTGGTCCGTCCTATCACGCGTGCAGAGTATTCGCAGTCAGGCGCGCGGCCGTATCAACTCTTTTCACATTCGGATCAGGTTACCCAGCAAATGACCTCAATTGCTAACACCACTGGTCAAACCGGTTGGGGTGGGCGAATTGCTGACAAAACCAACTCGCTAAATGGCGCAGTTGCCCTGCCAATGAACATTTCGCTAGCCGGCACGAACCTGTTTTCGACAGGTGTAAGTAGCAGGCAGCTAGCGATTGGTACGGGTACGCTGGCTAATTTGTTAGTGCTGAATTGGAGTGGTCCATCCGTTGCCAATCCAAACACGACCGGCAGCAGTTTCCGAACTTTACTTGGATTCGATCAGGGCACAACTTTAATCAAGGCTTCTACCGACACGACATCACAAGCGCTGATTGCAGACTCGGCGTTGAATCAACCTGATCCAGTAATCCCCACTCCGCCTAACACAACCGCGTTTCCGAATACGGGACTGGGAAATCAATTGAGGCAAATCGCCAAGCTGATCAAGATCAGGGACGCCGCTGGCATCACAATGAAACGCCAGATCTTCTTCTGCTCCGCCGGCGGCTACGATACGCATACAAATGAGACTGGCACCGACCCCACAAACCCCGGCGGGCAAGGCAACCAATCAGGAGGACAAGGCCAGTTGCTTGCACAACTTAGCCAGGCGATGCGCGCTTTCTACGACGAAATGGTGGCGCAGGGCATGAGCGACAGCGTGACAACCTTCACCCTTTCCGATTTTGGTCGAACGCTGCAACCGTCAGGGTCAGGTGCGGGAAGCGTCGGCACCGACCATGCGTGGGGCAGCCACGCGTTCATCATGGGTGGTTCCGTGCTGGGTGGCCGACTCTACGGCTCGACAAGGCCGGACGGTACAGGTCTACCTTATGGTTATCCCGCGTTGCAACTTGGTGGTCCTGATGACACGACGAGTAATCGAGGCCAGTGGATACCAACCACGTCAATTGATCAGTATGCGGCGACGCTTGCAGCTTGGTATGGTCTTGCGCCGGCTGATGTGCCGTTAGTGTTCCCCAACCTCTTCAGATTCGCGACGCCGAATCTTGGGTTCCTGGGCTAGGGAATTAGATGGGGAGTTCCTGAGGGCCGAGACTGGTTGAGCAGGCTTCATTGTTCAACCAACTCGGCCCTTATTAATGAGTGTTATTAATGAGTGTTGGGGCAATATTAATGAGCGTTCGGTCAAAACCAAAAAAGAATGGTAGTCATTCGATCTAAGTGGGACCACTCAGTACAGAAGCATCCTTCGATCTAAGTCGGGCCACTCGAGCGATAGCGACCGGATGCTCGACTCAACTTATGTGGCTTAGATAACTCCAAGCATAGAGGAGATAGCGTGTTGGCCCATGATAATTGATCGCAGCAGAGCGCCGCACATAATGATCCGGTTGTTGGCGATCACGGACTCTCTAACAGTTGAGTCTAGCATCCGGTCGCTCCGCTCCCGGTTCTGCATTGAGGAACGTCTTCACAGCGATTGTTCCCTATACCTGAATTCAGACGTAAGATTGAAGTTGAACGCATTCACAAAAGGAGTCAGCAACT
>DATBSH010000241.1:0-4811 GCA_036559885.1 Pyrinomonadaceae bacterium
TGGGGAGAATGAGAAGTTGAGTTTTCACACACTCTCTGCCAGTTGGTGGAAATCTGCAAGTCCTACCTACAACAAGCTCCTCCAAAGAAACTCACGCGCTGGCGAACGGATCTTGAGCTGTACTACTTGTTCAACGGCTAAAGCGTATCGAACATTCTTCATAGCGCCGACTCGATTACCCTCGCGAGCCTTTCGCTCTCGCGCCGCGCATAGACACCCTTTTCTTCATTTGGTCCTGGCTCTGCTCGACGCAATGGATGATAAGTTACGACCACTTTTCCGGCGTGTGGAAACTTCCAACCTTTGGGCCACACTCGATTACCGCCCTTAATTGTTACCGGTAGAATTGGAACCTTAGCTTCCAACGCTAACCTGACCGCGCCAGCTTTGAATTTCTCAAGTGAACCGCTCGGTGTGCTCCGACCACCCTCCGGAAAAATCACAACTGCGCCACCGTCTTTCAACCATTGCAACGATCGCCTGATCGCAGCCGGATCGCTGCCTTCGAGTGCCAACGGCCATGCGCCAAACCACGTAAGACATCTGCCGACAACGGGCCACTTGAACGCTGCGCTCCAGGCGAGATAACGAATTGGACGTTTGATTGGTAAAGAGAGCCAGAACGGATCGATGTAAGTTTGGTGATTCGACGCGATAATCAAGCCACCATTTTCAGGCACGTTCTCCAGCCCGGAAAACTCGATCTTCCAAAATACCCGACTTACCATTCCGACGACCGGGCGTATTAGTTCCAGGGCCCATTGCGGCAACACGATTCGACCGCTTGGCGATTGTGAACCGTTGCTCTTAGATACCGATCCGGCGTTGTTAGTCACCGTCTTGTGCGTCCGAAGTTAGTTAACTCGCGCCCTGGCCTCAATTTCATCCCACCAATCAGGCACGTCTCGTTTTGACAGCGCGTCGTCACTCCAGCGTTCGCACACCGTGCACTCGAACCCGCAGTAATCGAAAGCCTCCGCCTTTGTTAGACCAATAAAAACACGCTGATTGCAATCGGCAAAGCTGCAGCGTCGCTCGATTTCAAACAGCAAAACTCGTCGTTCGATATAGATCGGCAGACCTTGTGGCATGGGGGTATTCTACAACGGCCACTCTTTGTCGATGAACTCGACATGAATTCGTCGAATGCCATCGGCACCTGTACTTCTTCCCCGGACCACCGCGTGGGCCGTGATCTTATATTGATTGCTAGTTACACGGACGAAGCGGCCCAAAGCAATGTGCATGGTGGTAAAGAGCGTTGCAGCTGTTCGGCTGATATCCTGAGTTACGCTCGGTTCACTTTGTATAACCTCACCCTCATCATTCAACGCCTCCACCAACATATCGATGGCAATACTATGAACGGTGTGACTTTGCTCTCCTGAAGTTTTTTCGGAACGCGATAGCTCCTCGACCGTAGGTAATTCGTCTTCGCCTGGCGTTGATAGCTCATATCGCCTTGCCGGTTCTTTTTCATAACTAGCCGGAGCATGTTTGCCTATGAACGCGACACCGACCTGGAATCTATTGCTCTTATCTGGTCCCACGATTGAACGAACGTGGCGCACGAGAGCCCAAATTCTGTATTGGTCTTCCACATGATCAAACACACGCAGTTGCCGAGGCAGGGGAATTGTCATGTGCAGCAATCGTCCCTTTTCAGTGGGCCTCTTCAAAGTAAAACCTGCGCCGAACGGTGTAACGTCCGTCAGTCTTGTGACCTCTTCCCACTCCGAAGCGATTGTTTCACGACAGCGCACACGAACAGGTAATTTCAACTCCAACCGCTCTCTGATCCGTCTCGGGTCTTTTGGCTGACTCATGGGAGATGAGTGGCTACCAGGGCTGCGACCGTCGGCCTTTAAATCGACTCTCTTCGTCGTGACGCGCAAGACATTGGCGGCACCTCTGAAGCTATTGATTTCATTAGAGTTCTCAATAGACGGCGGGTTGCGAAAAAGAGTCAAAAAAGGCTAAAATTACCCCGTACTTGAATGCTAATGAGCATCCGTCTTCCCTACCTGAAGAACGAACAATCAATTCAAGTCGAACCGCCTTCAGAAAGCAGTTTCTTCTGGGCTAGCTGTGTGAAAGAACGGATGCTACTGAGGTAAGACTGACGCGTCGTGAAACGCGCGGATTGTACTGGAAAGGCTGTTACATGGAAACCACTTCAGAACGCAATCACATAAACATCGAAGACGAGATGCGCCGGTCGTATCTCGACTATGCCATGTCCGTGATTATCGGCAGGGCACTGCCGGATATTCGCGATGGCCTGAAGCCCGTACACCGGCGTGTTCTTTGGGCGATGCATGAATTGGGTAACACCTATAACAAGGCCTACAAGAAAAGCGCCCGTATTGTCGGTGACGTCATCGGTAAGTATCACCCGCACGGTGACATGCCCGTGTATGACACGATTGTGCGGTTGGCCCAGGATTTCTCGATGCGGTACCCGTTGATCGACGGTCAGGGAAACTTCGGTTCTGTTGATGGTGATGCGGCTGCGGCCATGCGTTATACCGAAATCCGCATGGCTCGCCTGGCAGACGAAGTGCTCGCCGACATTGAAAAAGAAACTGTCGATTTTCAACCAAACTATGATGAGTCGCTGAGCGAACCCACGGTGCTCCCAGCGCGAGTGCCGAATCTTTTGATCAACGGTTCAGACGGTATCGCCGTAGGTATGGCTACGAAGATACCGCCACACAATTTGAATGAAGTTATCGACGCTACGATTGCCTTAATCAAAGATCCCGAGCTCACACCAGAAGCACTAAGCAATATTGTTACTGGTCCAGACTTCCCGACCGGCGGATTTATTTACGGCCGCGATGAAATACGCAAGTCGTACATTGAGGGTCGTGGCGTTCTTCAATTGCGCGCCCGCGCCGGAATTGATCGGATTGGACGCGGCGCGCAGGAACGCGATGCGATCGTCATTACGGAAATTCCGTTTCAGGTCAACAAAGCTCGGCTCATTGAACGGATCGCTGAATTGATCAATGAAAAGAAGGTCGACGGCGTTTCTGATCTTCGCGATGAATCAGATCGCACTGGGATGCGGATTGTCGTCGAACTAAAGCGAGATGCCGTGCCTCAGGTTGTACTGAACAAGTTGTACAAACTGACGCCGATGCAATCCTCTTTCGGAGTCATCAATTTAGCGATCGTTAACGGCCAACCACGTGTGCTGACGCTGAAGCAGATGTTGGAATGCTTCATCGAGTTTCGGCGTGAGGTGGTTCGTCGTCGCACGGAATATGAGCTCCGGAAAGCAAAGGCGCGCGCACATATTCTCGAAGGTCTGACTAAAGCGATTGACGCGCTCGACTTCATCGTTACAACGATTCGAAATTCCCGTTCAGTTGACGAAGCGCGACTTTGGTTGATGGGCCAGGTGTCGACGATGAGTGAAGTAAAGACGTGGAAGGGTGTCCCAAGTGACGTACAACTGAAGACCTATCTAGGCAGACTCCAAAAGGCGATTGAGCGGCTCGCGTTCTCCGAAATACAGGCACAAGCAGTCCTCGATCTTCAGCTACGACGCTTGTCTGCACTTGAGCGACAAAAGATAACTGACGAGTACGAGGGAATCATTAAGCTGATTGCTGAGCTCGAAGAGATTCTCGCAAACGAAAGGTCTTTGCGCCGCGTAATCACCAAAGAGCTTGAGGAAGTCAAGAAAGAGTTTGGCGACGCGCGACGGACGGAGATCGTTGACTCGGGCGTAGAGCTATCGATTGAGGATCTGATCGCCGATGAAGATGTAGCGATCACAGTGACCAACAGTGGTTACATCAAGCGAACCCCAGTGACTACTTATCAACGGCAAGGGCGCGGCGGCAAAGGCAGGTTCGGCGCGGCGGCTAAGAATGGTGACTTTGTCGAACACCTGTTTATCGCTTCTACGCACGCCTACTTGATGATCTTCACTGACGATGGAATGGTCTACAAACTCAAGGTGCACGAGGTGCCTGATGCTGCCGCCGCTGCTCGAGGTAAGGCCGTCGTAAACCTTGTCAATATTCCTTCGGATCGAAAGCTGGCGGGCGTTGTGCCGGTACGCGAGTTCGCTGAAGGCAAATATGTCGTGATGGTCACCAGCAAAGGAGTGATCAAAAAGACGTCTTTGGCTGATTTTCAGAACATCAGAACGAACGGAATCATTGCCATTAACATCGACGAAGGCGATCAGCTATTGGACGTTATTTTAACTGACGGGTCGAAGCGGATCTTCATCGCCACTCACAATGGCCTGGCTATTCGTTTTGATGAAAAGAATGTTCGCCCGATGGGCCGCGCAACGCGCGGCGTCAGGGGAATTGATCTAAGAAAAGATGATTACGTTGTGTCCGTGTGTGCTGTGTCGGCGGAAGACACAGAACGGATGCTGTCAGTCTCCGAACAGGGTTATGGCAAGCAGACTCCCATTACGACTTATCGCTTGCAGGCTCGGGGCGGTAAGGGCGTAATCAACATGAAGACCACGGAGAAGACCGGTAAAGTCGTGGCAGTCTTCCCGGTTGATGATGAGTCGGAGATCATGATCATCACACAGCAGGGCAAATTGATCCGACTTGAAGCGGCGGAAATACGTAAGACCGGGCGCAGTGCGCAGGGCGTGCGGCTGATTAAAACGGATGCGACAGATAAGGTGACAAGCGCATCACTCGTCGAAGCCGCGGAGGACGAAGAACTGGAAGAGACAACTAGTTAGTAGCCTAATTTACGTTCGCTAGATTTGAGAAGGGGTGGCTTGACATCTGAGACCTCAAATCTGAGATCTCAGATCTCAGATCTCA
>DATBSH010000242.1:0-15777 GCA_036559885.1 Pyrinomonadaceae bacterium
CAAGCTCGTTGGACGGAATATCGCTCACAGCTCTTCCATCAATTGCCGTAATGATGTCGCCGAGCTGTAAGCCCGCATCTGAAGCCGGGCTGTGAGGCTCGATGCTCTCAATTCTCTGGACCTTACAATCTTCTTCTTTGGAGCCGAAACTAAATCCAGTCATGCCGATTTCATATGGCTGATTAAGATCTGAGTTAGGCTCCAGAATCAGCCGCTGGCGGGAATAATCCAGTATCACTTTGAATCTTCGCAAAACCTCGCCGCCGAGAATCCCGTCGCTCTCTTCGCTGGCACCGAAACCTTGCGTGTCCTGCGAAAGACTCAGTATAGGACTGTCGATCGTGAAGGGTCCTAATTGAACGTTCTTGACCCGACCGACAACAAGTTTCTGTTCGCCACCAGCTCCCACTTGGCTGCCTGCCACACTTCTGGATAGCGATCTCATCAATTAATGTCTTTTGACGAAGGGGCTGTTGATAATAAACGCGCTGTCGCCGCCCGTATCAAGTTCTAAACGGCTGACAATCGATCGACCTCTGTCGACTGTGATATTAGTCAGCACGAGCGGTGTCCGTCTTCCTGCGAGAAGGAGCGGGACTATTCTACCCTGCCCCGAGTACACGTACGTTCGACGATCATACAGATTTATTACTTTCGCTTGATAATCGATCTCGACGATGAACTGATTGATAAAGTCGTAACCAATGAAGCCATCAAATTCCACACACGGTGTTTCTGCCAGAGACAAGCTCGCGATGATTTGATTCGCAACTTCTGCGCCCTCTACGCTTAGAGAGACACCGTTGATCAGACCAACTTGAATGTTCCCACCAGTCGCAGTCCCTTGAGCTTGTCTTCCCGGTTTGAGGCCTAGTTCCGCTAGTAGCGCAGAATTTATCCCAGAGACTGAAGCGCCCGTATCAAAAACAAACTTTAGGGGGCGCGAGCCATTCACACGGACCTTCAAGAAAATAATGTTGTTATCAATTTCAAGTGGGATCCTGGCGCTTTTCCCGGATGTAAAACGGGAGGTTACGGGTGGAACTTGCCCGCGAGTTCCACGGCGCCGCTTTTGAGCACTGCCCTGTAAGGACGTCGAAACCATTAGGCCTGCGAGTAGAGCGACTGTCATGATTCTTTGCATTGTGTGATTTCTCCCTTCATTCGGGTGTTTGCTAGACTGTAATTTCTTATTGTCTCAGCGAAATTTCTGAGAACGGTCTTCGCACTATCTCCGATTCTGACGAGGAAAGTCCTCAGCACCGCGGTCAATTGTTTCTCAACGGATCCTCAACGCTTTATGTCGCAGCAGGCAACGGACTTATACGAGTTTGGCCCCTTTCGAATCGATACGCGCAATCGCCTTCTCTTCCGGGATGGTCAGCCGATTCCATTAAAGCCAAAGGTAGTTGAGACGCTGCTTCTGTTGATTGAAAACAGTGGCCGTGTCCTGGAAAAGGACGAGCTAATTCAGAAGCTCTGGCCAGACACGTTTGTCGAAGAGGCAAACCTAACTCAGAACATCTACGTGCTGCGGAAAGCGCTTAACAGTGGTGAGGACTCAGAAAATTATATTGAGACCATACCACGGCGCGGCTATCGTTTTGCAGGTGAAGTAAGGAAGCTTAAATCCGAGGAAACCCTAGCCGTAGCCCCGCCGCGTCCCTCCAAGCGATGGATTTGGCTTCCGGCACTTCTCCTGGTCGTGATTTCGGCAGCGATTGTTTTCCGTTTCTTAGCGAGTCGCTCCAGGTCGAACACTTCGGACAACACAATTCGAACGCTGGCGGTTCTTCCGTTTAGGCCGCTCATTGCCGGTTCTGAAGACGACTACATCGGTCAGGGCATGGCCGACGCCTTGATAACCAAACTCAGTACCACGAAACAAATCACCATCCGACCGACGACTGCTGTGTTGCATTACGACAACACAAATGTCGATCCGGTAGCTGCCGGCCGCGCACTGAATGTTGAAGCTGTACTTGACGGAAAACTGCAGCGAGCCGGAGATCGAGTAAGAGTCACAGTTCAGCTTTTGCGCGTCTCCGACGGCACTACTCTTTGGGCAGAACAATATGACGAGAATTTCACCGGGATTTTTGCCCTTCAGGATTCAATCTCAGCGCAGGCCGCCCGATCGCTAACCCTTCAACTAACCGGCAACGAAGCTGCGTTAATGCGCAAGCATTACACTCAGAACGCCAAGGCGTATGAGTCGTATCTGCAAGGTCGTTTTTTCTGGAACAAGCGGAACGCTGCAGGCTTCAAAAAGGCGATAGAACACTTCGAAAAAGCACTGACTGTCGATCCCAATTACGCGTTGGCTTATGCCGGTCTCGCTGACAGTTACATTCGATTAAATGAGTACGGCGCGCCTCTGAATCAAGAGGCCGTTCCCAGGGCCAAAGCTGCAGTGATGAAGGCGCTTGAGATCGATAATTCGCTTGCCGAAGCCCATGCGACGTTGGCGTTCATCAAGTTTCGCCATGAATGGGACTTCGCAGGTGCCGATAGCGAATTCAAGGAGGCGATCCAACTCGACCCTAACTATTCGGAAGCACATCAATGGTATGCGTTCTATCTGTTGGCATTCGGGAAGACCAACGAAGGAGACGCGGAGATGAGACGTGCGCAAGAGTTGGATCCCCTTTCCGTAAGTTTGAACTCGAACCTTGCTCTTTACTTATTCTTCCGTCATGAGTTCGATCGAAGTCTCGAGCAGTGTAAGAAAACACTCGATATGGAACCAGACTTCTCTGGAGCTCGCGTAACACTAGGTTTGAATTACGAACAGAAAGGTACGAACAAAGAGGCGATTGCTGAATTCAGGAGAGTCCAGCAGTCGGTTCCGGACGATGTAGCGCCTACCGCCTCGTTAGGGCATGCGCTTGCACATGACGGCCAGATTAAAGAGGCGCGAAGTCTGTTGGCAGAAATAGAAGAGCGAGCCAGAAAGAGTTATGTGCCGCCGTACAATATTGCTGTCCTACACGCTGGCCTGGGCGACCGGAGCGAGGCGCTCGATTGGCTCGAGCGTGGCTTTCAGGATCGTTCGTTGAGGCCTGTGTGGTTGAAATTCGATCCGCGGTTGGACGGATTACGTCAGGAAGATCGATTCATCCAATTGATTCGCCGAATCGGGCTTAGTTAGATCTCACTTGTATGTTGCCGTTCCCATGTCCCACGTCAACAAAAGAGTAGGATGAGAGCGGAAAGGTATCGCAGCGGACAATCGTGCTTCGGTTTGAAGGAATTCCATCGCAAAAAAAGGAAGACACCACTGGCTTTAGCCACGTGGTGTCTGTTTTCGGTTGCAACTGACCGGCCTCGAAGTATGTGAATCCGGACAAGAAATCTCTTCACCCCAATCGCTTTTCCAGATAGACGCTTAAGGGATCTTCCACGTAGTCGCCGAACGGTTTTCGTCGAGAAAAGCCCCAGGCCTCGTAAAGTCCGATAGCTTCCACTTCATAAATCCCTGTCTCGAGGCGCAATACCTTGATGCCGTTGCGATCCGCGTATTCCGCTAAGCGGTTGAGCATTGCCTTCCCCAGCCCCTTGCCACGATAGCCAGGCCGCACAAACATCCGTTTCACCTCGCCGTAGTCGCTGCCAAACAGTTTTATGGCGCCACATCCAGCCGGCTGTCCGTCAAATCGAGTTACAAAAAAGGTAACGCCTTCGCGCAGCAGCTTGTCTACGCTAAAGGCGTGACGGCTTTGCGCCGGATACGGATGGGCGAGAAGATGTTCATCAAGTTCGCCGATGAGTTGGATCGCCTCATCAGAATCAGCACGCACTTCAACGATGGTGATTGGGGACTGGGGATTGGTTGCGTTGATTTTTATTCGCCTACTCAGTTAGCTGCTGTAGTGCGGATTTAAATGCGTTCGAGCACGATGTATCCGTCACGGTAATCAAAAGTAAATTCAAGGGTGAAGGGTATTCGCTACCGGTTTGTGCGCTCGCACGCGTGGCAAACTGACAGCCGAGAGCGAGCACTATCAGGGATGTCGGCAGCAATGAACTCCCGATCATTTAACCACTCCAACCGAACATCTTTTCGGCAATTTGGGAATAGTTTTCAAACTATCGCTTCTTGCCCTTTGCCTTCGCTTTTTCAGCATTCTGCTCTAATCGATATTTTACGATCCTGGTGATGAGATCGAAGGGAATAGGTTTATCTAGCGGAAACCTGACTGTGCCTTTACCACCCTCGTAAGCAGCCAACTCTTTTTTGAAGTTATCAACTCCTCTAGGTGCCGGATAGACACTAATGTGATTCTTGAAGGCCGCGAAGTAAATCAAATACCCATCCTGGTTGAAGGCAGGAATTTGATAACTGATTCCCTCCTCAGCTTTTGGTGCAGCTTTTCTGATCGTCGCCCTCATTTTCGTTAAAAGCTTCTGGACGTCTTTCGGGAAACCGGCTATGTAATCATCGATGTTCTTAGGTGCTTTTCTTTGCATTTTGCTCTTGGTGTTCAGTCGAGGGGTGAAACACTTCCCCTTCTTTGTTTGGATTATAGCTACGCCGATCCCCAACTAAAGAGACTGTCTGAAAACTCAACTTCTCATTCTCCCCAAGCTTTAGCTTGGGGTTAACGCGCGCGACTGAATTTCAGGAACCGTTTAACGGTTTCCCGAATCAACGCTAAAGTCAGCCATTCGCCGAAAAGGGTAAACCGTTAAAACGGTTCATGAACGTCTGAGGGCATTCCCTAACCCCAAGCTAAAGCTTGGAGAGAATGAGAAGTTGATTTCTTGCCTGCCTTAACCTTGCAGCTATTTGGTGGCCATTAATGATGCGACCCTACGTTGGTGGAAAAATCTGCGCATGCTATCTGCGATCTTATTCCATACTGTAGGCGCTACGGTTGGTTCGCCACCACCTGGATCATCCGACATCAAGCGATTAGCAATAGCCACACATGCGTCGCAAATGTAAACGCGCGGACCGGCAACCAGTTTTGCTACCTCGGTTTCTTTCTTTCCGCAGAATGAGCAGCTTAGTCGTCTAAACTTCATGATATTACTACTCCTTTACTAACACGCCACCCTGGTATCCATCAGGATGGCCCACCGCTGACTCTGATGAGTTACTGTCGACGCCGCTTCATCTGCGGTCATCCACAGCAGTCTGTGATTCACCTCACCGCCGGGATTTTGTTCGATCAATCGGGCGCTAAAAAAGGTGCGGCGCTTACAGTAATATCGTTCTTCTGAGGCCGCAAAAAGGAACTCATCAGCCATGCTGATCATTCGGACAATTTCGATTTGCAGCCCGCATTCTTCTTTGGCCTCACGAACGGCTGCCTCTGCAGGCGACTCCTCATGATCCTGACCGCCGCCTGGGAGGAAGTAGCCCTGCGCTGTGGAAATCACGCCAACGTTACCGTCTGAATTTTTAATGACTATATAGCCGCCGGGCCGCAATATGTAATTAACGCCAGAGAGCTTTTCACCGAACTGTCGAATCACGATCTTCTTTAGTAAACCTTGGGAATCAGTCGCTTCGTTGATGCAGCATAACTCAGGTACTCATCTCCAAAAGCTTCTCGGAGCACCTGATCCTCAACATGCATGCGGTAAAAAGCAGCCGCCAGGTATGGAATCGTGCTGAAAGCAAGACTAAACCAGTTAGAGAAGCTCAGGCCCAATCCAAGGTGTGCAAGCAGTGCTCCCGTGTATGCCGGATGTCTCAGGTACTTGTAGATTCCATTGCGAACGAGTCGATGATCATTTCTTATTACAACGGTACTCGTGAAGTACTTGCCGAGCGTTTGGATCGCCGAGAACCGGATGACAATGCCAGTTACTAATAATGCAAGACCAATCGCTCGAATCAGATCAATTGCGCTTTCGATTTTCCCGATCCCGATTAATCCCAGGACCAGACCCACCGGTTCTAGTAAGTTCGCGATGTCCCAGAGTTTCGCTGAGCCTCTGTCATGATGCTGCCCCGCCACTATTCGATGACGTCGAACGAATGGATATTCAAGAGAGAGCCATAGAAGTCGAATGATGATCGCAATGATTGGAATCGCCACGCCTGTATTCCTAGCGATTGGGGCCACCAAGAGGATTCGATAACAGTCAATTACAGAACGGGAGCGAAGCAACCGATTTTAATTTAACGGGGCATCCAACGGGCTTCAAATCGGTCGCTTCGCTCCCGTTCTCCAGTTAAGTCCATCAAGCGAACTTGGCCATTAACTTACCCACGCGCAACTTGACCCCTTCCATTCCATAGGTGCCCACTCGTCGTTCTTCTTCTGCAGCACGTGAAAGCTGCCTCCGCCACACAACAAACCGCAGTGATGACCCATGTAGACCACAGCGATGGTTCTTTCGCTGTTAAAGCCGACAGCTGAAAATTCCAACCAACCTTTGGATTCGGGATAGTATTCGTGAAATCTCTCCCATTGATTGTTCCCTAGAACGGATGTCAATTGCGCATTGGAGATTAATTCATACGATAATTCAGTATCGAATTTTTGCTGCAGCAACCAAGGTGATGCATTGACGCGAAGATAATCCTTGATGGCTGGCCCAACTGTTTTTTCGAACTCCCCTTCAGGCCGTAGGCACATTTTATTGACCCGCGTCTCACGCCGAATCAAGACATGTTTTGCGTGTGCTATCCTAATGGGCCACTCTGAAGGAAGAATGGTGGAATAGATCTTATATGCCTCTGCATCATCGTATTCCTTAGCTGGCCCGTCAGTCGCGCGGGTAGTTTGCAAGGGCGAGGAAAACAAAACTAGTAGTACTGTGAATGCTGCCAACATCACATTCATACGCATAAGGCTAGATCGTTCTCAGCTACGTCTTCATTCGCTAAGAGGCACGTTGGGAAAGTAATTCTGTTACCTGTCTGACAATTGCGCTTGGCGTCGGATACCAAAACCGATTCGTATCAACCACCTTCTCACCGTCGATATCCACGCTCAACTCACCCAAGCCGCCTTTCATGAGTTTGACGTCTGCGTCTAGTTCAGTTCTGAGTCGCGCCGCCACACGGGCAGCGATCGCGTGCTTGATTGGTCAAAGTGGGCAATAATGTATATCGATTGTCCTCAAGGTCATTCCACCTCCACGTCAATCAATACGCTCTCACGAGTATTAACGTTCGAGATGCCGGCGTCCCCACACGCGGATCTCTTCAACCAAGGGAAGGACCGATCGACCATAATCGGTCAGGGAATATTCAACCGGCGCGGGGACTGGTCCCGTTGGTTGCCGGTGCACGAGACCATCGCTTTCCAGCTCCCGAAGTTGCTGAGTCAGAACCTTCTGAGAAATGCCTGACATGTTCTGCCGCAACGCGGCAAAGTGTTTCGGTGATTCAGCCAACCAGTAAACGATGATCAGTTTCCACTTTCCGCCGATGGCAGCGAGGGCAGCAGTTAATGGACATCCTTCAACCTTGTTGGCGCGAACTGCTTGAACGTTACCAAAAGGTGCCTTCTTGATGGATTGCATGGGCCTGATTATAGTGCCAGTCACCAACATTGAGCATAGTCGTTCGGTGCACTTGCCCGACGGTTAAGGAGGACTGAAAAACACGGCTAGCCCTCCTTAACAGTGCGGCCCTGCACCGGGCTGCTGCAAACGGAGGAGAGCTTACAGTGATCGTAGAAGTTCGAAGCTACCGCATTAAACCTGGCCGTCGTGCAGAATTCATAAAGTTCTTTGAAGAGCGGTCCATACCTGCACTGAGATCCCACGGGATGAAAGTACTCGGGCCGCTGCTTGATCTCGAGAACCCGAACAAGTTTGTATGGTTGCGCAGTTTCCCTTCACTGGAAGAACGAGAAAGAATGAAAAACGATTTCTACGAGGGCGAGCTTTGGAAAAACGAACTGGAAGCGATCGCGATGCCGATGCTTGAGAGTTACGACGTGAACCTTTGTGAGACTTCTTCTGGCTATGTTTGTGATGGACCAAAAGAAGAGGAATAGGAGTTAAAGACCTAATGGGTCGCAAACATTTTCAGTGCGAAGCGATTAATCAAGCCGCGCAAAATCGGAGGTTGGGAAAGCCCGTTTACCACGCTCAAGTGTCATTACAACTCGGGCTTTCAGTCCCACAATTCAAGCTGCGCAAAATTGCAGGTTAGGAAGGGCGGTTTACGCCCGCTCAAGTTCGATAGCACTCAAGTTTCGGTTTCATAATAAAAACCTTACGAGCATGCCATCTTGAACTCAGCGCAACTTGAGCGGGCGTAAACCGCCCTTCCTAACCTGCAATTGTGCGCAGCTTGAATCATTACTTTGCACCCACCGACTACTGAGAGGTGTACTCTCCATGCCACCACATTGAGAAGTTGTGCACCTCATAACCAACGCGGCACAATCAACACCAGCCACGCCAGCAACGGTCCAACAGCGACGACCAACGCACTGTAGATCAACATCTGTCGATAGAAGCGATCCTTGTCGACACCCTGTGCGCTAGCAACGACCAAAGCTCCGTTAGTTGAAAAAGGACTCACATCAACGATGGTGGACGAAATTGCAATCGCGGCAACCACACCGACCGGATGAACGTGGCCCTGTAGCAGAAACGGGACGGCAAGCGGGATCGTAGCGCCGAGAACGGCGATCGATGATGCGAAAGCTGAAACGACACCCCCGATGTAGCACAATAGCAAAGCACCCAGTAGCGGGACACCGATACGTGAAACACTGTTGCCAGCCAGATCGACCGCGCCAATCCTCTGGAGCACGGCGATGTACGTCACCACTCCCGTGACCAATAATATGGTTGACCAGCTGACCTGATCGACCGCTTTCTTTTGGGACCCTGGTGCGAGTAGCGCGAGTAGAACGGCTACCGATATAGCGAGCAGGCCGACATTAAGTTCGAAGACGAGCGAACCAACGGCTAATGCTATAAGTCCGACTAGTGTAAGTGAGCGATGAAGGTTGAGCTGATTCTGTTGGTGCTCTTCTTTGTTAACTTCAGCATGTGCGTGAGTCTTTGCATCTGCGCTTGTGTTACGTGATGCCCGCCTGCGGCCAAAGTATATGAAGATCAAGATTGCGACGATGAGATTGAAGAAGAAGCTGGCAAGGAACAACGCCAAATCGTTCCGTGGCAGACCTGCGCGTTCGACAATTTGGTTAGTGATGCCGCCGTAGATGCTAATTGGTGAGAAGCCACCACCCTGTGCGCCATGTATAACCATCAGGCCCATCAGGAGCGGGCTTATACCGTACTTGTCTGCGAAACGCAGCGCGATAGGTGCAATGATGGCGACCGCCGCTGGACTGACTGCACCCACGGCTGTCAACACTGCTGCTATAAAAAACATTACCCAAGGCATGACAGCAACTCGTCCGCGGACAAGCCAAACAGCCTTTTGGACCAACCAATCAACTGTTCCATTGTTTTGCGCTATCGCGAACAGGTAAGTGATTCCCACCAGTGTGACAAACAGATCGCCCGGAAAGCCGGCAAAGACATCTTTAGCAGCGAGGTGTGACAGAAGACCGATTATGAAAGCGCCGACAAGCGCAAGGGCGCCCATATTGATAGGCAGCGCGGTCGCAATGATGAACATCACCGCGAGGAGGACGATGCCAGCGATCTGCGTAAACATGTATCTTCTTGCCGAATGCTATGACGTCGGGAAAGGCGAGTTATCTATCTACCCCGCGATGCTCGGCAGTTCGGCGAGCAGAGATGGGGATTGTATATAAGCTTTATCGTCTAATCCCTGTACGCACTTATTTCGCTTATCAGCAGCGGAATGGCTCTATCCAAAGGGAACATCCACTTCAAATTCACGCCTGATAAGGTCAAGCATTTTCGTGAATCGTGAATCGTGGATCGGCATTCCAGTAGTTGTGATACATGAGTCGTCCTGTCAGGCCCTTTGGACCATTGGCAAACCCCTTGGTATTGGTCATTTAAGCTCAATGACAATAACAGCTATCAGTTGATCAATCCACGCCTCGTAACCAAGGGCACTGGTACTTCTGACAGTAAAGACGCCATCTCCGCGGCTTTAGAATCCGTTCCCGATCCAGGCTTGAACTCAACAAAGGAGCGGACTGTGTCATATCCGGTGGATCGAGATGATTCCAAGAATCCAAAGTGTTCTCCACCCAACCGACTTTTCTGAAGGTAGTAAAGTTGCTTTTCACCACGCGCTGAAAGCGGCGTTGCTGGCAAAATCCGAACTCACGCTCCTTCACGTCAGTGCGGACGGAAGACCGGAATGGGCTGACTTTCCGGGTGTCCGCGAAACTCTCGAGCGCTGGCAACTCTTGCCAAAGGGCAGCCAACGATCTGCTGTATCTCAACTTGGTATTGCTGCTTCCAAAGTCGTGACCAAGAATGATGATCCAGTCGAGGCTGTGTTGGATTATCTCAAAGAACATTCTGCTGATTTGATAGTGTTGGCGACCCATCAGCGCGATGGTCGTGTCCGCTGGCTAGGTAAATCGGTCGCGGAGCCTGTCGCGCGGGAAGCCGAAGAAATGACCCTCTTTATTCCGGGCGACAGCACCGGGTTCGTATCAGCCGTCGATGGCTCAGTATCGTTGAGCAGGATTCTAATTCCGATTGCGATCACACCTCGACCACAGCCTGCCCTGGAGGCGGCAGCCAGGTTGGTTACCAGGTTGGGCTGCCAAACGGGGAGTTTCACGTTACTGCACGTAGGCCAGGCAGACACGATGCCGGCGGTTCGTTGCCCCGAAGTGCCGGGCTGGGAGTGGAAGAAAGAGTTACGCAGCGGCAATGTTATTCAGACTATTGTCAATACAGCTGCCGAAATCGATGTTGATCTGATTGTCATGTCGACTGACGGACGAAACGGCTTTTTGGATGGTCTACGAGGCAGCCATAGTGAACGGGTGTTACGATTAACTACCGCTCCGTTGCTCACCATACCTGTCTATTCATCAGCTGGATGAATCTCGCTGTTACACTGCTCCGCACTTTTAACGCTCGTTCGATTAGGGTAAAGTTCGGTACGCGTAGCGTTACTTGCCTATCGCTATTCGGCTGCATTGTTAAAGACCAAAGAACTCATCAAAGCAATCGGCGTAGGCGTCGCGATCGGCATTGCGTTCGCTTGTGCCCAGGTCGACACCGCGATCAAGTCAATCCATTTCGATCTCAGAAAGATTGGTGACAGCGTCTATCAGGCTCACGCGAGAACAGGCAGATGGCCTGAGGGAATTTCGGATCTAGAGGGAACCGCATACTTGAGCATGCCGTATCGAAAGGGCTTTCTCGAGAATGGACATTTCGTAATTATCTGGCATCAGGATTTGGATCCGAATCCAGCAGCCAACCGAGATCGAATACTTGCATATGACAATGGCAGCCTGTTCTCAAAGTTGGGATGGATCTCCGTTTGTCGCGGTGATCTAACTATCCAACGAATGAGTTTCAATGAAATCCTTGCGCAGAAAGGTAGCCAATGAGCTAGTTTGAACCAAGGTTTGGGTCAACGCTCCAGGTGTTTCTGCGTTCCCACTTGATAGGCCTCTCTCAGCCACGTCTCCACTTCTTCATCCAACTTGCTTATCGATTCGATTCTGAAATGGTGCACGTAACATTTGGGCGTCATCATTTCAACTCTTCTAAAGCGAGACGAGTCCAAACGGCGGGTGAGGACCACGTGGGCGTCGAGTCCCCTTTCATTAAGTTTATTGACGGCAGCAAAGATCATTCTGACTTGAAAGCCGATCCGCGTTTTGGCTGGAGCGGTCTTTACCGGACCCCAGCGATGTATGAGAGCGCTAAAACGCTGATAGAGCGAAATAGCCTCTGGAGTTTTGCCGTGGAGAAATTGTCGGACAGAATAACGGCCGCAGGAATGCGGCATGTTCGTATTGACGAACTGTCGATCGCACTTTGGACACGTCCAAAGCGGTCGTTTCGTTATGGACGCTTGGCGGGCCATCAAATTGACGAACGCTGAAGCCTCAATTATTCCTGTAGGAAGGTTCACACCTCGTGGCGAAATTTGGAAAGCAGCATCCGTTCTTTATTAGCATCAATCCCGGCGCCCAATGATGCACTCTGCCTACTTGTTTGATACCAACTTAGCGTGTCTCGAACAGTTTCGTTTAGCGGGCGAAAACCAAGACCAGCACTAACCGCTTTATTACAATCAACGAACATAAAGCCCTTCAACTGCGGCGCCGCTTCGTCCGGCAGCCAAAGCGGCATCTCGCTCCATGGAGCAACCTTCTCTTCCAGCAAAAATGCTTCTGGAACCCAGGTGAATGAAGCATCACTCCCCGTTTCACTCTTACATTCATCCAGCAAGTTTTGCATCGTCAACGCGCCAGGCAAACCGTTGGCGTTATAAGTTCCCGTCGCCTTACGTTCGACCATCGTTAGGATCCATTCTGCTAAGTCGCGAGCGTCAATAAACTGAACATGGTATTTAGGACGACCCGGAGCCAACACTTCCCCGCCCTGTGCAACACGTACAACCCAGTAGGTAAAACGGTCCGTATAGTCATGTGGCCCTACGATCAAACCAGGACGAACGCTAAGCACTCGACCTGGCATTGCATTCTCAGCAGCCTCTTCACACAGAGCCTTCAAACCGCCGTACATATCTCCGTAATTAGCTGCCGAACCCTGATCCGATGCGTCGATCTCATTAGCATGGTCAACCTGTTCTCTCGTGAGAGTTTTGACTGCGCCGCTCTCGTCCACACCCGGTAAGCTGACATCCCTATACACTGATTGACTCGAAATAAATACGTAAGAGTCGACAGCATTGGAGAGAAGTTCTGCTGAAGTCTTTACAGCACGCGGTACGAGCCCGCACGTGTCAATGACGGCGTCCCAGCGTCGTCCTTCCAGCATCGATAAGTCTGCATTTCTATTGCCATGGATTGTTTCAATGTCCCGTGACTGGGGTGACGGATGATTGCCACGGTTGAAGAGGGTCACCGAATGGTCACGCGCTCGGGCGGCCGTGACCAGATGTAGTCCGAGGAATCTGGTTCCTCCAAGAATTAATAACTTCATCAATCACGATCTCGGTTAGCCGCGGTCCTTTATCTGGTTCACGAGTGAAACGCCGTCTTTCACGAATCGTTTACCTCGTGGAGAAGTACTAAAGGTCGTTATCGGTGCACGGTGTCGTCTTCGGATCTCTTTCCGCGTTCTTGTCCAACGACAGAATGCCGCTCGATTTCATTACGTAAGTTAACGACGTCTCGATGAGTGATGATCGATTAACTACATGGTTGACAGCTATGCCAATGACGAACGCGAGAATAGCTACGGCTACGCGCAAGGTAATAATGTGCACGGTTGCTGACCCCTTTCTGTCTGCGAGTTTACCCTAAAATATCGGCCGAGGATTAGAATCCGGGAGACCAAAAGAGTTCCACAAAAACTTCAAGATCCAAGGTCCACGCGGCTGAAGCCGGTGGTGTCTGATTATTTTCCACAGCTTAATCATGTGAGTGGAGAGGCTTTGCCTCAAAAGTCGATTTCGCTGGTAACGAGTTCCGTGTTTAGTTCGTGTGACTTCGTGGATCGTTCCTCTTGTCCAGAAAACTAAAGACGATTCACGAAGTCACACTAACCAACACCAACCAAAACACTCCTGCCTCGAGCTAGATCCGACTTTTGAGGCAAAGCTGAGTGGAGCGCTGAAGTTAAAGGACCACCCGTTTGAAACAGGTGGTCCTGGCATTCGGGATCTAGATCTATTGTTGTGATCTTCTCGGCCCTACTCCCTAAAAGTAGTAATCTCGAAGTGTGCCATCATATCTTCCTTTACGTAAACAGCACTTCTTGAAACCTACGTCCCGAGTCACACGGACACAAATCGTTTCTGCCAAGCTTCTCGATCAATTCTTTGTCGCCATGAACCATTCTTAAACCACGCTTAACTCTCGACTCCGATGGATAACCGCGTCGACGTTTACTTGAGTGTTCAAAAGGAGTAGAACTCCTCGATATTGTTCTTTGCCATGATCGTATCCTCCCATTCACAAATCGTTTTGACTATAACAGGCTTAATCCATCTGCCACAATTCCGTCACCCACAACAGCCAAAAGATTCCCATGGCGACAAACCCAAGAACGGCAAGTGGCCATCGCGTCTGTTTTTTCAAACCAAAATACACGGGCAGAGACAGAAACAGCAGTAATGGAAGTGTGAATGGGAAACAGATGACTGCGAAGACGAACGGCGCATAGGTCGCGCGACCCACGGGATTGAAATTATCCCAACGGGAGACGTCGAATGGTGATCCGCGATCCCATTGGATGAATGAAATGCAGATGCCGGTGACAAAAGACAGGATCAGAATCCCAAAACCTCCCAGCAACATCAGTCGCCTATATGACCTGAGCGTGTTTCTCTGGGAGGTCGGTTCTTGTTCTACGTTAGCATCTTGCGACATGGTTGACTCTTCAGCAGCGCTCGACACTCAAATAATAGACGCGGTGAGGCACCCGCAGCTTAACACTTGGTTTTGGATGTTATGCCTTTACGCCAAACCACTGAAAAGCCTTTGCTGGATTGCCATTCATGGTTACTACATCGATGTGATCGAGAGCGATGCATTCAAACTCGCTAGTGAGCGTGTCGATCCATCGTGGGTCATGGTGACGGACTGTGACGCCCTCTGGAAGGTCAAAGACTCCGTAGATTCCGTACTTTGCCTCATCGCGTGCATATCGCTGCAGGTTCCGTTCGTCTGACTGCAACCACAGGTCGCTGATATATAACAATCCACCAGGCTTCAACGCGCGGTGAAGTTCTTGAACGATTGCCCTCTGTCCATCATCGGTGGGAACACAAGTAAGAACGCTGAACAATAGAGCAGCGTCGATGGATTGATCTGCCAGCGGCAGGGTCTGGCCTGTAAGTTCTTCAAACGTAATCTCCGGAAAATGTTCACGAGCGCGAGCAATCATCGCGGCTGCAAAATCGAAGCCAATCAAATTTCTGTAACCACGCTCGAAGAGTTGACCCAGCGATCGGCCATAGCCACAACCAAAGTCGAGAATGCGGCTGTCAGTGGACACCCACTGACTGAGTCGCTCAAGGTTCAATGGATGGCCAAACGATTTGCGTGGACCTTCTCTGTTCCAGTACTCGAGTTGGTGCTCGAGATCGATTCTGACGCTCATGCGTTCGCCCGTGCGCGTTTGATGTATCGAATCAAGATAGCAATCAGGAGGACTCTGGCAAGAAGAGCTCCCGTTGGCTGGAGGAGCTGAAACATCGTGTCAAGCACAAACAAAACTGCGGCAGTCCATAGTGCAATCACATAACCTCTACGGATGAAAAATGCGAGAACGCCATTGATAACTGCTGCAAGTAAGCTCCCTATACCGATAGCTAAGACGTCTGGCTGCGACGATTGAGTGATTGTAAGCACACCGATTATTCCGCTGAACGCAGCAAAGATAAATAGGAGGAATGAAATCTCTCGCATGAACTGCGGTGAGGTTAGGACTTCTTTGATGGATTTCATACGGTCACCTGGAAACTCAACTTCTCGTTACCGCCGCTCAGGATTCATTACAGTGAAGCTGCAGTCTGACAATTCAAGTCGCGAAAAATTGCAGGTTGGGAAGGGTGGCTTGCCCCCCGCTAAATCAGCTCTATCCGGATTCCGAGAAAACATTCAACTACAGAACGGGAGCGAAGCGACCGATTTCAACTGACGGAATCGCCAAGTTCGTTCAATCGGTCGCTTCGCTCCCGTTCTGTAGTTGAATCTCTCCGGGAACCAAGTCATGTTCGCCAGCCACAGTACTGCATCACTC
>DATBSH010000243.1:0-11035 GCA_036559885.1 Pyrinomonadaceae bacterium
CGCGCGCGTGCCACTATCTTTAACCGAAGTTAACTTGAGTTGGGGCGTTGGCATCCCGGTCCTGTTTGTTAAGACAGGCGAGAAGTTGCCAAAGGTTCAGGCCGAGATTAGTTACACAGGGACAGGGAGATTAAAAGGGCGCTGGGAGCTTGTGAAACCTGGTGAGACGCCTCCCGAACCTCGCGATCTATTAACGGAAGCCACGCTGCCAATTGAAGAACGCGGTACTCAACGACGTTACACCGAGATTGAGAGATTTAATATTTACTTGCCGCCGACCGGAAAGATTTCACTTCCAGGACCAGAGGTGGTCCGAGTTGATGAAAGTTTGAGCGGCTTGTATCTGCTATTGCTGCGGATTGAGGCTACTGAAGATAAAGACAGTGAAACTGATCTGACTGCGGCAGGCGCTGGAAACGGAACAGTGAATGGTGGAGCTGTAGCCGGCTTCTCACTTCCGGTGCTTCGTTATTACGTAGGCAACAGCGAGCAAGTCGCTATACCCGTTACGACCCAGTTAATCCAAGTGACTCCACTGGATCTGGCAGAACTCGATCCCTCCCAGGTCGTTGAGTTTAGGTGGTCGTCGATTGATAACGCTGCGACTTATCTCTTGGAGATTCGGAATTTGCAGGACCAGGAACAACTTTCGTCGGTCTTAGTCAAAGGAGTTGAAAGATATCAGGCGCCGTCTTGGCTCAGAACGAAGGTTGGGGCTTCTGTCGTTCACTGGAAAGTGTCAGCTTTCGACACCAAGCACCACTTAATTTCTGAGACTGGTTGGCGCAGCTTGAAATTTAGAGCTGGTACCGATTGAGATGGACTCCTCTACATCGCGGTGTTTCGCCAGACACTCCGTGGCTTGCGTTGGGCTTCTATTTCTAATAGCTTTCCTACCGATAAAAGGCTTTCAAACTTCTGCTTTTCCTGATATCCGACCCTCTGGACGGTATGCTTTTCAGTTCGCTTCAACTCGTGCCAATCGCCGCTGCCTTTGTTCTTGCGCTGGTTCTTACGCCCCTAGTCGCAGCACTCGCGCGCCGATTCGGCATGGTTGCCAAGCCCAAGATCGACCGGTGGCACAAGAAGCCGACGGCGATGCTCGGTGGCGTCGCGATCTGGCTTTCGGTGCTAATTCCGATTCTGATTTTTGTTCCCGATACCACCTATGAATGGGTGATCCTCCGCGCCAGCACGTTCTTATTTCTCGTCGGACTACTCGACGACCTCATTCATCTCAAGCCGTATCAGAAACTCATCGGACAAGTGCTTGGCGCAGCGTATGTGGTGTATTACGGTTTGAGCCTCCCGTGGACGAGTTCCGTGCTCATCAATATGGCGTTGGCGATTTTTTGGTTAATCGCGATTACGAACGCCATCAATCTGCTCGACAACATGGACGGCCTCGCCTCCGGCATTGCGATCATCGGCGCCGGATTCCTTGCACTCAGTTTTGTTAACACTGAGCAATACACCGATGCATTGATACTTCTGTCGTTTGCTGCGGCACTACTCGGCTTCCTCGTCTACAACTCAAATCCCGCGTCGATTTTTATGGGCGACTGTGGATCGATGTTTGTCGGCTTCTTCCTCGCGAGCTCTGCGCTCGTGAATGTCAGTGGTGGTAGATCCAGAAGCTTCCTTCCTGTGCTCGCCGTTCCCATACTGGTTCTGTTTATTCCAATCTTCGATACAACTTTCGTCACGATCTTAAGAAAGCTTTCGGGTCGGGCTGCTTCACAGGGCGGACGCGATCACACTTCACATCGACTCGTCGCGCTCGGCATGGCTGAACGACATGCCGTTTGGTTGTTGTATGGCTTGGCGGCCCTCTCGGGAGTGTTGGCAGTGGTCGTACAGCGCGTGAAGCTGGACGTCAGCCTGGCCGCGATCGCGGGTTTCACTATTCTGCTCACGCTTCTTGGCGTCTATCTGTCCGGCGTGAAGGTTTACGACGAGTCAGAAACCGATCAGGCGGTGAAAGGGAAGGCGCTGTATGCCTTTCTTGTCGACGTCTCGTACAAGCGCCGGATCTTTGAAGTGTTGCTGGATGTCGTTTTGATCATCCTCGCCTACTGGAGTTCGTACGCTATTAAGTTCGGACCATTCTCCGGTAGCCCGCAATGGCAACTATTCATCCGCACACTTCCGGTCGTGCTGTTTGTGAAGATGGCAACATTTCTCGCGATGGGTGTGTATCGGGGTTTGTGGCGATACACAAGCATTGACGACGTGATTGTATTTGCCAGAGCAGTTGTGCTCAGTTCGATCGCCAGCGTTCTCATTATCCTGTTTACCTTCCGTTTTGAAGGATATTCCCGAGCTGTCTTTGTTATTGACTCCGTCTTGATGTTCTTCTTCCTTGTTGGAAGTCGCATGGCATTCCGGCTGTTTAGACGTGTGATTCCGGTAACTCCGAATCGCAACGGCCGGCGCGTGCTGATCTACGGAGCCGGTGATGGCGGAGAACTATTGCTGCGTGAGCTGGTAAACAATCGCGAGTTGGAATTGTCTCCCGTAGGTTTCATCGACGACGATCCCGCAAAGAGGGGTAAGTTGATTCATGGTCTCAAAGTTTTTGGGGGCAACGGCGATCTCCGATCCACTTGCGAGCAGCAGGATGTTGATGAAGTGGTCATCTCCAGCCTGAAAATGTCAGACGACAGAGTAAACGAAGTCGTCCGTACTTGCTCCGAGAAGGAGATTGTCGTGAAACGGATGCGGATTACGATCGAAACACTGGAGGGTGGGTAAGAGCCAAGAGCAAAGCGCCAAGCGCTAAGAGGTAAGAGGTAAGAGCTAAGGGTAATGGACTCTTTGCTCTTTGCGCCGAACAGTCATGCCACAGGAACTAATCGAAGTAACAACAAACAGATGGATCATTCGAGTGTTAGTGATTCTGTTCCTGGTTCTGTCGGTGATCTGGGCTTGGTTCGTGGTTAGCTGGTACGTAGGCAATATGCTCGCGGAGAATGTCACCGGCCCCGGGGACCGCGAGATAGAACTGGCCCAGACGGCAGTATCGCTATCTCCCAGCGATCCTTTGACTCACTGGCGACTCGCCAACCTAACACAACTGAAGTCACCTTCTAAGATCGAGGAGGCTATCCCGGAATACCAGAAAGCCGTCAGTCTGTCGCCAAATGATTATCGGTTCTGGATGACGCTCGGTATCGCTCTGGAACAAGCAGGGCATTCTGAACAAGGCGAAGCGGCTTTGAAACGTGCCGTTAGTCTCGCGCCTGCTTACGCGCAGGGGCACTGGTACCTGGGTAACCTACTGCTGCGCAATGGCGACTATGAAGAAGCATTCAAAGAGTTAAACATTGCAAGCGAAGCGAACTCTGAATTACGGCCTCAGTTTTATACGATGCTTCGCGAGATTTACGGGGCCGATTTCGATTCGCTCCTTAAGGCGATTGGAGGCAAGCCCGCAGCTCGCGCCGATTTTGCTTTGTATCTGGTCAAGCGGGGCAGATTTGAAGATGGCATGCGACTGTGGTCGACACTATCGCCGGCCAATCGCACAGAAAACAGAGGAGCAGCTGATGCGATCATAGCCAGCTTGCTTGCTTCTAAAAAATACTACGAAGCCCTGAATGTCTGGAATGATGTTGCTCCGACGCCACTCAGTCGCGCGTCTATCGGTCGAATCTTAGATGGTGGCTTTGAAGATTTGTCTGGTTATGGACCAGAGATGGTGTTCGCATGGCAGGTCAAGACCCCCGCCCAGATGCAAATCAATGTTGACCGGTCAAACGCGCACAGTGGCAGAAGAAGTCTTCGACTTGTCTTTCAAGTTCGCGACAATCTTACTTCGCTTGGTACGACGCAGCTAATACCAGTCGCGCCTAATACAGAATACGAGTTTGAGTTCTATCGCAAGTCACAGAACCTGGAAAGCGGGTCGACGCCATTTGTAGAATTGACGGATGCTGCTACTGGCAAATCGCTGACAGCTTCGGACGGTGCGGCTAACGGCAATAGTGACTGGCAACGTGTAGGTCTCACATTTAAAACTCCTCCAGACTGTTGGGCTGTCATAGTTGCCTTGAAGCGTGGTCTCTGTCCGGACGCAGACCTCTGCCCAATCTTTGGAACGGTTTGGTATGACGACTTCAATCTCAAACCCAGACATTGACGCTATCTCACTGCGAACTTCGACCGAGATCGTCAGTGCTGGCGTCACGACGTACCGCATTCGGCACACGCTCGCTAGTCGATTCCTCGTGCTTGTCGTGTGCCTTGCTATTGTGTTGTCAGCGTTGGCTTACGGCACTGTTCATTACTGGGCTCTGGGCATCTTCAGCCTTGGCGCATTAGCAGTCTTGATTTTGTGGTTCGTTGATGCGTGGACCCTCGGCACGTTGCGGGTCAGCAAAAATCTTCTGCAACTGCCTCTGCTCGGAGCAATAGTGCTTGGTATTGTTCAACTACTGCCATTGCGGCCCGCCACGACAGCCGGAATCATTAACACCGGTCTTTCGCAGTCCTTATCGCTCGACCCGAACTCAACCAAATTAGTGATTGTGCAGCTAGTGGCACTGCTTATTTATTTTTCTGCAGTTCTTGTTTTCATCGATACTCCGCACCGCCTTCATTTACTGGTTCGTACCATAATGATCTTCGGATTCTGTCTGGCCGTCTTTGGTATGACTCAATCGTTTACCAGTCCGACAAAGGTCTACTGGATTCGGGAGCTAACGCAGAGCACGGCATTCGGCCCTTTCATAAATCGGCATCACTTCGCCGGATACATGGAGCTGACGCTCGCATTGCCTCTCGGGCTGTTATTTGCTGGTGCCGTCGACCGAGAGAAAAGACTGCTATACGTGTTTATTGCGATGATTATGGGTGTGGCTCTTTTCATGACGGGGTCACGCGGTGGAGTAGTGAGTTTCCTCGCACAAGTTCTATTTTTTGTCGTCGTTACTGCGCTATGGCGACGCGACAGTGAACATCGAGCGAAAAAGACCAGTCGTGTTCGTGGAGCAGCACTAAGGATAGGCTTCGCAGTGGCGTTGATCATTGCGGTGCTCATCGGAGTCATTTACATGGGGGGTGGCGACGTACCTATCACCCGTCTTGTCGACACTGTGAATACTGATGATCCGACGACAGGTCGCGCCCACTTCTGGTCCGTAACAGTGGAGATGATCAAGGCCCATCCCTTTCTCGGGACTGGTTTGGGAGCCTTCGGGGTTATCTATACTCGATTTGATACTCGGAACGGGATGTTTCGGCTAGAGCAGGCTCACAACGATTATTTACAGGTTCTTTCTGACGCGGGGATTTTGGGTGCGCTGCTCGCTTTTGCTTTTGTTGTCTTACTGTTCAGCCGTGCTTTTAAGAGAATGGGTACTCGTGATCAATTTCGGAGAGGGGTAGCACTCGCATCTTTGGGAGGTTGTTTAGCCGTACTTGTCCACAGTTTCTTCGATTTTACCTTGCACACGACTGCGAACGCTCTTCTCTTTCTTGTACTCGTCGCGCTTGCAACCTTAAACGGGCGTGTCGAACATATGTCGCAACGACGACGACGTCGCTCGAGGCGAACTCCCGAGCTCAAACCTGCGGAAACTCCAGATTTGAACGAGGCCGTCGTTAAGGTAATATAAAGAACCCCGTGGCTTCAGCTGCTTCCACCAAAGACAAAGTGAGCGGCAGTTCACTTCCGGACGTCTCGTCTGTGCCGGGATTGTGTTTGAGCGCTTCGTTGCTTCATGCCAAGGCTGATGCGCTTAACTATCGAACCTCTGGAGGATGGGTCAACATTTCCGCGGCCGAATTTGTGGAGCGTGTGAAGAATGTTGCGTTGGGTGTGGCCGCGTTGGGAATCCGGCCGGGTGATCGCATCGCGCTCCTTTCAGAGAATCGTCCGGAATGGTCAATCTCCGATTTAGCAATTCTCAGCCTCGGCGCCATCAATGTGCCGATCTACACCACGCAGGCGGTTGATCAGATCGAATACATTCTCGCGGATTCAGGAGCGCGAGCAATGTTTGTTTCCAACCGCAAACTGTTCAGACATGCTCGACCGGCATTGAATAGCAGGCATCTCGAACACTTAATCTTTTTTGATCCGGATGTAGCAGAAGATATTGATCGCGCTATTCCTTTGGAACAATTGGAAAAAACGGGCCAAACTCACGGGCGACAACGGCCCGAGGCATTCGAAGCATACCTTCATGCGGTTCGGCCCGAAGATCTCGCGACCATCATTTACACATCAGGAACCACAGGTGAGCCAAAAGGAGTGATGCTCACGCACAACAACTTCATTTCGAACGTGCTGTCGATCTCAAAAGGCCTTCCGATTGGAAATACTGACACGGCACTTTCCGTCTTACCTTTGTCACACATCTTCGAGCGCACCGGGTTCTACGTTTTCTGTTACAACGGAGTGTCTGTCTATTACTCCGCTTCTTTTGATCAAGTCGGCGATAACTTGCGTGAGGTACGACCGACCGTAATGACCGCCGTGCCACGTCTTTTTGAGAAGGTGTATCACCGGATCATCAAGAAGGGCATGTCAGAAAAGGGCATGAAGCGTCGGATCTTCACCCGGTCTCTCCAAGTGGGCCAAAGATTCGGTGAATTGACGGATGCGCATCGAAGAGTCCCCGCGCACCTTCGGCTGCAACAAAGGGTTGCGAGTCGTCTCGTGTTCTCGAAATGGCGAGAGGGCGTTGGCGGCCGACTGCGTTATTTCGTCTCGGGTGGTGCGCCGCTGGCTCCTGCGCTTTCGTTCTCCTACATATCGGCAGGCATACCCATACTTCAGGGTTACGGCGCAACTGAAACTTGCATTGTGTGCGCGAATCGACCTGACAACAATCAAGTAGGCTCCGTAGGAATGCCTTTCGAAGGCATTGAACTCCGCATTGCGGAAGACGGTGAGATTCTTGTCCGCGGACCAAATGTTATGCGGGGTTACTACGGTCAGCCGGAGGCCACCGCCGCAGTCTTGAAAGATGGATGGTTGGCGACGGGAGACGTCGGTTATCTCGACAAGGAAGGTCGACTCTACATCACTGATAGAAAGAAAGATCTTTTCAAGTTGTCGAATGGCAAATACGTAGCGCCGCAATTAATTGAGAGCGTGTTGAAGGAAAGCGAATTTGTCAGTCAGGCGGTTGTTATAGGTGTCGGCAGAAAGCAACCTGCCGCATTGATCGTCCCTGACTGGGAGAATCTGAATCAGGCACTCGCCTCCACGGGAGAAAACCTGCCGAAAGATCGAGCTGAGCTCAGCCAGCATCCAACGGCAATCAAGATCGTTCAACGTGACATTGCTGGCCTGACGTCGGGTCTTGCGGATTATGAGCGGATCAGACGCGTCGCCCTCTTGCCTAATGAGTTTAGTATTGACAGTGGCGAGCTCACCCCAACATTAAAAGTTAAGCGTCGCGTAATCGACGAACGATACAACGACGTGATTGAAGACCTCTACTCCTGAATATCTCCGCGCGTCGTTAAAGCACAAACAAATTCAACTAACTGAGGGAGCGATGGGAAGACACCACCGGCTTCAGCCGCGTGGAGGTTCAACTTTTACCTACGTCAGCTCCGTTCTCATTCTCCCCAGGCTTCAGCCTGGGGTGTGCACGACGGTTTACCTAACAATGATGGGGACTCTGAACCTAAGGTGATGTTAGAAAACCGTTGAAACGGTTATGCACATTGGAACGAACTCGGAGCACTGAGCTGCCTCAAAAGTCGATTGGGCTGATAACGAGTTTCGTGTTTAGTTCGTGTGGCTTCGTGGATCGTTCCTTTAGTCCAGAAAAACAAGGACGATCCACGAAGTCACACGAACCAACAAGAATCAAAATACATCCGACTCGAGCTAGGTGTGACTTTTGAGGCAAAGCCGGAGCACTGTAGTAGGTAAGAGTTGAACCTCCACGCGGCTGAAGCCGGTCGTGTCTCCGTCTTAACTAATAATCCTTGTCTTACTATTTTGGCAGAGCAGTGATTCGGCCAGAATTCGAAGGTTCATTGGGATTTCGGGCGGTTTACCTTCACCCTTTATTCGCGGTTTGTGGAAGGCCAATAACGCTAGTTCCGCAGCGCAAAACTCACAAGCACTCAAATGAAATCGAACGAGCGTGAGAACCTGTTTCGACAGCTTGTTGCGGCGGTATGACAGAAGGGTGTTTGACGCGGGACAAGCCGCGGTTTTCTTGAAGAAAGACCCTTTCTTTGAGTTCATCCTACTCCCCCGGAGCAATAGATACTACGCGGAGATCAGAGCGCCTCAACCACGTCGCATTCTTGAGGGGTGGAGCCCGGGACAAATAAGGTTCTAAGCCTCAACAGTAAACCAGCGGACGTTCTCCGTGATCAACCGTACCAAACGCCGAATAGGGCCTCCGTTCCAGTGTTTTTTACACTCTCTAACAGCATTTATTCCCAATGTTTTCAATGGGTTTACGGCAACGTAAAAAGATGTTGCCCATTATTAAAAATGTTGCTAACATGCGTTCGTTGTCATTCGAGCCGCCAGCTCGGTGACTCATTCCAGGACGCCCACCTGCGTCGTGCGGAACACGGGCACCAAAAAGTTTTCCGAACTTGCCTCCAAACCAGCACCTAGACGTCTCCATTCAGAAACGAAAGTCTTCAACCGTCTTAGCCCCTATGCGACCTCATGGTTAGTCGCTCGGGCGTGCTGAAAATTCGAGCCAGGGTCCTCTCTAGCAACGAAATTGACAAGCAGTGTGCACGCGCGAATTGAATTCCAGAATCCCGACCATTCTCACAGCAAGAGAATCAGTCAGAACCCCCTTCAGAGCATAGGGCCAAAACGGACAATCCTGTGAAATCCATCAGCGAAGATTACGATAGCGCAATCGAGCCCGGAAATGCTGACAAACGGCAACCGCAATCTCGAGGGCGCAAAAACTACGATCGACAAGGAAAGAACTTGAAGTGGGTGGAAAGCCTCCGCTCTTCCGATGTCGCTCGCTTGTGGTCTGAACTCCATCGAATCGTTTCACATCATCCGCTCGTTAGAGCTTCACGTAGCGCCGGTTTGCTCGTCGAAGAAGGTTCGGGGGCAGCTTACACTGATTTGACTCAGGAATTATTTGTTCAGCTGTTAAGTAAGAATCGTTTCGAGCACTATCTCGAGACAGAAATGACCGATTACGAGATTGAGTGTGAGATCAGCCAAATCGAGTTAACAAATTTACTCACCGCGGAATTACGCAAGCGTCATCCGGAAAGCTATCGTCTCGCTCGTCGAATATCGACGCTTATTCAATCGAGTACAAACTTTCGCCGCTTCGACTCGAGTGGTATTGATGACGAGCCTCACCGCCGGCTGGCTGACCGCGTGTACGGACTTAGCGAGTGGGGCGACGGGAAAACACGTCGTGGTTCGCATGAGGTTGAACAGCGAGTCCAGATCATTCCGGTGCGCCAAAGAGATACGCGCATGGTTGGGTGCACGGGTGATTCCCAGGTTGTCATCAGCAATGCCGATCTCGAAGACTTGATTGTTTCAGTATTGGACGCAGTCGATTCTCCAGTTGATGTGCGCACCTTACGAAGTCTTGTGATGTCGCGTCTGCCGGTGATGGATATTTATCTGGTGCCGTTGGATGGGGATGAGAACGATAACGACAGTGGCAATCACTACGAACCGGTCGATAAGCGTGAGAACCCGGAGCAAGGACTGTTGCGGCGCGAATCAGAACGTGAAGCTGCCGGCTTTGTAGATCAATTTCTGAAAAACCTGCACGAGGCAGTGCGTGGGAAGGTCAAGCAGTACAATCGAATACTTGGTGTGTTGTGGCTGTGCTATTTAAGCCCGGAGCATTTAACGCAATTGGAAGTGGCGGCCTCATTAGGAGTTTCAGATTCATTGGTGTCAGACTATCGCCGCCGCATCGAGCAGGAACTGAGGGCCTTAACATTCTCGGAAGTGGAAGAAGCAAAGCAATTTGAGCTGGCATTGCGGGACCGCGTAAAAACACTCGTGTTTGAGATTGAGGAGAAAGAAATAACGGTCTAGTAAAACAAAGATTCACCTCACGTTTACGAAGACAAAACCTTCGCAAAAAGAGCCGGAAGCTGCCGCGTCGTTGAGCGCAGCAGCTTTTACTATTTTGAAGGAACGTTGGCCTGCCAGGAGCGGTTTCATTAGGCAGTGCCGACGTTAGTCATTGCACGTTGTCTCCTTTGATCAAATTGTTTATCTTGAGCGACGGATAGTGCCCGCTACTCCATGGATCGAGAAAAGCGAAGACATACCGGTTTACTCGTTCGCAGTCTGTTCGAGGTTCTTCTGGATCATCCCCAGGGTCTGCCACTAGACGCGGCAATGGACTTATGTCTGTCGAGGGCGGCGAACGGGAAGACCTCTCGACTAGGTGAACAGCTGTTGCGCGGGTGCGTGGCTCCCATGAAGGCTGGTTGGTTAATCACCGAGAGTAGCAGCCTAGTGGTTTCGCAACAGGGAAGGCTTGCTTATCAGCAGTACGCTGATCCAGAAGATTTTCTGCGGCAGGCAGGAAAGCTTTCCGTAAAGGGCTGGGTCTCGCTTCATTTTCCTGAGCCATACTTCTTTCTGGGAAAACTTCGCGATCAGTGGGCCTCGGAATACCGGGTGGTGAAGCGCATTGGACTGAAAAACCTTTTAGAGAAAGCCATAGGAACACCGGCCATCTGGCAAGAAGTTCTTCCTCTCCAGACACACAGACGCATACAAGTCCCAGACCTGGAGCTCTCAAGTCTTGATTCGTTTTTGACTCGCCTGGAGAACGAAGGTCTAAGCTACAGTGCTGGCGGCCATGCTGTTTATTTACCGCCGGCTACTTTGGAGCAGACCGCCTTCCATGTTTTGGGGAATTACTATCCACCGAATTCCGGCTTGAAGATCGTGAAGCATCCCGGCGGCATATCTGAAAGCGTTTATGTTTCTACAACTGAAGGCGAGAGCTTACTTCATCTCAAACTGATTCATAATCTCAGGCATTTGACGTTGGTTGCGAATTTACTTCATGTAAACGGGGTCGGTCCACGGCTC
>DATBSH010000244.1:0-23954 GCA_036559885.1 Pyrinomonadaceae bacterium
CATTCGCGCCTTGGAATTGAGTCAACAGCCCCAAACTCCTGCCATGCCTCCGGGCACGGCTCCGGCACGTCCAGCCGCATCGCCAACGCCGGCTACTGGAGGTCATCAGTAATGAGTACCTCCTTTAACCCTCCGGATCTACGAAGCCTCCAGCAGCGCTCGCTGATTGTTGGCGTTGTATTCCTTGTGATCCTTCTGATTGGAGTGTTTGGAAACCCCGCTCAGTTCTTCCAGGCGTACTTGTTTGCATTCACTTTTTGGACCGGACTTAGCATTGGCTCCCTCGCATTATTGATGCTGCAACACTTGACGGGAGGTGGGTGGGGTCTTGTCATCCGGCGGGTTTTGGAAGCGGCCACGAGAGTCCTTCCACTGATCGCAATTCTATTTATACCGAATCTGTTTGGCGCTTCTTATCTATATCCGTGGATGCACGAAGAGGAGGCCGCAAAGCTCGGTGAGAAGACTAAGTATTTGAATCTGCCGTTCTTCTCAGTCCGCGCTGTTATTTACATTTTGATTTGGCTGGCAATCGCGTTTTTTCTGAATCGCTGGTCGCTTGCTCAGGATCGCACTGCCGACCGTCGATACACGAAACTGCTTAGGCTATTGAGCGGGCCCGGTATGGTACTGCTGATATTCACAGTCACTTTCGCCGCAATCGATTGGTATATGTCGCTGGAACCGCACTGGTCTTCGACAATCTACGGATTTATTTACGTCGCGGCGTGGACGGTCAGCGCGTTGGCCTTCGTGATTGCAACAATGGCCATACTCTCTAAGAGGGAGCCGCTTAATCGCATCGTCGCGCCGTTACACTTTCATGATCTCGGCAAATTGTTGCTCGCGCTCGTTATGCTGTGGGCCTATTTCGCCTTTTCTCAGTTTTTAATTATCTGGTCTGGAAATCTTCCGGAAGAAATCGGTTGGTACACTGTGCGTACGCACGGCACCTGGGGCGCGCTAATCCTCGCCGTCGTCATACTGCACTTCGCAACCCCATTCTTGCTCCTGCTGTCACGCGGCTTAAAACGTGATCCGCAGAAGCTGGTAATCGTCGCAGTGATCATCCTGGTGATGCGCATTATCGATCTCCTATGGATGCTTGAACCGGCATTCTCACGCGAACATTTCCACGTGAGCTGGATGCATCCAGTTGCACTTGTTGCGCTTGGCGGGCTCTGGCTCGCAATGTTTGCGAGAGAACTGAGTAGACGATCATTGATTCCCATTAATGACCCGCAATATGAGTCAGTAATCGAGCAGGCTCACGCGGGCCACTGATGTTTTTATTTCCGATACGCTTTAGCTTGTCGTCGAGTTACGGAAGACTCAAGCTGCGCTGAAACTCGACTGTTCCGCAAGTCGACGACAAACTAAGCGTATCGAACAGAAAAAGTTATGAGTAAGAACCTCGAGGACCATATTCACCGCACTGAAACTCCCGACGTTTCGCACATTCGCAACGTCGAAGTCACTCATGAGAGAAGCGACGTAAACGTTGCGGCAGTTGTTAGGTTTGTCTTGTACCTGACTCTGTTGATGATCGCAGTGTATGTACTGATGTGGGGAATGTTCCGCCTCTTCTATGCCCAAGCGCAAAAGGAACCTGTGCCTGGTCCGATGGCGATGTCTGAGAAGGAGCGATTACCTCCGGAACCGCGATTACAATCCGCGCCGGCATTTGGTTCTGAGCTTGAGAAAGCAGCCGGTGATAAGAGTTCTGTTGAGCCAAGTGACCCCAAGCGAGCATCTCCGAAAGATCCCAAGTGGGAAATCCGGGTTCTGCAACAACTCTGGGAAGATAATCTTGACAACGGTCTGCGAGATGCCAATGGACAAGTCGTGGGCCTGCCGATCAACGAAGCCATCAAGCGTGTAAGCCAAGGCAGCTTGCCCTCTCGCGCAAATGGACCGATGAAATCCGAGGACTTCGCGATAAGCATTCCAACTGCTGCAAGTTCCGGACGTATGACTGAGAAGAGATTGCAGTAATGAATATTAGAAAGACAGCTACATGCCGGCTGCAACAGGCCAGACAGGTATCGATTGCGATTTCCTGCATTTGTCTCTTGCTTGTTTCTTGCAGCATTGCCACCGCGCAAATGGGTGTGCCTCGGGGTGGTTCACCGCTTTACAGCTCGAAACCTTATGAGCCGTCTGCTCCGAACGGCTTGCCTGCGGCACTAAAACAAGTCGGCATCGACCAGAAGTTGAATCAGCAACTACCTGCTGATGCGACGTTCAAAGATGAAACTGGAGCGGTCGTGAAGCTGGGAAACTATTTCGGCAAACGACCAATCGTGATGTCGCTGGTTTACTACGACTGTCCGATGCTTTGTACACAGATACTGAACGGAATGATCGCGTCATTTAAGACGCTATCGCTAAAGCCGGGTGAGGATTTTGACGTCGTCAGTATCAGTTTTGATTCGCGAGAGACTCCGGCGCTTGCCGCCGCAAAAAAGAATGTGTACGTCAACTACCTGCCGGAGACGAAGCGGGCGGGTGCAAATAACGGCTGGCACTTCCTCACGGGTGACGATGAGAACATCAAACGCATCACTGACGCCGTTGGCTTTCGCTATCGCTTCGATCAAGCAACAAAACAATTCGCGCATGCCAGCGCAATCTATGTCGTTACCCCCGAAGGAAAACTATCGCATTACTTCTATGGCATTGAGTACGCGCCACGCGATCTGCGTCTGGCATTAGTAGAAGCATCGCAGAACAAGATCGGATCGGCTGTCGATCAATTAATGCTGTATTGCTATCACTACGATCCTTCGACTGGAAGGTATGGCGCCGTCGTGCTCAACATAGTCCGCTTAGGCGGAGTAGTCACTTTGATCTGCATCGGTTTCATGTTCCTGCTGTTGCGCAGGTGGAACGCGACTCGAATTCACGTACAAGCGGGAGGCGCAACCTAGACCAATGGAAACAGGTTGGATCAGTTGGCTGCCGGAAGCCGCTTCTACCATGGCCAGCAAGGTAGACGCACTTTTCTTTTACCTTTCAGGCGTGACGGCGTTCTTTACTCTACTGATCTCAGGGGTTCTGATCTTCTTTGTAATCCGGTACAGACGACGGTCACCCTTCGAAATTCCAAGACCCGTTGCGGGCTCCCACAAGCTGGAAACGATCTGGTCTGTTATTCCTTTCGTGATTGCCATGAGCATGTTTGTTTGGGCAACACAGTTGTATTTCCAGCAAGTTCGTAGTCCAAAGCTGGCTACGGAAGTTTATGTCGTCGGTAAACAGTGGATGTGGAAAGTGCAACACTCCACCGGACAGCGTGAGATTAACGAATTGCACGTTCCTAAGGGTCGGAAGATCCGGTTGATTATGACGTCGGAAGACACAATCCACTCCTTCTTCATTCCGGCGTTTCGAATTAAGGCGGACGTGCTGCCAGGACGTTATACAGACCAGTGGTTCGAAGCAACAAAGACGGGAACGTTTCATTTGTTCTGCGCCGAATACTGCGGAATGAATCACTCGGGCATGATTGGCTCAGTCGTCGTCATGGAACCCAGAGAGTTTGATAACTGGCTTACGGGAAACGGAGGAAACCAGTCTCCGGCGGTCGCCGGCCAGCAGTTGTTCCAATCACTTGGCTGTGCGTCGTGTCACGGAGTCAACGGTGAGGGCGGTCGCGGCCCCACACTCGCAGGCTTGTTTGGCAAACAAACGCTGCTGACCAATGGCCAGTCAGTCATAGCAGACGAGGGATATATTCGAGAATCAATCGTGAATCCACAGGCGAAGATCGTCGCGGGCTTCACGCCAATAATGCCGACTTTCCAGGGACAGGTGAGCGAAGACCAGGTGCTGCAGCTACTGGCATTCATCAAGTCGTTACATATCGTGAACCCGCAGCAACCGGTTCCGGCGGCAAGCCCTGTGAACACTCGGTCTCAAACCGCAGCGACACCTCCGCCGAACTCGAAATAGCGGGAAAAGTTTTTATGAGAGCAATCGAAGCATTCGAGCCACCACTACCATCAAAGGTGAATTACATCAATGCGCAGTACGGCCTGAAGTCCTGGCTGCTGACTAAAGATCACAAGCGCATTGCGTTGTTATATCTTGGGTCCGTAACTTTGTTTTTCTTCTTCGGCGGCATCTACGCGATGCTGATTCGGATTGAACTTCTGACACCTCGCGGTGACTTTCTTTCTTCTGCTACTTACAACAAAGTCTTCACGCAACACGGAATCTTGATGATCTTCTTCTTCCTGATTCCGGCGATACCTGCGACGCTTGGGAACTTTTTGGTGCCGATGATGATCGGCGCAAAGGACCTGGCGTTTCCGCGGATAAATCTCCTGAGTTGGTATATCTATCTCGTCGGGGGAACCATAACCATCTATGCATTACTTGCGGGAGGCGTTGATACTGGCTGGACCTTTTACGCGCCCTACAGCACCACGTTTTCGAATTCCTACGTCGTGTTAACTGGCGTTGGAATTTTTATTAGCGGCTTCTCGTCAATTCTTACCGGCCTGAATTTCATCGTTACGATTCATACGATGCGCGCTCCGGGTATGACCTGGTTCCGTTTACCGCTTTTCATCTGGTCTCTTTACGCAACGTCGCTGATTATGATTCTCGGCACGCCGGTTATTGCCATCACGATTCTTCTGCTTGCCTTTGAACGGTTGGCCCACATCGGAATCTTCGATCCGGCGATTGGTGGGGATCCGGTGTTGTTCCAACATCTCTTCTGGTTTTATTCGCATCCTGCTGTCTACATCATGATTTTGCCGGGGATGGGAGTCGTTAGCGAGTTGATTGCCAACTTCTCGCGAAAGAACATCTTTGGCTATAAGTTCGTCGCCTTTTCGAGTCTGGCAATTGCGATCTTTGGATTTCTCGTTTGGGGCCATCACATGTTCGTGTCTGGGCAATCGGTCTACGCAGGCATGATCTTTTCCTTCCTGAGTTTCGCTGTTGCAATTCCGTCCGCCGTAAAGGTCTTCAACTGGACAGCGACCCTCTATAAAGGATCGATTTCATACGACACGCCGATGCTTTACGCGCTCGGCTTCATCGGTCTGTTTCTGATTGGCGGTATGACTGGTTTGTTCCTGGCATCAATCGCCATCGACGTACACGTTACCGACACCTACTTCGTAGTCGCACATTTCCACTACATCATGGTTGGCGGAACACTGCTGGCCTATCTCGGAGGACTGCATTACTGGTGGCCCAAAATCAGCGGCCGCATGTATCCGGAAGGATGGGCCAGGTTCGCCGCCTTGGTAGTATTTGTTGGATTCAATCTCACGTTTCTACCGCAGTTCGTCGCTGGATATCTGGGCATGCCTCGTCGATACCACGCCTACCCACCAGAGTTTCAGGTCTTCAATGTGTTGTCATCTGCGGGCGCCTCAATCCTGGGAACCGGAACGCTTATCCCGCTGGTTTATCTCATTTGGTCAATGCGTTATGGCCGACATGCCGAAGCGAATCCATGGAATTTACCCGGACTTGAATGGCGCACGCAATCGCCGCCACCAACTGAAAACTTCATTGTTTCGCCAGTGGTGACGTGGGAAGCATACGAATTTGCTTCGCCTGATGAAATGGAAGTTGTCGGTACCCGTCACGCGGCCCGTTTTGAAGACGCGGAGGCGCCGGCAGGTGGTGATTAAGGGGAACTGAATTGGCTGAAACTGCAATAGTAGAGCACGAAGTACATCATCCCGCGCTGCAGCATCACTTCGAGAACCTCGAGCAGCAGCGGGAAGCGGGCACGCTCGGGATGTGGGTGTTTCTCGTCACTGAGATGATGTTCTTTGGTGGCATGTTCATGGCCTACACGCTTTACCGCTACAAATATGGGTTAGCGTTCGCATCTGCAAGCAACCACCTCTCGTGGAAATTAGGTGCATTCAACACGGCGGTATTGATCATAAGCAGCTTCACGATGGCGTTTGCTGTATATAACGCGCAGATTGGGAAGCAACGAAGGTTAATTGTAAGTCTCGCAATCACGATCCTTCTGGGGCTGACATTCCTGGGTGTTAAAGCAGTTGAGTATCACGACAAGTACGAAGACCATTTGATACCGGGAAGATTGTTTCCGGGTAATCCCTTTAATCCGTCAACTATTCACCTTCTCCCAGGCGCGTCGGCTCAGAACACCGAAATATTTTATTGGCTTTATTTCGCGATGACGGGTATGCACGCGCTGCACATGGTGATTGGCGTGGGCCTACTTTCAGTAATTCTCTTCTTTTCAGTTCGTGGTCGATATGGACCCGAGTACCACAATCCGGTCGAGGTGTCGGGTCTGTACTGGCACTTTGTTGACTTAATCTGGATCTTCTTGTTTCCGCTGCTCTATTTGCTTGGCAGACACATGGAACACGGGGGATAGCGTTTGCGATTTTAGAGTGCGGGACCGTTTGACTTCATGAGTGAGCACATAGTTCCAGTCCGAATCTATTTCATTATTCTTTCGGTGCTGATTCTGGGCACTACATTAACTGTGTGGGCGGGTTTCCGTGACTTTCCGGGACCGTTAAATGTGATTATTGCGCTCACTATTGCGTCGATAAAAGCGACGCTGGTGATTCTCTACTTCATGCACCTACGCTACAGTCAACGTTTGCTTTGGATTATTTTTTTATCAGCGCTGTTTTGGATGGGACTGCTCTTTGCGCTGACCTTCAGTGACTACTGGACCCGTCAGTGGCTTAGCTAATGATTACTCTTCAACCCGCTCAAGTCTCGCGTGCTTCACTGCTACCGTTTGCTTACAATTTGGACATTGAAGTCGCAGCGTTGAATCCGCAGTCGTAATGCTACAGCCGCAATACGGACACTCGCCTCTGATTTCATTGGTCTTAAACAGATCGCGCATCATAATCAGCGGCAGTACTAATCCGGCGACAAGTAAAGGTATACCGAAGATCAAACCGATGGTTGTGCCTTGTCCGAGGGTGAGGCTTATCACGAGGCCGGCAATAAAAAGCGCGAGACCGAGTGCGATGCTGAACGAAAAGTTGTAAGCGCTATCGAATCTACGCTCATGTTTTGTAACCTCTCGTTGATTGGTGTCCATGATTCCTCCGATAAAAGCGGATTAAATATTAGGAAGAACAGTTGATTTGTTTCCCGACTTTTACTCCGGCGGCGAGATGGTTGTCAATTACGCATTGGCCTTGGGTCTCAGGCCTTTGGCTTTTGGCCTTACCCACCAAAGCCGCTGCGGCGTTCCCGCTCCCCGACACGTTTGTGCTTTAATGACCGGTCGCTTTTAACTTCTCATTCACCCCAAGCTTCAGCTTGCGGGTTATCGTGGACCTTAGAATGCCGTAAACCTTTTCAGAAAGCGCACTCTATACACATGACTATTCAATCAATACAAACACCTTTTGAAACTTTTCTTAATGATCACGACGAGGAAGCGTGGTCAGCAACCTTAACAACTCTGCTGCGGTCAATCCATGAAGTCGATCGCAACGCAACTCAGATTTGGTTTGCGTTCTATCCGTTGCCGTTACTTCGTGCGCTACAAAGTGCAGACGATCCGGAGAATCTCGCCGCACGTTTGCTGCTGCAAGGTAAGTATTATTTGCACGATCAGATCAGTTCGTCGCACACATTTTTCTACGGCCACCGCTATTGGCCCGACGTGAAGCAGGCAGTACAGACACACGCTGGCGGTTTCTCTCCTCTTGAAAAGATATCTCTTGCCGATCAGATCGTCGCTGTTGCGCGCGAGGTTGGGGAAAGACTCCATGTCGATCCATCGCTGCTCATCGGCATTACGGCGGTAGCGTTTATGACCGTGCAGCAAGTCGGCATCTCGAGTTTTGAGCAGGCTCCCGCAGACATGCTCATTCCACCAAAGCAGACGCAGAAGTCGCCGGAACAAATTCTGCGCGAGCGCGCCAAGGATGATAGTCAGGGACTACTCGGCTTTCTTAAGACCATCGATAAAAAGTGGACGGTCACTTACGACGAGAACGATCCGACCGCCCGGTACAAGATGAACAATGTGCAAGACCTCGCCTGGGGCGCGGCCGACGATCGTTCGCGAAACTGGCGTGAGATTGATCCACGACGAGTCGAAGGGCCAATCCCGGTCGAGTGCCGGTCAGCATCCTGTGGTACGTGTTGGGTTGGTGTACTCGGTGGTGCTGAAAAACTTTCTGACGTCGCGGCGCGAGAAGGAAAAAAGATCAAGGAGTTTGGATACATCGACACGGCTGAACCAAAGCCACTCATTCGACTGGCGTGTCAGGCGCAAACGTTTGGTGCCGTGTCAATTGTTATTCCGCCGTGGAATGGAGTTTTTGGTAAATATCTGCGCAACCAGCGAGAGAAAACTGAGCGCAATCTCGATGAACGGGCTATTGAGCCAACTGAAACGGCGACGCGGACGGACGAACGTTACAACTAATTTTGAAAACGCCGGCAAAGCTGTCTCCCCTTCTATTCGTTCTTTTCGCCGCGTTGCTGTGGAGCACTGGCGGACTTTTTATCAAGTGGACCAAACTCTCCGGCCTTGAACTCTCGTTTTACCGCTCTCTATTTGCCACGGTAACCGTCGCGTTCTTCACCAGAAAAGAAGGATTTGGGCTCAATCGGCTGACAGCGGTAGCGTCTTTGCTATACGCGATTCTGCTGGTGCTCTTTGTCCTGGCAACAAAGCAAACAACAGCGGCAAATGCCATTTTCCTTCAGTACACGGCGCCAGTTTATCTACTCATACTAGAGCCTTTGATCTACAAGGAGCGATTTCGTTTTCGTGACTTGATAACGGTCGTTGCTTGTCTCGGAGGAATGAGCCTCTTCTTTATTGGTCAGCTGCGGCCGCAGGACGTAACGGGAAACATATTAGCGCTCGCTTCAGGCTTGTGCTTCGCTTTGTATTTTCTGCTGTTGCGGCACACAAAGGCACGCGATGTTAACCGTGCATCGTCGGTGATTTATGGAAACTTGTTAGCTGTCGTTCTTCTGGCTCCAATTGGTCTGGCGGCGCTGCCAAAAATCGATGCGCGTGACGCGCTTAGCGTGATCTACTTAGGAGTTGTGCAGCTAGGACTTGCTTACACTCTTTTTACCGTTGCCATGGCGCGCGGAGTCAGATCGCTTGATGCTGGAATCATCTGCTACATCGAACCTGTATTGAATCCGGTGTGGGTGTTTTTGGCGTTGGGAGAGCGGCCGTCGAGATGGGCGTTACTTGGTGGGTCCATCATCATTATCGCTGTCCTTGCTCATATGCTCATGGATGCACGACAAAAGCGGCGAGCAAGCTTCGAAGCCATTCAACATTAAGCTGGAGATTCGACAAGAGGAAGTTGACAGGTTGGGAAGGGCGTCTTACCCCCGCCTCAACTTCGAACTGACGAGCTTCTAGCGCGAATGGAATTCAACTCAGAACGGGAGCGAAGCGACCGATTCCAACTAACCACGCGCTCAACACATCTTGAGATCGGTCGATTCGCTCCCGTTCTGTAGTTGAGTAGTAATTGCACGTTTGAAGAAGGGGTAAACCACCCTTCCTACCTGAGATCTTTCTGATCTTGCTTTGTGGGGCTAAAGCTTGAGTGGTTATGAGTCTTGGGCGAGGGTAAACCACTCTTCCCAACCTGAAGTTTTTCTGAGCTTGAATGGTTCAATCGAAAGTTGCATCAAATCGCTGCCACTCACTCGTTAGTTGCTAGCGCTGGATGCAACTTCTCTGGTGCAATCAATTTCCACGCTTCTTGTAGATGAGCAGCCAGTTCTTTATCACTGACGCGCGGTAACTCAATCCCAACCCAGCCACGCACTCCTACATAAGGCGGTCGGTAGAATTTCTTAGGCGACGATTTGATCAGTGCCTCCTGAATGCCGATCGCCGCGGGAACAGTCACTGCAATGTGCCCATCGTTGTGGTGATTAATCGAGCACATCGCAAAGACCTTCTTTTTGACAAAGAAGGTGGGTTCGCCATGCGAGATCTTCTCAGTCACTTCAGGCAGCGACAGACAAATCTCGCGCACTCGCTCGACATGTTTCTCCCCAATGTCCGTAGTTGATTTCATTGGCACCTCAGCTCCCAAGGTCAAAGCTCAGGGGCAGGAGCAGCACGCAGGAGCAGCAATCATTTGGTCAATTATCATTTGACATTTCTCAATTATCATTTGCCGCATACACACGTTGAATCTGAAGCCTCGCCCTAAGCTTTACGAAAATGACAACTGATAAATATCAAATGATAATTGACCAATGATTGCTGCTCCTGCGTGCTGCTCCTGCCCTTGATCTGAAATCTGTGGCTCTGCTTAACCCGCGTGTTTTCGTGTTGCTAGCGCAAGCGTATTCCCAGATGGATCACCAAAGAATGCCATCCATTCCTCTTCACCTGCGCTGCCGAACATTCCCGACTCGTCGCGAAAGATCATGTGAGGTCCTTGGAGAAACTCCACGCCCTTTGATTTAAGTTCCTCGTGGGCGGCCTCAATGTCATCAACTCTGAAATACAGCGTTGCCTTTTGACCGGTTTGTTCAAGTAACAATCGTGTCCCGGAAAAATCGAAGAACACGAGGCCAGGTGGATCGAACTTTTGCAGAAACTTCGCTCCAAGCGTGTCGCGATAGAACGAAATCGTTTGGTCCAGGTCTTTTGCATAGACCGAGATTTGATGGATTCGATTCAGATTCATGGTGCCTCCGGTGATTGTGCGAAGAGCTTAACTTCCGGACTCTCATCCGACAACTTAGTCATTCTCTGGAATCGAAACGCGAGCTTCTGAAGAAGGTTAATTGATGCTTCATTATCCGGATCGGTTATAGCGAGGATTTCGCCTAACTCCAGCGCCTGCCGTGCGTATTTCAGAACTGCGCTCGCAGCCTCCAACGCATAGCCCTTCCCCCAAAACTCTGGCAGGAAGGCAAATCCCAAATCGACGTGCTCAAGCGTGTCGCGTTTCAAAACGCCACACATGCCGATAGGTGCATGGCTCGTGTTTAGTTCAACCAGATAAAGTCCGAATCCGTGTTCTAGATAACTTTTAATTGGACCATTGGAGATATATGCCCGCGCCTCTTCGACCGTTCGCACACCTTTGTCACCAATGAAGCGAAGAAATGAAGGCTGATTGAGTAAAGCAAGTATGAATTCGGCATCGTCAAGTACAAACTCCCTGAGCCTCAACCTGTCTGTTTCGACTTCAAACCGCATCTTAGCTCCAGGAGGTACAAATTCCTTTAATCAACCGATTTTCCTCTGCGACCTCTGCGTTCTCGGCGCCTCTGCGTATTAATTTGCGTCTTAAAACTGACTCAACGCGAGAGACACAGAGGCGCAGAGAAAGCGGAGAAATCCGGTTAAGCTTTTTGGTAAAGTTCGCTGCCTGAAGCGATAAACTCCTCTGCCTTTTCTTTCAGTCCCGCCTTTAGAGCCAGATCGTTGTCAAGTTGCTTTTGTGCCGCGTACTCACGAACATCCTGAGTAATCTTCATCGAACAAAAATGTGGACCACACATCGAACAAAAATGGGCCAGCTTCGCGCCTTCCTGTGGCAGCGTTTCATCGTGATATTCGCGCGCCACCTCCGGATCAAGCGACAGGTTGAACTGATCCTCCCAACGAAACTCGAAGCGCGCTTTCGACAAAGCATCGTCACGATACTGGGCGACCGGATGTCCCTTCGCTAAATCAGCTGCATGAGCCGCCAGCTTGTAAGAGATCACTCCGTCTTTCACGTCTTTCTTGTTAGGCAGCCCGAGGTGCTCTTTCGGTGTGACGTAACAAAGCATCGCAGTTCCGAACCAACCAATCATCGCAGCACCAATGGCCGACGTGATGTGGTCGTAACCGGGTGCGATGTCCGTCGTGAGTGGTCCAAGAGTATAGAATGGTGCCTCGTGACAAGTCTCCAGCTGCTTGTCCATATTTTCCTTGATCAAATGCATCGGCACGTGACCTGGTCCCTCGATCATCACCTGGCAGTCATACTCCCACGCAATCTTCGTTAACTCACCCAGCGTTTCCAGCTCAGCAAATTGCGCTTCATCATTCGCGTCGGCTATCGAGCCGGGTCGCAAGCCGTCTCCGAGCGAGAACGAGACGTCGTAAGCAGCCATGATTTCGCAGATTTGGCGAAAGCGAGTGTAAAGAAAACTCTCTTCATGATGGGCCAAACACCACTTCGCCATGATCGACCCGCCGCGACTCACAATGCCTGTTGTTCGGTTCGCTGTCAGTGGGATGTAAGGCAGTCGCACGCCGGCATGAATTGTAAAATAATCGACGCCTTGTTCAGCCTGTTCGATTAACGTGTCGCGAAAGATCTCCCACGTAAGTTCCTCTGCTTTGCCACCAACCTTCTCGAGCGCCTGGTAGATCGGAACCGTGCCGATCGGTACCGGTGAATTGCGAATGATCCACTCGCGTGTGGCATGAATGTTTTTTCCCGTCGAGAGATCCATTACGGTGTCAGATCCGCAGCGAATCGCCCAGCGCATCTTGTCGACTTCTTCGTCGATCGATGACGCAACTGCGGAGTTACCGATATTGGCGTTGATCTTGACGAGGAAGTTCCTTCCGATAATCATCGGCTCAGACTCGGGATGATTAATGTTCGCGGGAATAATTGCGCGACCTCTTGCTACTTCATCGCGTACAAACTCCGGTGTAACGAACTCGGGAATCGAGGCGCCAAAAGATTCACCACCCTTTGGAGTGCTGCGACTTGTCGCAGCTTTGGAAAGCAGTGACAAGTCACTGGACTCCAAAGATCGGCCCAGGTTCTCTCGAATTGCTATGTACTCCATCTCTGGGGTGATGATGCCGCGACGTGCATAGTGCAGCTGAGTCACTCGAGCACCCGGTTTCGCGCGCAACGAATTGCGACGAAGGACGGGGAAGTCCTCTAGCCGTCCGACATCTTTTATGCGCGCCCGATTGGCTGCTTCAAACGTTAAATATCCATCGTCTATCGGTTGCGGTTCCCGACCCTCGTATTCTTCAACATCACCACGAGCGAGAATCCAGTCTGAGCGCAATGGAGGCAGACCTTCGCTTACGTCACAGCGCATAACCGGATCGCCCCATGGTCCACTCGTGTCGTAGACGTGTACGGGAGCATTTTCCTCCAACGTGCCATTAATACTTCTGGTTGGAGATTGAGTGATCTCGCGAAAAGGAACGCGCACGCCGTCCTGTTTGCCATTGACATAGATCCGGCGCGAGTTTGGAAGTTGCTCCTCTATGATTTGCGGCTGCTGCTGTTTTCGTATTGGATGACTCATAACCTCTCCTTCTCACGACCCAAGACCATTAAACAAAAAAACCGTTCCACACGATCGAAGTATGGAACGGTGCCTTGTTTCTCCCTTCGACGGTGCTAACCGTATCAGGTTCAAGGGGTCACTAGCATTGCCGATTTGTTCATTGCCGATTGCCGATTTGTTGTTCGTCTAAGATCCTGCTCAATCACAGGAAATTAGAAATCAACAAATCGGCAATCGGCAATCGGCAATGACTAGACTCTCAGCCTCTGCGGCTCCCCCGAAAACACTTTCAATTTTTCAAACGCTTACGTAAGGCTATTCTACGCCTGAGATAGATTTCTACCAACACAGCACGCTCATCTTGTGATGCCGGGCGGGTTCTCAGCCAACTGTGCATGATCTGAGTAAGCCCTGTCCTGACCCATCATTAGGAACACGCTCAACTACAGAACGGGAGCGAAGCGACCGATTTCAAGTTACAAAAGTATCAATCGATTCAGTACCGTTTGCGGTAGCAAACGGCCAAATGTCATCGTTGAGTCCTGACCATTCGCTATCGCGAACGGTACTGAATAGCCCGCTTTTGTAAGTTGAAATCGGTCGCTTCGCTCACGTTCTGTGGTTGAATCCGTTGTCAGTTACTACCTCAAGGATCTACTCATCCACTTTCGGACCCTTGTGACTCACAACTTCGCAAGCCACGGCGTCAAAAAGTATAATCCTCCCGCTCGCCAACCTGTTCAGCTCTCCGGAGAAAGAGATGCCAAATCGACGATTCATCGCAATTATTCTAATTATCGTTCTGTTTTCACTACCCGTATTTGCCCAGTCGTCAACGAATGATACAGCGCTGTTAGCGAAGATCCGTGAAGAAGCAATGCAGCGGTCGCAAATCATGAAAACCATGCACATGTTCACCGATGTGTATGGTCCACGCTTAACGGGATCGCCAAACCACAAGAACGCTGCGGACTGGGCTGTCAAACAGATGACAGCGTGGGGCATACAAAACGCGCATCTTGAACCGTGGGAGTTCGGACATCCTGGCTGGCTGAACGAGCGACTAACTGCACACATGATCGCGCCGATTAAAGATTCGCTTGTGTGTGAAGTTTTGGCGTGGACGCCCAGTACTAAAGGGCCCGTGCAAGCTAAAGCGCTTCAGCTAATTCTGCCCGATCGCCCGACTCAGGATCAGCTGACATCGTTCTTTGCGGCCCAACGAGTGCGCGTGCGCAATCGGATCGTTTTCATTGGAAAACGGGCCGTCATACCAGTCAACATAACTCCTCCACCCAAGCGCATGACAGATGAGCAGGCGCAACAACGCTATGGACCAAACCCGCGACCGTTCCCAACTCCTTCGCCGTCACCTTCGCCTGCGCCTAACGCGCCACGACCGTTAACAGGTCGTCAGGTCGACGAACAAATCGACGCCTTTTTGAAAGCTAATGGCGCCCTCGTACGTGTCAACGATGCGGGTCGCGAGTTTCGCCAGATTCGAGCTTTCAACAATCGCACGTTCGACGTTGATAAGGCCGTGCCGACTGTAGTGATGAGTAACGAAGATTTTGGCCGCATTACACGGATTCTCGCTGACGGCACCGACGTTATGCTGGAATTTAATATAGTGAACCGGGTCTTTCCGGAAGGCACCACCTCGTACAATACGATTGGCGAAATTCCCGGCTCTGATAAGAAAGATGAGGTGATCATGTTGGGCGGCCACCTTGATTCGTGGCATGCGGCGACAGGAGCGACTGACAACGCAATTGGCTGTGCCATCATGATGGAGGCGGCCCGTATCTTGAAGACGCTCGGTGTAACGCCACGACGAACTATTCGTGTCGCCTTATGGAGTGGTGAAGAACAGGGCCTGCTCGGCTCGATTGCATATGTGAAGGAACATTTCGGATCGTTCGAGACTCCCAAAGGCGAGTACGAAAAGTTCGGCGGTTATTTCAACATCGACTCCGGAACCGGCCGGGTCCGGGGCGCCGGCGTGTTTGGCCCACCAGAAGCAGCCAATATTCTCAAAGAGATTCTCGAGCCTTTTACACAGGACGGTGTAGTTGGTGCGGTGTCGACCCGCAACCGGGGTCTTGGTGGTTCTGACAATACATCTTTCAGCAACGCGGGAATGCCTGGGATCGGCATGGGGCAAGATCCGATCGAATATGGAACGAACACGTGGCACACCAACCTTGACACGTACGAACGAATTATCGAAGACGACGTTAAAAAAGACGCGATGATTGTGGCGTGGTCCGTTTATCAACTCGCCATGCGCGATACGCTCCTGCCACGATTCGCTAAAGCCGAGATGCCACCAAAGCCTCCTGAACCGGCAACAACGCAACCTCCGGCCACGCCAAGACGTACAGACTCGACAGCCACACAAACGAAACCTGTTGCGAAGAAAACTTCAAGGTCAGGTCACACAAGATCCAGACGAAGGTAATCTCGATTGTCGGTAAGTCGTCGTCAGTTTATTAGAGAGGGCTCAAGCGCCGTTGTAGGAACGGGTCTCGTGTGGACGTTTGCAAGAGCCCGGACATCACGAGTCTTTGTTGTTCGCGGGCCGTCGAAAAAGGTGCTTATTCTCGGCGCCGGACTTGCAGGACTCGTTGCGGGTTATGAATTAACGCAACTGGGGCACGATGTCACAATCCTTGAAGCCCGAAACCGTCCTGGCGGCCGCGTTCATACATTGCGTGAGCCATTTTCTGATGGACTGTACGCAGAAGAAGGCGCGGCCCGCATACCTACGAACCACGATCTCACGCTCAAATACGTAAACCTGTTCCAACTGCCACTCGAGCCTATGTACCCGCCGCGGTTGCCAGCGCTACGGCTCGATGGAGGAGATCGCAGAGAAGTACCTTTTGAAAATTTTACGGAAGGTCTTGAACAATTCTTTGGACCTGACCTCGGAGGCCAGCCGGAACGATGGTCCAAAATCAAGGGTGGTAGCGATTTGCTGCCGCGCGCGTTTGCGGCGAAGTTATCTGACAAGATCCATTACGGTGCGGCCGTCGTCCGCCTTGAGCAGGACGCCAAAACAGCCCGCGCTGTGTTTCTGCAAAACGGTAAAAGGCAAACTCTTTCAGCCGATCGTATTCTCTCAACGATTCCGTTCTCCGTGTTGCAAAGTCTGGAACTGCCCAGCAGCTTTTCAGACCGAAAACTCCGTGTGATCAAAAACACGCGATACGACGCGGTCTCCCGGGTATATCTGCAGTTAAAGAACCGGAGTTGGGAAGAAAAAGGACTGAGTGGTTTCGCCTTGACTGAGCGGGCAGTTGAGGTTTGGCATCCGACTTGGAGTCAACCGGGTCCGCGCGGAATCCTGATGACCTACGCACGCCCCGGCGAGGCAGAGCGCATTTCAAGCATGAGCGAGCCGGATCGTATCAGTCAGACCACCGCTGAACTGGATTCGTACTTTCCGGGCATTCGTGGAAACTTCGAACGTGGCGCCTCAAAATGTTGGTCTGAAGATCAATGGGCGCGCGGTGCATGGGCTTTCGTCGGGCTGAGAGATTTTGTAAATGCGCAAGGCGCGGAAGGCCGTATCCACTTTGCCGGCGAACACCTTTCGCCGAACTTCTCATGGATGCAAGGTGCGTTCTGGTCAGGCTTGCGTGCGGTAAAAGAGATCGACGAAGCGCCAGCAACCGTGGCCGCCGCTGCATAAGGGCGCTGATTAAGGTGGGCTTGCGGACGAGGTAACCTTTAGCAGCTTCGTCGATGGAACGAATGGACGTTCTACTGGGAGCGCGGACGTCCTCGTCCGCAATGAGCGAAGCGAACAAACCCTGCGCGACTGCGTCGCGTTGCGGACGAGGACGTCCGCGCTCCCAATTACAGGTTGACTGGTGTCGTCGATGTAACTACTAAAGGGCGACAAGAACCGCATTCAATTTGAGTTATCCCCCGATGAAGCTCATCGTCCGTGAGGGCGCAACAAAGCCGGGGTCGTTAATAAAATGGCGTGGTTCTTTTTTGAGTACGACGGATTCAATGTAAGAAACAATCTCCTGCCTGCTCGCGCCTGAGCGCAACACATCTCGCAACGAATATTCGACAGTCGAAAAAAGACAGGTGCGTATCTGGCCATCCGCCGTGAGACGGATGCGTGAACAAGCGCCGCAGAATGCTTCAGTCACCGGAGCGATGATCCCGATTTCGCCAGGCGCATTGTCGGCGAATTTATAACGCGACGAAGTTTCCGACCCACGTTGAACCTTTAGTGGTTCAAGCGGGAAGGCCGCCGAAATTCGCTCGCGAATCTCTCGTCCTGAAACCACATCTTCGCGCGACCAATCGTGTCCGGAATCTAATGGCATAAACTCGATAAATCTCATCTTCAGATCATGCTCGCGCGCAAAAGCAGCGAAATCGACAAGTTCGTCATCGTTGTGCCCCCGCACGATAACCGCATTGATTTTGATCGGATGTAATTCCGCTTCTTTTGCCGCGCTTATTCCTGCCAGCACTTTGTCGAGAACGTCGACACCGGTCATTCGCTTGAACACATCGCGTTTGAGACTATCGAGACTTATAGTCACTCGGTCGAGCCCGGCCTCTTTCATTGTGCGGGCGCGTTCGGGCAGAAAGTAACCGTTGGTCGTCAGCGCGAGATCATGAAGACTTCCTTGGCCATTGCCGGACGTTCTTAACTTGGCGAGCTTCGAGATGATAACTTCGATATCGCGGCGCATCAGGGGTTCCCCGCCAGTTAATCTGATCTTCTCGATACCCAACGAAACGAAAATTCCGCAGAGGTAGTCGATCTCCTCATACGAAAGCATTTGTTCCTTCGGCGCAATGGGCGGTTCTCCGTGCGGCAGGCAGTAGAAGCACCTGAAATTACACCGATCAGTCAGCGACACGCGCAGATCTCGGATAGCGCGTCCATATGAATCGCGCAAAACTGTTTCGCTGCCACTTCGCATCCCGCTAATCATACCGCAGAGGTCACAATCGTCCTATTCGACGCATTAGTTAGCTTTTCGCAAGCCGTTTGCGGCATTTCCGTTAAAGAGTGGTCCTAATAAGGTACGGAGACGGACATGGGAGGAACAATATGCGAAAGATCTTATTGGTTGCAGTTGCGCTTGTGGCATTGGCCATCGCCTCGTGCACACCTTCAGAGACAACAAACACTAATAATTCAAACAACGTTGCAGCGGCATCGCCATCACCTACACTGACGCCGGCACGCGGCGTCGCCCCGCGACGTGATGATAAGACGTGGGCTATGGAGGTAGCTCAAGACGGAACGGCAGAAGTTGAGTTGGGGCGTTTAGCCGCACAGAAGGGGCAGAGTCCTGATGTGAAGCGATTTGGTCAGCGAATGGTCACGGACCATTCAAAGGCAGGTGCGGAGCTGAAGCAGATTGCTACAAAGAAGTCCATCACGCTTCCGACTGAGGTCAAAGCAGAACATAAAGAAGCACGCGACAGGTTAGCGAAGTTGTCAGGCGCTGAGTTCGATCGAGAATACATGTCGCTAATGGCCCAGGACCATGACAAGGCGGTCAGCGCGTTTCAGGAAGAATCAACCGGTGGCGCCGACGCCGAGCTGAAGGCATTCGCGACAAAAACTCTGCCAACGTTGCAGGAACACCAACGTCTGGCTCATGAGATAAAAGACAAGTTGAAGTGAAATTTTCTCGGTGCCAGCTCTGTGTCTCTGTGGTTGAACAATTCCTCGGCACGCTTTGGAACCACTAGAGACACAGAGGTCGCAGAGTTAATACAGAGAAAATCACACGCCCAGGGTGCTGTTGGTCATAAACACTGAAGGCGGAAACCGTAGGTCTGTACCGGGAAGTCTCAGCGACCGCTTGAGTACAAAATCAAATAACAGTGGGTTGTAGTGATAGATTTCTCTAAGTGAATCGCGCTGTGACTCGTTGATGTAGCCAAATCGCTGCAGCGGTTCTGTTCGTATCAACACGTTTATAGCCGGCAATGGATAGTCACTGCCGTTGACAAGCCGATGATGCAAATCTTCGCGCGACAACATCGTAGTTAGCGGCCGACCAATTCGATTGAATTGCGTCATTGCAGAAATTTCTCCAAACACAAGGCCTTCGTAGCGCTTCTCGTCCATCAACCGCAAAAAAAGATCGAAATTCGGAGTCAGCTTTCTGTCGCTATGGTCCAAGTCTTCATTCATCCCAAGACCGGCACAATGTGCGACTATTACTTTCACTCCGTGATCCAACGCACGGCGCAACAATAAAGGATTCCCCAGCTTTTGATCTTCCTGCGCTTCAACCGCCTTCTCTTCGCCGCCATGGCTCAGCAGGATCAGCTGGAGTTCCTTCATGCTCTGATAAAAACTGTCGCATGCCGGATCAGAAGGATCGATTCCCATTGCGTTTGGCAGCCACTTCACGACACGCGCGCCCTTTGCCGTCCATTTTCTCAACTCAGCGATTGCATCTGGACGATAAGGATTAACCGAGATGTTGGGCACGAAGAGATTCGGGTATTGCGCGGCAAGTTCAAAGACAAAATCGTTTGGCACGTAGAATTCCGTCTTTTGAAGATTCACTGTGCCATCGCGACGATAATTCTTGTCGAACGCAAGCAAACGGTGCCTGCCGTGTTGAGGAATAAAAGAAACCAAGTTCTTTAGCCGATCTACGAATTGGCTGTCGGCATTCTCTTCGTGGTTGACCCCTGCTGCGCTCATGTAGACTTTGAACTTCAAACGGTGAAACGGATGTTTCCATGTGCGCATCTTCGGATTGACGAAGGCACCACTACCTTGTGTGCCGAGGCCGGCGATGTGAGTGTGATGGTCGATTAGCCTGGAAGGATCAATATCGTCAATTGAGCGCTTGATGAGATCTAAGGCTCGCGCGCTAATTCGGTCGCTCAATTGTTCTGGAGAATGTTTGAAGGCACCGCCGATGTGATGCAGGAGACACATGAGTTTCAGGAGCAGGAGCAGCAGGCAGGAGCAGCAAGCGGAATCATTGGTCAATTGTCATTGGACATTTCTCATTTGTCATTTTGTTGTCACTAGTCGCGCTGTCAAACGTTTGTAATCTTGTATCGGAACTACTAAAAGGGATGCCGCATGGAGCGAACAAAATGACAATTGACCAATGATTCCGCTCCCCTGCCTCTTATTTTTTCATAGTCATCATCGTTCCCTGCATTGTCGCTATCAATCGAGCACCGTCTTCATTCGAATGAGCGAAGACGTCAGCGCGGACAACAGTCAGCGTCCGGCCGGCTTTGATCACCTCAGCGCGGGCAACGAAGTGCGTCCCCTGTGCTGGACGCAACAGGTTGACTTTGAATTCAACGCTTAGAACTTCAGCGCCCGCAGGCATCAGACTGAAAGCTGCATAGCCACATGCGGAATCAGCGATCGTCGTAACTATCCCAGCGTGAAGATATTCATGCTGCTGAGCGAGGTCCGGACGGTAGGGCAAAGTGATTTCTACCAATCCGGGTTCAACGCGTGTGAGCTCCGCGCCTATTAATTGCATCACAGCTTGTTTGCTGAAGCTCTGCTTGACCTCTTCGGCGAAATTAGGATTGAGTTGTTCGTACGGCATTGAAGTGGCATCAAATTAACGTTTCTGCGATCTCAGCGTCTGGGTTACAAGGGTCTCAGAATTCACCGCCGAGACGCAGAGAACGCCGAGGTTACGCAGAGAGTTAACCTGGAATTTATCGGCCTTGCATTAACGCGCGGGCATTACGTTGAAGTCCACTTAGCTTTGCACGTTTCATTGCGCTTCCGCGAAAACGCTCCGCATATGTTTGCTGATCGAGCTCCAGGATTTCTTCCAGTCGACTGTTTACGTTTCCTTCCCGAGGTTCGAATCGTTGTTCCTCAGCAACTTGTTCGAAACGATTCCACGGACAGACGTCTTGGCAAATATCGCAACCATACAACCAGCCGGATAGCTTTTCGCCAACTTCAGCGGGAATGGTGGTTTCTCGAAGCTCGATGGTCGCGTAGGAGATGCACTTTGCTGAGTCAACAACGTAAGGTTCGACTATGGCCTGCGTCGGACACGCGTCGATGCACAATGTGCAGGTGCCGCAGTGATCCTCGATCACTTCATCGTCATACTGAAGCTCCAAATTCAGGAGCAGTTCGCCAATGAAAACCCAGGAACCGTATTCAGTTGTAATAACGTTTGAATGTTTGCCAAGCCATCCTAAGCCGGCCCGAACGGCCCACGCCTTGTCCATCACCGGCTGAATATCGACACAGATCTTAGCCTCAGTTTCCGGTCGAACCCGCTTGATGCGATCGAACAGCGAACGCAGTTTCTCGCGCAATATGTCGTGATAGTCGTCACCCCAGGCGTACCGAGAAACCTTGCCAGTGCCGTCACGTTCCTGATGTTGAGAAGGAGTGTAATAGTTGATTGCTACAACGACGATCGAGTGCGCACCAGGAAAAATTGTTCGCGGATCTATACGCCCTGATGGTTCGCGCTCCATCCAACTCATGTCGGCGTGAAAACCGCGTGCAAGCCATTCATTAAGTCGCACCGCCTCCTGATCGAGAGCAGCCGCGCGAACGATACCGACCTTATCGAACCCCACAGCCAAAGCTTGCTGCTTGATAAAGCGAGACAATTCGTCGGCATTTCTCGGAGATGAGTCGCCAAGATTCTCGAGAATGGATGTGGAACGCATTCAACTGGAAGGATACGGAGGTGAGCGTGAGTAGTCTACAGCCGCAAGAGCGATTTCGAATTTCGGAATGCGGATTTCGGATTTCGTGCTTCCGGAACGTGGCCAGTCGAGCTACTGTCACAAACAAAATCCGAAATCCGCATTGTCGAAATCCGAAATCGACTTCTAGTACTTTCTGAGTTCGCTAAGCCGACTAGTTCATCTTCTGGATCGTTACCGTAATGATTGGGGCCTCACCCGCCGTGCGACTGTAAGAAAGCCAATACCCCGCTTTCGGATAACGCACGAGTTTTGACTTCGACCCGTCTGGTTTTGCTGCAAAATCGGATCCAAACACCTGTTGCGGTGTCAGCACGCCGCTGGCACCAATCTGGAAATCGACGGAGATAGCCACGACCTTACGTGTCGCCTTGTCGTAAAAGATTTGAGCGGTCTCTTTCTCACCAAATATGTAGAAATCCTGTTCGTCACCTTTGTCAGCAGGAGCGCCAAGCTTCTTTCGAACATCGTCGGCGAGCGCGCCAATCTGGACGCCTCTGTATTCGTGAAACAGAGGTTCTTCTTCGGCAGCTGCGTTCCTGTTCTTGTTCGTTTGGGCTAGCACGATGCCGGGCACAATAAGCGCCAGGGCGACAAATAAAAGACGGCCTGCAGACCTTCCGGTGAAAAGTGTCGTAAGGTGAGTCATGGTCGCTCCTTTCTAAGAAAAAAGCGTCTGTAAATTTGAAGATAGGCGGGGCTGTAGCCGGCGCCGACGTATGGTTATGGCCCCAACAAGTCCGCGCGTGGTCGAACAATAATCCTGAGCGATATCCCGTGTCAACGGTCCAGACACGTCCTGAATCCTGAACAAATTGTGGTGATCCGCCCGATTTTATTGCGAGGATTGGTTGACGCTGATCGCCGATTGTCGTAGAAGGAGTCCTGGTTTGAACGGTGTAGAATCAACTACAAAACAACCCAAGTTCTATTAGCCTATTAAGTCGAACAAGGAGCGATTGAGATGACAAGAACCGCCATTAATTTGGCGCTCTGCACGGTTGTATCGTTCGTCGTTTTCGGACTCGCCGGATGCCAACCGGCAGCTCCCGACACCAACCGAAACGCCGCCACCACGGCGACAGCTAAAGAAGCTTTCAATCCAGCTGCCATTGAAGCTGAGGTCCTAAGGCTGGATCGAGAGTGGGCGAATGTAATAAAGACCCGCGATGTAGACGCGATGAAAAGAATCGAGGCAGATGACATTGTTCTTATCTACCCCGACGGTACGACAGGAACGAAAGCTGATGATATCCGCGACATCGAGTCGAATAATCTTACGGCTGAGTCGTTTGATGTGACTGATTCCAAGGTGACCGTGCTCAGTGCTGATGCAGCAGTCATCACTGGTCGCAGCGTCCTTAAAAAGGCGAAATACAAACGCCCAGATGGTAAGCAGATTGATATCAGCGGAGAATATCGTTTCACGGACGTGTTTGGACGCCGCAACGGGAACTGGCAAGTTGTAGTTTCTCAAGCAACAAAGATCGAGGCACCAACCGCGACTCCAACGCCGGCGAAACCATCTCCGTCAGCTGTGAGAAGTCCATCGCCGGCAGCTTCAAAGTCGCCGTAAATCTCCGATAACTTTCTGATGTTCGATACGCTTTAGCTTGTCGTGTGATGCGTTAGATTCAACGTCTTTCAGGAATCGGTCAACCAAATGTCCGATACGCTTTAACTTGTCGTTGTGATGCGTTACATGTGACTTCTTTCAGGAAACGCGCCGCGGTGACAATTAGGGATTTCTGAAAGACGTTGAATCTAACGCATCAACAACGACAAGCTAAAGCATATCGGACATTTGGTTGACTGATTTCTGAAAGAAGTTGAATCTAACGCACGTCACGACAAGCTAAAGAGCCTCTTGCAAAACTCAGGTCCGCTCATCTAAGAGGCATTGCGAGGCTTCGCATCCACTCCGATCCACGAATTCACACGAACTGACACGAAGTAAGACCAAGAGTGCTTTTGTGTTTATTTCGTGT
>DATBSH010000245.1:0-29078 GCA_036559885.1 Pyrinomonadaceae bacterium
AAACGACTCTTAACAGTGCTGAGCGGTAATTCAAGTGTTTCGGCGATTTCTTTGAAAGTCAGGTCCTCAAACTCCTTCATAACAATTACCTGCCGCAGTTCGACAGGCAAACTATTAACGGCGCGTCGCACTGCTTGTGTAACCTGGCGGTGCTCAACCGTTCGAGCAGGTGAAAGTCTTGCGGGCGAGGCAAAACTAGTCGCGTCTCTCTCTTGCTCATCTTCAAGCGCCGTTTCACTCCGAACCTTGGCCCGCCTCTGTCGCGTGATGCATTGGTTTACTGCGATTCGATGAAGCCAGGACGACACCTTGGCCTCACCGCGAAATCCCCGAAGGTTTCGGAACGCAGCCAGGAACGTCTCCTGTGTCGCATCCCGCGCGTCTTCCTCGCGGCCGAGCATTCCATAAGTCAGCGCAAAGATCCGGCGCTCCCAACGGCGCACCAATTCCCCGAAGGCATCGGCGTCCCCCGTCAGAGCGCGTTCAACTATATGCTCGTCGCTAGTTAAGGTTTCCATGCAGTGGCAGACGGGGAGACTCGCTTCCACGTGTCAGCACCTTCAACCATTGGCGCTCAAGGATTTAGACGTCCTGGCGCGCCAAGAAGTCGGAAGAATGTCGAATGAAATCTGCCAACCCCTAACCTGGCCAAACACAGCGGTTCAACTACGGCAAAACGTGTTGACACTCAAGCAGTTGGTCGACAATAATGGTTTGCCCGCTCCGTTATGGAACCGGCTCTCCAGCACTCCCAGCCGCGTCAATACTACAGCCACATTCCCTAAATGCTCGAAAAAATTAAGCGAATTCGCCTCGTATATATCGTGCTCGGCGTCCTGTTGCTGGTGGGATTACTGCCTTTGGCCTTCGCCGGCGTGTTGTTATCGGGACGCAGCGCGGCCGAGCTCCGCTCCGTAGAGGGCCGTTATCAGGCGCAGCTGGTGCAAGACAAGGCTCGACAGATCGAGCTTTATGGGCAGCGCTACCGCGACGTCGTGACTGGATTGGCGCGCGCTTTTGAGATTTCGGGCGGTATTCAGGAACTTGACGACGCAGGATATGACAGGCGGTTACAGAAGACGTTGCAGGAGGATCCAAACCTCATCGCACTGGCTTTGTGGCCTGTTAATGGTCAACTGCATCGTGCCTTTCAGCCTGATGTAATCAAGCTGGATGAGGTTGATCAGCGGGTGAGTGAAGTGCTGGCGCGAATGAGTGGCCGCGGCCTCGTAGTAAGTAGGCCACAGCTGATTCGCTCTGGTCAGGAAATGGCACTGACGATTGCCGAACCCGTACTTGGGGGAGCACAGAATCAAGACGTTGTTGCCGCAGTCGTCGCTATCGTTTCGTTTCAGGAAGTTTTTGACGCAGTGCAGCAGCCGACGTCCAAGAGTGAGCGCGAATTACTGAATGCCGGTTTGCCTGTTGTCTTTGTGGTAGACCAGAACGGACGTGCAGTCGCGCATCCGGAACCGAGTGTCGCGTTCTCCGGGAAGCCGATGACTGATTTGAAAGTGGTTCAGGATTGGCAGGAGTCGGGAGCGCAAGTGCAATCCGCTCTCGCTCCGTTCTCCGCAACTCGGGATGGGCGAACGGTTGAGATGCTTGGATCTTACGCAACGGCGGAACTCGATAAGACAGCAAGATTGGGAGTTATCGCAATTCAAGACGAGTCGGCGGCGCTTACTTCGGTCTCTGATATGCGGTGGCAGACCCTTTGGATCAGTCTCATTGCCGCAGTATTGACGATGTTAACGGGGGTTTTCTTCGCAAAGAAACTGACCCGGCCGGTTCGCGAACTGGCAGGCGGCGCTCATCGCATCGCATCCGGAGACTTCTCCCAACGAATCGAGGTGGTTAGCCGCACTGAACTCGGCGACCTCGGAAACTCATTCAACCTGATGACGGATCAGATTGAACGCTTCATTAATGATCTGCAGCGCTCTGCTGAAGAAAACCGCCAGTTGTTCATTGGAACTGTCAAGGCATTGGCTGCCGCGATCGATGGAAAGGATCCATATACGCGCGGCCACTCGGAACGCGTTTCGCGCTTCTCGGTCGCGATCGCACAGCGAATGAATTTGCCGGATGATGAAGTTGAGAAGATCAGAATCAGCGCATTGCTTCACGACGTCGGTAAGATTGGAATCGACGATAAGATTCTAAAGAAGCCTGCTGCCTTGACTGATGAAGAATACGAGATCATGAAGAAGCACCCGCAAAAGGGCTATAAGATCATGTCTCAGATTCCGGCGATGAAAGAGTTCCTGCCGGGCATGTACATGCATCACGAGATGATCGATGGGCGCGGCTACCCTCAGGGACTAAAAGGTGAAGAGATTCCCTTGATGGGCAAGATCGTTGCAGTAGCCGACACGTTCGACGCGATGACTACCGAGCGACCGTATCAGAAAGCGATGGAATTCGAAGCTGCGTTGGCCCGCATCGAGAGCTTTACGGGAACCCGTTATGATCCGGAAGTGGTGGCGGCATTCACAGCAGCGTGTAGAGAAGGACAAATTAGACCCGGCTCCGTGCGACTGCGAAAGCCAACACCGGTTCCAACACCTGATGCCGTCGAAGGTGTCGTGAGAAACGATCCTATCGCCGTTGCCTGAGACAGAACGCAAAGGGCAAAAGGCAAAGGGCGAAGAGCGAAGAGCAAAGAGCAAAGAAGAAAGACGCTCGCTCTTCGCCCTTCGCCCTTTGCTCTTTGCTCGTGGCTCCTTATAATCGCGAGTCATCCAAATTTCATTTAAGAAGGCCTCTTTTGAATCAGGTATGGGACTATTTTGGAAACGGAAAAAAGCTGATCAGTTTGTCACGTTAGGTTTGAATGAGCCGGCTACCAAAAAAGAGTCGGACGTAGCCTCGCCCGAGATCGTTGATACATACGATAAAAAACCAGGGATTGAACGGCCGCCTGAGTTAGTGCCGTCGGTAGCGGGTGCGGGCCCAGCCCCCGTTCCTGTCGAAACAAAACCGGAACCGCCGCCACCAAAAGTTAGTAGCCCCGTCCGCAGTGACACGCTGTCCGACACTGCTCGCGAGAAACCGGTTCCTTCAAGATCGCCATTTGCGACGTCGGTCTTAGGTCTGAATCTCTCGATGGAAGAACTTCAGGCGCAGGAGGCGGCGCTTGAGCAAGAGTTTTCCTCGAGGTTTCGCCGTGCTGTCTCAGCAACTCGAGAATCACTGGCTGAACGCCTAGATACAGTTTTTGCCGGACGAAAGCAGATTGACGAAGAATTACTCGATAACCTCGAAGAAGTGCTTATCGCAGCCGACATCGGAGTCCCGACAACACTCGAAATACTTGAGACGGTCCGCCGTGGCGTCGCCCGTAAACAGATCAATGACCTTGACGCCTTAAAGCAAGCAATCAAACACGAGTTGCTTAACATACTGCATGCGTCAGAACATGAGGGAGTGGCTTCAGAAACTGCGGCTCCTGAAAATGTATTGCCCTACGTGATGATGATCGTTGGCGTGAATGGCGTTGGGAAAACGACGACAATTGGAAAGCTGGCGCAACGGATCAAAGCGGAAGGCAACGACGTGCTCATCTGTGCGGCAGACACGTTCCGTGCAGCAGCTTCGGACCAACTTGCCATCTGGGCTCAACGCACAGGCGTGCCATTGATCCAGCAGAAACAAGGAACCGATCCTGCTGCTGTGTTGTTTGACTCGTTGAAGGCTGCAAAAGCGCGTGGTTCTGAAGTCTTGATTGTAGACACCGCCGGCCGCTTGCATACTAAGTCGAACCTGATGGCCGAATTGGAGAAGATGAAACGGGTTGCGGCGAGGGAAGTTGAGGGAGCACCACACGAAACTCTTCTCGTAGTCGATGCGGTGACAGGTCAAAATGGACTCGAGCAAGCGCGACAGTTTTTGAAAGTCGCCGGAGTTACAGGAATTGTATTGACGAAGCTTGACGGCACTGCAAAAGGTGGAATCGCGGTGGCTATCGCCAAGGAACTTAATCTGCCGATACGATACGCGGGGATTGGCGAAAAGGTTGACGACCTCGTAGTGTTTGATCCAAAGCAGTACGTGGAAGGTTTGTTCGCTTGATCGGTGGATCTTTATGACCTCGACTTCCACACTGACTGAAACTTCAACCTGGTCCGAGACTGATCGACGCCTGATGGCGCGAGCACTGGAACTCGCTAGTCGCGGCACTGGTCAGGTAAGTCCAGGGCCACTTGTTGGATGCGTGATCACAAACAGCGTTGGAGAGGTTGTTGGCGAAGGACACTACATCTACGAAGATGTAATGCATGCCGAGACGCTTGCGCTCCAACAAGCGGGTAAGCGAGCCCGCGGGGGGACTGCCTATGTTTCGCTCGAACCTCACGCGCACCGCAGCCGAACGCCTCCGTGCACCGACGCTCTGATTAATGCCGGCATTACGCGCGTTGTCGCACCTATTGAAGACCTCAACCGTCAGGTGTCGGGACGGGGGTTTGCGCATCTACGCGAAGCTGGTCTACAGGTTGAGGTCGGACTGATGGCCAGAGAAGCGTCAGAAGTTAATGAGAAATATTTGCACTTCATGCGCACTCGTCTTCCGTTTGTTCATCTAAAAGCGGCCATGTCTTTAGATGGAAAGATAGCGACAAAAAGTGGCGACTCGCGTTGGATCACCGGACGCGAGGCGCGAACTCGAGTGCACGAACTGCGTCATGAGTACGACGCTATCATGGTCGGTGCTGGAACTGCTGAAATCGATGATCCTCTCTTAACCGACCGATCAGGGCTACGTCGCAGGCGACCACTGATTAGAATTGTTCTCGATGAAAACCTGCGCCTGTTGCAGACTTCGCGATTAGTTCGGACTGCAGCCGACTCTCCGTTGCTGGTTTTCACGGGCGAACATGCCGAAGCGTCAAAGGCGAAAACATTACGTGATCTCGGAGTTGACGTCGTCACCTCTGGGACGCGCGATCTGGTATCGATTCTCAAAGAGTTGGCGAAACGTTCGGTACAGGGCCTCTTGATTGAGGGTGGAGCTACCTTGGCTGGCAGCTTTGTGGATGCGGGGCTCATCAACAAGGCTACGTTCTTTGTGGCGCCCCTGATCATTGGTGGTCGCGAGGCACCCGGACCGGTGGCAGGATCCGGGGCAGAAGTCGTGCGCCTCGCATTAAGACTTCGAGACGTCAAGACAACTGAACGGGGAGAAGACCTCGAGATTACTGGCTACCCTGAAAAATTCAGGGAACAGGAATGAAGCAAAAAGCACAGGGGGATTCCTCGACGGAACGGTTCGACACTCTTCGCCCTTCAAAACGATTCGGCCAGCACTTTCTTCACGATCGAAACATAATCTCTAAAATACTTGCGGCCTTCGATCCAAAAGCCGGTGAAACAATTGTCGAAATTGGACCAGGGACGGGTGCACTTACGGCTGAATTAGTCGAGCACGACGCCAAAGTGATCGCTATAGAGTTTGATCGAAAACTAGTTCCTCCGCTGCGGGATCGCTTTGGCGCAGAACACAATTTCAGACTTATCGAAGCCGACGCTCTGACAGCCGATATATGCGCGGAGATTCGACCGGCAAGTTCTACGCGTGTCGTCGCCAATCTTCCATACAACATCTCAACAGCCATCTTGCAGCGTTTGATTGAACAGCGGCGCTGTATTTCGGAAATGGTTTTGATGCTTCAACGCGAGGTCGTCGAACGAATGTTGGCGCCTGCAGGGTCTAGCGAGCGAGGATATCTCTCAGTGCTCGTCGAGACATACTGCGACAGTGAAAGGTTATTCGATGTATCTCCGCGCAGCTTTCGTCCACCTCCCAAAGTTTGGAGCACAGTTGTGAAGTTGGCACTTCGGCGGGGTCTGGCAGTTGACGTGGCTAATGAAGATCTGTTGTGGCAGGTTGTGAGTGCCGGATTCGCGCAAAAGCGAAAGACGATGCTCAATAACCTTCGCCACTCCACCGGCGCGCTTCACCAGGTTATTACGAAGAACGGAGGCGCGAGCATTGTGCTTTGCAAGGCAGGGGTTGATTTGCAGAGACGCGCTGAGACGTTGACGTTGGAGGAGTGGGGAAGAATCGTGAACGCGCTGAAATAAGGGATGAAGGATGAGGGATGAAGGATGAAGGACGAAATCATTGATCAATTATCATTTGACATTTTTCATTTATCATCTCGTTCCCGTGAAAAGCGATGACTTTCATCCTTCATCCTTCATCCCTCATCCTTCAGTTAAAGCCGATCTCCGTATATACCCGGTTCGCTGTCGGGGATGACGATCGCGTTCACCGTTTTCTGATAAAACCGTACTGGTCCAACACCGCCAATGATCGCGTAAACGTAACCTAACTCTCGTAAAGCACTCAGACTGGACAGGAGCAGCGCTTTCCCGATTCCACGACCGCGAGCGCTTTCGAGCACGCCAGTAGGACCGAAGAAGCCACGACGAGTACATTCATACGCCGCAAATCCTACTAGCTTGTGATCGATTGTCGCAATAAAGACGCTAATCGGCTTGTTGGCAAATCCAACAGAAATCTCGTCCGCCCATTTGACGGAGAAGTTATCCCGCACAAAGTCGAGAACCGGTGTCAATTCGAACGGCTGTGCCCGTCGAATCAACACGTCGTCTGAATGATGTTCGAGCGGCGGTAGCTTTAATAAATTTACTAGTAGGTCAGGCATGGATTTTTTTAGCCAACTTGTACGGCCAACATTGAAATAGAACCTCCGTCGACACCCTTAACAGGAAAACTGATCCGATCTTCACGTGCCTGTACTCCGATCACATACAGCAGCGGCAAATAGTGTTCGGGCGTTGGTACCGCGAGCAGGGCCTCGCGACCAAGCTTCTCGTAATGGATGATTGGCTTGTGATCGTTTGCGAGTAAGTACGCCATGACTTCCTCTTCGAACCGTACGGCCCAATCAAATGGTGCCACCGCATGCTTCCCCCAGGCGTAAGTGTGCAGGTTATGAACGAGATTCCCGCTACCCACAACTAGAACTTCTTCATCACGTAAAGCCTCAAGCCGTCTGGCGAGTTTGTAGTGAAAAGGTGCCGGTTGAGTTTCATCAATGCTCAGTTGAACTACCGGTATGTCTGCGTTGGGAAAAACGTGACACAGTATGGACCAAGTGCCGTGATCGAGTCCCCAACTGTAGTCAAGTCCGACGGGAATTGGTGTAAGCAACTCGCTTACATGGCTCGCGAGTTCAGGACTACCCGGCGCGTTATACCTCACCTGGTAGAGCTCTTCAGGGAATCCGCCAAAGTCGTGAATCGTTCGCGGTTTACCCATAGCGGTCACAAACGTACCAGGCACATACCAATGAGCTGAGACCGCGAGTATCGCTCTTGGTTTTCTAATCGTTTGACCGATGGCGCGCCAAGCATTCGTGTAGTCGTTCTGCTGTAATGCGTTGAGAGGGTTACCATGACCGATAAAGATGGCGGGCATTCGAGATTGCATCGACTACTTCTTCTTTGTCTTTCCTGCGAGAATACCGTGTCTTACTCCTTTGGCAGACGACTCGATGAGCTGTTTGAGGCGTCGCCTTCGAGTTTCGTCCTGTTTCGCGCTCATGACATACAGCTTTGAGAGGCGCTTTACTCCAGGTGGTTGTTGCTCGAAGAACTGCCACGCCTTTTTATTCTTTCGAAACAGTTCCTCATAGTCCGCCAAGAATTCAACCGGCGGTTTCTCAAACAAATATATGCCTGTTCTTTTCGGATTCCGGCGTGCATAAGCCGCAAGTCCGGGTGGAGTCATGCGACCCTCTTTCTTCAGTCGCTCAACATGCCTGACGTTTACGTTGCTCCAGATGCTTGTTGGCTTGCGCGGTGTAAAGCGGATTGTATAGCTATCGTTGTCCAGACTCTTTCTTACTCCATCAATCCAACCAAAACACAAAGCTTCGTCTAAAGCTTCCGGGTAAGTGATGCTTGGTTTACTGCTCAACTTTTTGTAGAAACCGACCACCAACTCCTTCTTACTCCCGTGATTCTTCTCGAGCCAGCGACGGAAGCGAGATTGTGATTTGAAGAACTTCGGTTTCACGTTTGGCGAATGCTAATTGCGAGTTGGCTGCTTGCCCGGTAACCAAGCTGGTCGAAAAGTGCTATTTGCCAGCCAAAGCATCGGAGCGACCAGCGAATTGATCGAACGAGTCATGAAAGGGAAATCAATTTTCGTTAAGTCGTCACTCGGACGGTGGTAATCGGTGTGTAGTCCGAAACTCGATACAGTGTGTGCGACAACACCTCGCAAGGCGAGAACGTAATTGTCCGATCGTTGAAAGAAATTTTGTTCTGGATGCGGATCTGCAACCAGCCGCGCTCCACGGCGGGCCAGCTCCGGACCTAATGTAGACCGTTCATAGCCGGTCAACCATAGAGTATTTGGAGGAACCTTTGCATCAGGTCGCCCAAGCATTTCAAAGGTAACGTCGGCGACAATTTTTTCCAGCGGAACAGGCGAGTGGTCGACGAAGTAGCGCGATCCCAATCCGCCTCTTTCCTCACTTCCAAAACAAACAAAATAAATTGTACGACGAGGTTGCGGACCCGCAGCGAGCACACGCGCCAGCTCTAGCACCGCAACACAACCGGAAGCATCGTCATCAGCGCCGTTGAAGATTTGATCACCGTTTGCTGTTTCCGATACGCCCAGGTGATCGAGATGCGCGCTCAGCATTATCGCCTCGCCTACCGCTGTGGGATCAGAACCACGCAGGACGCCGACTGCATTCCACGTCGCGTTCGAATCGCTATCCTGTATCGGGCCCTTTAGTTCCACGGGTGTTCCGTTTGCCATCGTGGCCAACTCATCAAATATATCCTTCCGTACCGAGATGACCGCGAAAGATTCTGGTGGACGTTCGCCCGCGATGCGCGTCTGAAGAGTAGGGAAGCGTACGTTGCCTGACTCCCGCTGCGCTTTATTTGCTTCCGTCTCGAGAAAAACAACTGCCGCTGCTTGTGCCGATCGCGCGTTCCGAATCAATTCCTGCCGTTTCTGTTGGTCTACACCATCCGGCAGGCGAATTAGGGCTATCGCAGCTTTGGTTGGCGGTTGATCTCCTTCGACGATTTGCAGCACTCCCGCAACACTGGGCGTTCTCATACCGGTAACAAGGAAATCACGTCCGAATTGCCATCTCTTGGCTTCGTTGCCAGAGCCAGCTGTCAACGTAAGTGGCTCAAGAAACTTAACGCTCTTTAACGTTACGCGTTGGACAAATCCTTTATTGCTGGTGCTGTCGACGTCGCCAGCGGGCTCCAGGCCAAACTGTCGAAACATTGAACCGATGTATTCGGCTGCAACGCGTTCATAGTTTGTACCACTGCCTCGGCCCTGCATTGCATCGCTCGCTAAGAAACCGAGCTCCGCACGCACATTCTTTTCGAGGATCTCAGATCGGATGCTTACAGCAGTACGCCGACGCACCTGCGGATTAACCGGGACGGCGTTAAGGCTGAGCAAACAAACGACGACGGCGAACGCGAGGCGTTTTTTAATCATGTATGGACCCCTGGAATTCTTGGAGGCGTGGAATTCTATCACTGAGAAATAGACGAGGCTGCGCCGAAGATTAACCTCTCATTCTCCCCAAGCTTTAGAAGCTGTACCAAACTCGGATCTTAATGGCATCAAGTCAGTACCATCTTGCGGTAGCAGGTGGGTGCGAAGCAATAATTCAACTTGCGGTAAATTTCAGGTTGGGAAGGGTGGCTTGCCCCCGCTCAACCAGCTTTATCAGGATCCGAGAAAACACTCAACGACAGAACGGGAGCGAAACGACCGATTTCAACTGACGGAATCGCCAATGTAAGTTCAATCGGTCGCTTCGCTCCCGTTCTGTCGTTGAATCTCTCCGGGCACGAACTTATGTTTGCAAGCCACCTTTCCCAACCTGAAACCTTGCTGAGCTTGAACTGTCTACTTAATCTTGAATGGATCTGAATCTTGAGCAGGTAAAGCACCCTTCCCCGATCTCAATTTGCGGTAAATTGAACCATGAACTGCACCCACCCGCTACCGCGCCGTTGTTGTGCTTGAAGGCGCCGTTACCTTCTTTACATACTTTTCGTACCACGCAACGTACCGATCTAAGCGATCGCGCTGATAACTCGGTCGCTGAATCCCATGAAACTCGTTCGGATAAATCACTAACTGAGTGTCAATGCCGAGACTCCGCAGTGCCTGATACATCTGTTGGCTTCCCTGAATCGGGACGTTGAAGTCGCGTTCGCCGCCCATGAATAGAGTGGGTGTCTGAATGCGATCGGCATGCAGGAACGGATATGACAATTTGACGTAGGTCTCCCACGATTTTGGATTCCACGGCGGGCCGATCTCATAATCGTACTGGATGATGTATTGATCAGTACCATAAAAGGCTACCGTGAACGCCGTGCCCGCTCCACTCGTTGCGGCTTTGAACCGGTTGTCTGAGGCGATCAAATAATCGGTCAAAATTCCTCCATAGCTCCAGCCGCCAACGCCGAGGCGTTCGGGATCAGCGACGCCCATGCGAATAACGTGGTCCACTCCTGCCAAAAGATCCTGAACCTCAAAATTTCCCCAGTCCGCAAAAATTGCGCGGGAGAAATTTCGGCCGCGACCGGAGCTGCCGCGGTAATTGACTGCCAGCACGGCATAACCATTACCAGCAAACAGCTGCCGTTCCGTGCTGAACGAATGTTGATCTTGTCCGTTTGGTCCGCCGTGAATGCGCAAAAGTAGTGGCACCTTCGTGCCCTTCACATATCCGACCGGATAAGTGAGGAGACCATGAACTTCAATGCCATCCTTACTCTTGAACTCCACGTCTTCCGTTGCGCCTAGTTCGAGTTCTGCAAGCAGCGCATCGTTCTGGTGTGTAAGCTGCCGCAGGCCATCGCGTTCGAAAACGTAGATCTCCGTTGTTTTCATGTCGCTGCCCGAAAGGACAACGGTGGTGCCGCCATTAGAGTTCGAATTCGATATGACGATCGGGGGCTTCAGCAGTCGCTCAACCGGACCACCCGAAACTTTCGCTCGAGCGGGATAGACGGAACGATCATCGCTAACGAAGAAGGTTATTGACGTTCCATCCGGGGTAAACCGCGGCGACGAAACACCGCGATCGAGATCCTCAGAAGCTTTGAAGCGAGACGGAGCAGCGCTTCCATCAGCCGCCACTATTGAAAGGTGCTCCATGTTATAAGCGCCGTATTTCTTTTCGTCTCCCTCGACGAAACCAATCCATTTTCCGTTTGGGCTCCATTCCGGTTTGGATCGCGAAGCTCTTATTGCCACCGAAGTCAATGGCTTTTCTGTCACTCCAGGCTTCGCCTCCGCCACAAACAGCTGGGCCGAAGGGTCGCGATCCGGATCGTCTGTGTGATTACTCATAAAAGCGATGCGAGTTCCATCAGGTGACCATGACGGCGAGCTCTCGTCCCATTTTCCGGTTGTGACTCGATCAAGTTTTTTCGTCGCTATGTCGAAGACGTATATGTAGGTGTGACGTCCCGAGAGAAGATAGCCTTGTACGTCCTGCTTGAATTTGTAGCGATCGATCACGATCGGTTTGGGAACTCGTGGCGTTGCCGGACTCGCGCCTGGCTGTGGCGACGGCGTAGGTTCGGATTCTGGATCAGGATCGCCGACCACCAACGCCAGTCGCTTCGAATCCGGTGCCCACTCATAACCCTGCAATCGCCCTTTTAACTCCGTGAGTTGAGTTGCTTCGCCACCTCTAAGATCAAGCAGCCACACTTGGTTGCCTCGGGCTTTGCCGGGGCGTGAAGACGTGAAGGAAAGATACTTTCCGTCGGGACTCCAACGCGGCGAGCTTTCACCTTCCGCACCAAACGTAATCTGCCGATCGTTAGTGCCGTCGACCTTTACCAACCAAACATGTGAAGTCGATTTGTCTTCTTTCATATCGACCGTTGAGACGACATAAGCGATCCACTGGCCGTCGGGAGAAACCTGCGGATCCCGCACGTCCTTGAAACGGAATATGTCGTCAATCTTCATCGGGTGCCGTGTTGTTTGAGCAATGGCAACACAGCCGATGACAAGGATCAGCAATAGTGAATTACGCAGGTGTTTGGTCATGGAGATCTCCTAAACTCTTTTTAGTAAATATGAAAAGACATATGCATCTGAATTGACGAGGTGACGAATTCTCTGTTCTTTACGGCTGGTAAGAAGACCGTCTGGCGTGCGGCGTCGGCGGCATTTTCGTCCAGCCCCGCACCCAGGCCTTTAACAACTCTGACGCTTCCGATAGTCCCATCCGCAAGCAGCTCAACTTGAACCGTAACGTCGCCGTTTATGGACCTTCGTCTTCCTTCCTCGGTGTATTGAGGGAAGGCTTTATAAAGGACGACGGGCCGTGCGTCAGGAACTGGTGGTTTGTACGACTTTGTCTCTCCGTCTTGCAAGACCGTAAGAAACTTCTTCCTAGGTTTATCTACGCTGCGACGAGCCTTTAGTAGGTCATCTCCAGCGCGTCGCAATTCGTTCCACCAAACTTGTTCTTCAGGAGTAGAAGATAGAGTCGCCTCAGGAACCCCGTAAGGCCTTTTCGTTTCCTGGAATGGCTGTGCGCCGGCAACGCACAATCCCACAAGCGCAAGTTTAACCAAGCACCCGGAGACTATCGCTCGAAACACAATTTTACCTCGCAGCGAGAACAGGAAAGCGTTCTGTGAGGCACAAAATATTAGAAGAGAGGAATGCAGTCAATGTGAGGGATGAGGGATGAAGGATGAAGGATGAAGGATGAGGGTTGAAGGACTCGATACTTCATCCTTCATCCTTCATCCCTCATCCTTCATCATATGGCTAGCTTTGTGACAGGATGCCCCTGGCAGGTGCGTAGTTCACCCGTCGCAGTTCTCTCATCCGATTTCCTTCGACGCGGCCTTCAACTATCTCGTAGCCAAGAAGTGCGAACACTCTCCCCCGCAGGAACAAGGGACGCGCATTGCCATACCAGTCGATACAGGAAGCCCTGCAGCTATCGTTAATAGCTCTCTCAGGCTCTGAATTGAGTTCCCCAATCTCCTGTAACGACAGTGATTGATTCCGCAAAAATAGAATTGACGCCGAGGAATCAAACAGATGTCGATAACCAGGACGTGAGGGCGTGCTAATTGGTAAACCGAGAATTCCCGACTCGTCGCCATCGGCCTTGTAAAAGAAGCCGTGACTTCTTAGTTCGCCTTGAGAAGCGTCTCTTCGTGTGTAACGAGAAGCGATTTCTGGCCACAGGCCGAGACGAATCGCTGTGAAGTGAAGATTTGTTCCATCCGTTCCAACAACGACTGCATCAGAACCCATTTGCTCGATTCGATCTACGCCATGTGGAAGCGACAATTGATGTGAATCGCCCCGAGCCCAACGTACGAGGAAAAGATTAGACTGCTTCGTGTTTTCGGGATAACCCCAGCCACTACCAGTTCCGTAGATCAAGTAATCGCCGATGAAGCGATTTTGAAAGGTATAGCCTTCCGGCTTAACAAGTTTTCGATATCGCCAGGACGGAACCATCTCACTGCCGTCGGAAAACTCTGAAATCGGCACGCGCATTAGAGCTACATCGCCCGCGGCATACTCAGCTGCGAACATGCCATCACCGCTGCCATCAGAACGGACCAGCACATTCAGATGCTGATCCTCGCTTTGCAGGAATGAAAACTGATCGACCGGACTGCCCGAGACTCCCAACGCACTTGGTCCTGAGCCATCCAGAGGCATTCGAAAAACTTCTGACCGAGACCGTGCCTGATCAGATCTATAAACCCAACTGGTGGCCCAAACGTAAACGGCATCGGGAGAAACGTAAAACACTCGTCCTGGCGGACCGATCACGGCGGTTGCTTTGCAGTCGAATCCACCGTTTGCGAGATCGCAGACGGTGACGGTGTGCAGCGCAAGACCGCTGTCCGGATTCAATTGGCTCTCGGACCTGTAAACCTGGGTTGCAGAAACAATCCGTCTGAATTCTTCTGGAGTTGCCCCTTTGTGCCACTTGCGAACGGCGGGAAAGGTTAGAAATGGATCCTGTGCTTCGGGAGCAAGGTACAGCGGTGTATAGAAGATCAACTTACTGCCGATCAATCGACTGGCGTAGTTGCGAGAAGAGTAGTAGTCGTTGGACCGCAGGTGATACGTGGAGCGATAACTTATTCGGCCATCGGGATCGATGTTGAATAAGCCTATTTCCGTGCCGCCGCGTTGGTAGCTATAACCGATGACGACGATGTTATCTCCAGAAACGAGCATCTCGTCGTACCACGTTCCACCGGGATCAATGTCTGGGCCGAAAGCATCTACGGCGGAAATCGGCTTCAAATCGCCGTCTCCCACTGCCACGCTAAAGAGTCGGCCACGTCGTAGTACGACTAAATGGTTTCCATGAAGTTTGACGATCCCACCTTCGTCGACTCCTGCGTGTTGCACGTTGGTGATCGACTCGTCATCTTTGGATTTCGCGTCGGCTTCGGCGGGTGATGCTGCAGGAGCATTCGCCTCCAGCTTCGACAGACCACGTCGCTCTCGTCTTGCCTTTTCCGCCACGGCCCGCAGGAAGCGCGCGAGTTCCTGTTCGGAACTAAAACTTCGCAGCGTCTTCTTGATGGGCGCGAGTCCGGATGCGCCCACGGGGGGAATCGCGTTTATCGGAACCTCTGTGCATGACAAGAAACCGGAGATACACACTGTGCTAACAAACAATAGGGAAAGCAGGACTTTCATCGTTGACCTACCTCGCTTCTGGCAGAACTTCAAACAGCTCGGTAGGAGAACGGATATGATCGCCCAAACTTGCGCGAGGGATGCCATTCCTCTGTGCCTCCTCAGTGTTCTCTGTGTCTCTGTGGTTTGTATGAGTTCGACAAAGCTCAACCAGCGGAGCAGCCCAGCCGAGACGCAACCAATCGGCTTTGCCGCCTGTTGTGAGGCATGGCTTCGCCTTGCCGTCCAATGCGCTCGCTGGTTATGGGCTATGCCCTTGGTTTCGGTCTTTGACCTACTCATGCTGACACATGCAGTTCAGGCTTAAAGCAAAAGGGGCGAAGCCCCGCACCAGGGGCGTAGCCCAATCTAGAGAGACCCCTTGACGGCAAGGCAGAGCCATGCCTCACAACGGGCGGCAAAGCCGAGTGAAGAGTGCTCAAGAGAACAACAGTTTCAGTGTTGGCTTCACTGAGGATGCAGGGATGTCTCGCGCGTTCGCAATATGGCGATGGCGCTGAAAACGAGGAAGGGAACTGTGTTGTAGAGGGGACTTATGAACGGCAGAGTCCGTCAAAGTAATCATGCCAGTGAATCGCGGAAAGTAACGCTGCAAAGAAGGTTAGAAAGTAATGAACAACCAGGGAGCGATCGTAATTGAGACTGCACCATAGACCCATCAGGCCCATGAATATCGCAGCCGCTCCCTGCTCACGTAAGTTGTGCGCTAGCGGAAACGACCGGGCACTTTCCGAATGAAGCACCGTCGGCATCAGCAGCGCGATGCTTCCGTAAAGAATCGCAAATGAGCCAAAAACTAAGTAAACGGCCTTAATTAGTTTCTTCATGACCATCCTAATAGTCAGGGCTGACATTCATTTAATGTTGCTTGAATCAGGCCAACGATCTCCTGGACCACGTCATTCGGCAAGTAATCGTGTGTAAGACAGTCGACCAGCCCGGTCAGATCAATCACGCGGACAATCCGACGCCAGTCGTCAAGAAGCCACCCGCCATGTTCTACGAATGCCCTTGAGAACCATGGCTCACGGATCGGTTCTTCTTCTCTTTCATAGCGCAGGAAATGGCCGACATCCAGCAAGGGTGATCCTGAAAACGCAAACTCCCAATCGAGTACGCCTGCAACTTTACAACGCTCGTTATCCTGTCGCAGCAAAATATTCCGATTGCCAAAGTCGCAATGAACTAGCTGACGTTGTTCAAGGGATGGCAGATGTGGAGCCCAGTGCCAAACAAACTCATGCAGGCGAGCCATCAGCGACGAATTGAGACGACTTTGTAGGCTCGATGATTCGAGAAACTGATCCAGTATGCGGGGAATCGGATTCTCGCCTTCGACATAAGGGTCGCCAACTCGAAGTTCATTGGCAGTTGCCGTCAGCCGACCGGGTTTTTCAAATGTATATTTCCCGATTGCTGCCAGTGTCTCTCCAACTGACGCAGCAGCCTGCCGGATTGCCACAGAATTCTTTGTTCGTTTCAGCTCCTGGAACTTATAACCCTCGACGAATTCGAGAACGCTGAAAGGCCCCGAACCATCAATGCCATTTGGTTCGGCATATAAAACTTCAGGCACTGGTACCAACGGATGCACAAGACGAAGAACCTCGATCTCTTTCTGACAAACAGATCGGTCTCCTTTATATAGCCGCAAAACGACGGGCGCTTCGCTCGTGTCGAATGTCACCTTGAGGTTTGTATTGATGAAACCGCCGGTGAGGAGTTCAGTTGTTGCGACTCGTCGGGTAGGAAAAGCGGTATTGACACAACGGCCAATAAGGGCAGGCGACGGAATCATGAGTTTCTTGTAATTGTGAAATCCTGTAATCGTTCAAGCACTTTTTTAAACAGAATTACAGGACTACATGATTTGCAGGATCAGACCTAAGGTCCCACAACCTCATACTCAGGCTTCGACACACCCATCAACCATTTATCAAACCATCCAACAATGTGCTGTAGACGTTCGATCCGGTGCCAGGGTTGACCGGAGCGCGATAGTTCGTGGCTCTCATTCGGAAAGCGCACCATGACTGTCGGGATCTTCCGATACTTCAGTGCGCGAAACATTGCTTCACCGCCTGCTCCCGTCGGTGTTCGCCAATCTGCTTCGCCAAGAATGAGCATTAGCGGCGTTTGCACTTTATTGATGTTTGTGATCGGTGAGCGAGCCCGATAATCTTCAGGATCTTCAAACGGTGGTGCTTTGAACCAGGACGGCTGAAACAGAGTGAAGTCGGCCGTATACCACCAGTCGGTCCAATCCGCGATATCTCGTTGCGAAACTGCTGCCGCAAAACGAGTCGTTTGACCGATGGTCCAGTTCGTTAGCAATCCTCCACCGCTACCGCCAGTCACGCCCATCTTCTTCTCATCGATGTATCCGCGACGAATTAACTCACCAACTCCTGCCATCAAGTCTTTGTAGTCGTCACCAGGATATTTGTGTTGAATTATGTTTCCAAACTCCTGACCGTACGTTGTACTGCCACGCGGATTTGGGTAAAGCACAACGTAGCCTTTCGCCGCCATCCATTGGAACTCGTGATCGAAGATGAATCCGTAGGCTGCGTGCGGTCCACCATGAATGTTCAGGATAAGCGGATACTTCTTGGCTGGGTCGAAGTCAGGCGGTTTCTGCACCCACGCCTGAACATTCCGTCCATCGAAGCTCTTGTACCAGATCATTTCTGGTTCAGTGAGATTCAGCTTTTGAAAGAGCTCGTCATTTACATTCGTCAATTGCTGCGGTCGAGCGATCGTTGGCCGCGTTGAAGCGCTCAACTGTCCAGCGTCGGAATCCTGCCAGTACAACTCACCGACGCGAGTTGGTGTTGAGATGAGAAAAGCAAACTTGTCTGCGTTGGGCGTCGCGCGGAAACTCACAACCGCTTGGTCACCGGTCGTGACGTCAGACATTCGTCCCGTCTTAACATCGAAGGCGCCGACATTCGCTCTACCTTCTTTCGCATAAATGAGCAACACGTTTCGCCCATCGGCTGTCCAGACAGGCGGATTGCCGCCGCCGGCCCGAGGCGCGACGTTGTCTCCGCCGACTCCTGAGCCAACGTCGTAATCAAATGTCGCTGTGAGATTGCGCGGCTGCGCGCCTGGAACTGCGTCCATTACCCACAGATCAGGCTGCGAATAGGATCGAACAGGTTTATTCACTGATGCGATGAAAGCGAGCTGCTTTCCATCCGGACTGAGAGCATATGCTCCCGAGCCCATGTCGAACGATGTGATCTTCGTCGCTTCGCCGCCGGTGACAGCAATTGAATACAAGTCGGTTGAGGGCAGGTCGTAATATGGCTCATCCCTGTGATCCGAGGTGAAGTAGATCTTGCTGCTATCCTTGGTCCACGTGAGGTTTCCTTCATCGTAACGTCCAGTTGTTAGCTGCTTAGGCGTGACCTTGTCGGCTCCGGAACGTGGTGCGTCTACCACCCAGATGTGTTGTGGGTGTTTGAAATCGAGGTATCCGGCGCCGTTCGCGCGGTAGACGGCCCGCGTGATTACGCGTACATCCGATTCTCGTGGCTCTTCTGGTTTCTTTGTCTCTGCGGGGCTTGCACTCGGTGAAGGCGCGGGCGAAGGAGAACTCTTAGGCGTGGCCTTCGCAATGTCTTCTGGGTTAGCTGAGTTTGAGAACGAGATCATCCGGCCATCTGGCGACCATTGTGGATTGGCCGCACCCCGCGCGAGGGAAGTAAACTGAAATGCCTCGCCCCCATCCATAGACAACATGAAGAGTTGTGGCTGATCAGGCCGACCATCTTTTTCAGGAACACGGACGAACGCGAGGTACTTGCCGTCCGGCGACCAACGCGGCTGCGAATCACGTATCCCACTCGTCAGCTGTCGTATTTCGTGGGTGGATGTTGAGACGGTCCAGATAGTCGTGTTGTAACCATCTTTCCGATCGTTAACAGTAACTCTTACGAATGCGATGCGAGATCCATCGGGCGAGATTTGCGGATCTCCGATCCAAACGAAGTTGAAAAGATCCTTCTCTGTGATAGTCCGCTTTTGAGCAGCTGTTGGAAAAACAAAACAGAAGACAACAAGCGACAAAGAGAGAACGAAGCGCATGAGTATTTCCTTTCGAGAAGCGGGGTACAGACAGGCGCGGCTATTCTACAGAATCAGTGCACCTCGCGGAAAGGGAGGCTCAAACTATTGGATGGTTGGCGAATACAATTCAAGAAGCGGAAAATTGCAGGTTAGGAAGGTGGTTTACCCCCGCTCAAGATCCGAGTTAGCTCAATGTTGAGTGAAGTGGATCTTGAGCGGGGGTAAACCACCCTTCCTAACCTGCAATTCCATCGCTGAATTGTAATCGTCTTCAGTGATGCGGATTAACGGGACTGCGATATGTAGTACACAATGCCCCCGCGATCATCTGTGACGAGGAAGGCGTCGTCGGATACTCGGAATACATCAGCAGGTCTTCCGTTGACAATTCCATTCTGAATAAAGCCCGTTAAGAAGTCTTCCTGTTTGCCATCACGACCCACCCGAACAACCTTATATCCGCGATTCAAACTCTTGGTTGTTGATCCGTGCAAGGCCACGAGAAATGAATGGCTGAGTGTTGGCGCAGACTTCGCATCGAAATACTCCAGGCCGAGCGGAGAGCTATGGGCTGGAAAGGCTACGATTGCCTTCGCTGCATCACGGCAGTTGAACTTCCTACCGCCTGGATTCAATTTCTGATCGACATCGATTCGGGATCCGGATTGGTAACAATAGGGCCAGCCGTAGTTCGCACCTTCCTTCAAATCAATCATTGTGTCTGCCGGCCGATTTCGGCCGAGGTGATCGGCGCCCATGTTGGTGGCATGCAGGGTTCCATCGATCCATCTCAATCCGACAGCGTTCCGAAGTCCGCGTGCGAAATATCGTCTGTTCTTTCCATCTGGATCCATCTCGATTACTGACGCACGGATTTCTTCCTTCTCCTCACAGGCATTACAACTGCTTCCGACCGAGACATAGATTTTGTGATTACCACCAACGGAAACAGTTCGCGTCAAGTGCCACCCACCGTATTTGTAGGCAAGTCCGTAATCAGGAAACGTAGCGAGTACCTCCGGTTCACTCGCAGGTTTGTTAGCGCCGTTTTCATACCGATAACGAAGCAGTCGATCGGTGAGCGCGAGGTAAAACCATTTCGTCCCGTTTGTGTCGCTGTAAAAGGCGACACTATTCGGATTTCGAAGCCCAGTCATGTAAGGAACGACACTTTTGAACCGCTTGGTCGCCTGATCGAAACCGTCGAGGATGTATACAGTGCCCTTTTTGTTGTCAGTGAGGTTATACATGTCGGTGACAAAGATCCGATTGTCCGGACTCCTGGCCATGAAGCGAACGCGTTTAAGTCCTTCCGCGGCGACATTGATTTCAAAACCCTCAGCGAGGTTGAGAGTGAACGATTTGCCGTTGGCAAGTGTGATCTTGTGAGGCGTTAGCCGCAGAGATGACTGGGCCGTTGCGATAACAACAAGACTGGCCATCAAGAAGACCGAGTTAATAAGTTTCAATATCATCGACGATGGGCGTAACACTAAATGTAGTTTAGATGGCCGGTTGGGAAGGGTGGCTTGAAGGGAGGAGCAGTAGCACCAGGCAGGAGCACGAAAGATTGTTTCTTTGCTGCCCCTGCCTGCTGCTCCTGCTTCCAGTTACTTCGAGTACATCTGAATAATTTGTTCAATCGCTCGCTGGCAGACTTTGCAAAAGTGATCTGTTCGCGAAAACATGATGCAGTCGATTTCAGGTCTGTAATATCCGCGCGCTTCGTACATCGCGCCTTCAAACGCGCCAACGTGGCCCATATATTTCTCTTTCGCAAACATCTCCTTTTCATGACCGAGTTCCTCTCCGAACAGGGCCTCCATCTCTTCTTCCGGTCTTTTGTCCTTTCGTAGTTGTGCCCGACGTTTCTGGATCTCTCTTGAGTAAGTCTCAAACTCCTCCTTGTTCCAAGGCGTCGGAATCGGCGTTGATGGCGATACAAGATCGCGCCATTTCAATCTACCTGCATCGAGCAGAGCCGTCGCGTTTGGCTCCCAAGGCTCAATAAGGTCTGCAGCTGGGGCATACGCAACCGCCGACGTGTAATACTCGTCGGCTAGACCAGCAAAGTGGTGGCCGAATTCATGTACAAAGACGTAGTTTGCAAAAGCGTTGTCGCACGCGACTGTGCTATACAAATTAAAGATGCCTCCGCCGCCGTACGTCCGATTGTTTGCCAGCACTTCAATAAACTCGTATGGTGCGAATTGCGCTGTCTTCCTCAACGCGCGATTGTCAAAGGTCAGCACGTATCTTTCCGAGCCGAACGCGTCGTACGTTGCTCCCAGCGGCGAATCACGATATATCCCTGTAGAAGGACGCGAGATGCCAGATTCAGCTGCGGGAGGGCAGATGGCCCAAACGTTGAATCTCCGGTGATTCTCTTTGAAAGGAGAGGTTGAAAACAGAACTTCTGTAAGTCGCTTAGCATCGGCTTCGAACTTTTTCGCTTCAGCAGCTGTGTAACCATCGCCGAGAATCAAGAAATCGACTTTTGTTTCGGGCTCTCCCATCTTTTGGATCGTAATGACGGGAGCAGGTGGAGCGGGTTTCGATCGGTCAACGAATTGATCTTGCGGATCAACAACCGTAGTCCAGATGTCTTGGAAAACATTTTTGGCGTCGCGCTTCTTCAAAACTATTTCGACCACGCTTGTCGGAGCAGGGAAGCGGAGAGATTCCTGAAACGTGCGTTTAATTGTCTTGGCTTCATCAGTTGTTTCCCATTCACCGTATATCGAAGCAAAGCCACGGGAGTAGAGAACCTGCTTCGTCTTCTGGTCGCGAACCTCGAAGAAATATTTTCCGAGATTACTTTTGTCGATGGCTTGGGAAAGATCGCCGGACCAGGGCAGTGGCTCAATCACAACCCGATCGACACTGAATACTTCGGATTTAGCATCACCTGTGTGGTAGTAATCCACCCGCATCGTTTGTGGTTGCGCTGCGAAGCAAGCGGATGCACATAGGACCAGAAGCAAAACCAGATGGCCTATTTTCAGCATGTGATATGGAACCTTTAAAAGAATCTCTGAGAAAAATACTTCGCTCTTGTAAACTGCGTTTGATGTCTTGTCAAACGGACTCAGCAAGACGTCAACTCTACTATTCAACACCGTTCGCAGTAGCAAATGGCCCACGCTCAGTCCGGAAGAGACCACCTGGCCATTTGCTACCGGAACGGACTGAGTAGCGTGTTTCTGTCTGGTTTATCAGAATTGAGCCGATATGGATACTAGCCGCAGGCGTAAAGCTCGCGTGTTATACTCCGCTGACTGATTCAAGGTGGGTTAATCCGACGCTTATGGCTAGTGTTCTAGAGATCATCCCACTCGGCGGTATCGGCGAGTTTGGGATGAATTGCATGGCTCTGCGATACGGCGACGAGATGATCATTCTCGACGCCGGCATGGGCTTTCCTGAAGAGACGGCATACGGCGTCGATGTCTCAATCCCAAACTTCGATTTCCTTGATCCTTATCGTGATGATATCACCGCAATCGTTCTGACCCACGGTCACGAAGATCACCTCGGCGCGTTGCCCTACATCCTGAAGAAGTACAACGTTCCTGTATATTGTTCCCACTTCACTGCCGGGCTCGCCGAAAGCAAGCTGGAAGAACATGACTTGCTTGGAGATGTCTTACTGCATCGGGTTGAGCCCAGAGATATCATCGACCTGGGCTCGTTTACAATCGAGTTCATTCGGGTGTCTCACTCGCTCGTTGATTGCTTTTCCCTCGCGATTAAAACTCCTGTAGGAACAATCATTCATACAGGTGACTACAAAGTCGATGAGACACCCGTAATTGGCGAGCCGATTGATCTCCGCTCCTTCAGAAAATACGGTCAGGAAGGTGTGCTGGCATTATTGTCAGATTCGACGAATGCCACTGTTCCCGGGCGCACGCCCTCTGAGCGGGCTGTGATACCTGCATTCGAAGAAATCTTCGCAGAGGCTAAAGGAAGGATCATCGTCGCGGCGTTCGCCTCATCGATTCATCGTATTCAGATAGTCTTAGACGTCGCGCAACAGTTTAATAGGCGCGTCTGCGTGCTTGGCAGATCGATGCAGAAGAATGTCGAGGTAGCGGATCGACTTGGGTATTTGGATATTCCAGATGGCCTTTTGGTTTCGCTGAATCAGACGAAATTAATGAGCGATGATGAGATTGTGTTTCTCGTGACTGGATCGCAGGGCGAATCGCGTGCGGCACTCTCGCAGATGGCTACGCAGAGTTACAAAGGTTTGACTATCGATGAAGGCGATACAGTCGTCCTCTCAGCGCGAATCATTCCCGGCAACGAACGTCTTATCTCCCGAATGATCGGATTCATCTATAAACGTGGCGCAAACATCATTGAAGAGAAGCGACGACTCATCCATGTCAGCGGTCACGCATCGCAAGAGGACATTCGCATTCTTACTGAAGCTGTGCGGCCCCGGTATGTAGTTCCCATTCACGGGGAATACCGCATGCTGTTTCGACACAAGGAATTCGTTAAGAACCATCTTGGCTACGCTGAAGAGAACATCATTCTTATTGAGAATGGCGACGTGCTGGAACTTGACGGCGAACGCGCCGCTGTAATCGATAAACGAGAGATTGGTCGCACCTTTATTGACGAGTCAGGCTTTGAAGAGATTTCGAGCGATCTCGTTCGTGAACGGAAACAACTAGCGTATGAGGGCACGATAACTCTGGCGGTAACTATCGATGCCGAGACAGGCAAGCTGATCGGCGATCCTCGAATAGTCGCTCGCGGTGTACGAGGACTCGCTTCAAATGGCGTAACCGCAACGCCAGCCCAGGCATTAGATGACAATGGCGCGGCGGCAAAAGACATGCTTAGGGATGCAGTTCGTGTAATTTGTGCGGCGCTCGCCGGTGCTTCTCGTCAAACAATGGAAGACGACTCGCTGCTGAAAGAACACTTGCGCGTAGAGTTGAAGCGCTTCATTCAGAAACAGACCGGATCTAAACCCGTCATCATACCGATGATCATTCGAGTCTGACTCTGGAGTGCGCTTTGGAGTGCGGCGACTTGTCGCCGCTTTCCCACGTCGCGACTTGTTGCGGCTGGCTCAGGCGAAAAAGTTGCGGCGACAAGTCGTCGCGGACTAAAGCGGTGACAAGTCACCGCACTCCAAAGAGTTGAGTTATTGGACAAAGAAGGTTGTCATGGTCACCGGTGCTTCGTCAGGCATCGGACGAGCCCTCGCAGTCGCCATTGCGAGACGCGGCGCTCGTGTTGGACTGATTGCACGACGCGCATCTGTACTCGATGAAGTAGTAAGCGAGATCGACAGTAACAGTGGGATGGCATTGGCGATCGCCGCAGACGTTCAGGACGCCGAAGCGTTACGAACAGCGACGCACCACCTGGCGGAAACATTTGGTCCAATTGATATGCTCATAGCCAACGCTGGCATTGGTACGACCACACACTCCAGCAAACTGGAGCCTGACGAGGTCGCCAGTGTGCTCCGAGTTAATGTGATTGGCGCCGCTAACAGTGTTGCTGCCGTTCTGCCGCAAATGATTTCGCGAAGACAAGGCCACCTTGTCGCAATAGCAAGCCTGGCCGCCTATCGCGGGCTGGCAAAGTCGGGCGCTTATTGCGCGAGCAAGGCTGCGTTATCGGCGTTGTTTGAAAGCCTAAGAATCGACTTGCGGGGAAGCGGTGTCAACGTAACGATCATTTACCCAGGCTTCATTAAGACACCTTTGACAGCAGGTCGCGCGAGAATGCCGTACTTGCTGGAACTCGATGAGGCGGTTGAGAAGATTATTCGCGCTATCGAACGGCAGAAGAAGTCTTATTCATTTCCCTGGCAGCTTGCGACCATCATGCGCGCCGGATTGATCATGCCGGCATTTATGTACGATTGGATTGCGGCGAGGAATTCGTTTAGAGAATAGGTCTTTGGCCCTAGACTTTTGGCCTTTGACCTTTGACCTTTGGTGTTTGGGACTTTGTCTGAGATCTGAGATCTCAAATCTGAGATCTGAAATCTGAGATCTGAGATCTGAGATCTGAAATCTGAAATCTGATGAGATCTGAAATCTGAGATCTGAGATCAAAAACCAAGACGCACCAAACCAAAGCCCCAAGCCCCAAGTCCAAAAACCCAAGACCTGCCCATGACCATTCTCCAAGCTATCGTCCTCGGCATCGTTCAAGGACTGACCGAATTTATCCCCGTTAGTTCCACCGCCCATCTTGTCTTTGCTTCTCGAGCTGTCGGCTTGTACGCGGGAGTCGACAAGACCCTTCAAGCAGAACAGACCACAGCCAGTATCGCGGTTATTCAGTTAGGAACGTTGTTGGCTGTGCTGGTTTACTTTGCGCGAGACATCGTGAACATTACGCGCGCATTTGTCGGCGATCATCTTGCATTATTAAGTCGCCGGCCTGATAGCAACAAGACGCTGTCACACGATGCCTGGATGGGCTGGCTCGTTATTATCGGATCTTTGCCTGTTGGAGTCGTAGGTCTACTGTTCAAGAAACAGATTGAAGGCACCTTTACGAAAAACCTTTGGGTGATTGCGACGATGATGATAGTGGTCGCACTCCTTCTCGCTCTCGCTGAAAAGGTCGGGAAACGTAATCGCGGTATGGACCAGCTGGGTGTTGTTGATGCTCTAGCCGTTGGTGGCGCTCAGGTTCTGGCGCTGATTCCTGGTTCCAGCCGTTCTGGCTCGACAATCATGGGTGGGCTATTCGCCGGTGAGACGCGTGAGGCAGCCGCTCGTTTTTCGTTTCTGCTCTCGATTCCCGCGATCGCGGCTAGTGGATTGCTGGAATTGAAAGAGGCACTGGTCAAAGTCCCGGCGGGTAGTTATGCAGCGCTGATAGTGGCCACAGTTGTGTCGGGGATCGTTGGCTACGTTTCGATCTGGTTTCTATTGAGATATCTGCGGACACACTCAACCGGTGTATTTATTTTCTATCGACTAATTGTGGGCGGGTTGATTCTGGTTGCACTTGCTGCTGGCTATTTATCTGCGGCTATTTAACCGGAAGTAAAACGCGGCAGCGTCGGGTCATCTCGCGCAACCGTCAACTGAGTGGAACGATAGTCAGTACTGTCACGCGACAGCGTCGGGTCATCTCGCGCAACCCTCAACTGAGTGGAACGATAGTCGTTTCCGTCACGCGGTAACGTCGGGTCTCGCCTGCTCAGCTTGACCTGTGGACGGTCCGACGTGTTAAATAGCGTGGTTGCGAAGGATCTAGAAAAAAGGAAAGTGTAGACAGAATGGCAATTGTTACAGTAAACCAGGGCGAGTCGATTGAAAGCGCTCTCCGCCGTTTCAAACGGAAGGTCATGACCGAAGAGATTATTAAGGACGCGAAAAAACACGCGTTTTTCATTCCCCCTGGCCAAAAGGCAAAACTCAAGTCGGCGCTGGCGCGGAAACGTAATAAGAAAAAGGGCCGGATGCGAGTTCCCCGCGATTAGTTAACCCCATCACAAAGCGGCATCACCGTGCCGTCATCTCACCAGCCGTCTTAATCAACTAAAAGAAAATGGACGTTCCTGAGTGAGCGGTCAACACCGGCGGTGGTGTGCGAGTGGCTCGAACGTTATGACCCGGATTTTGATTACAAATGACGACGGTATCCACTCCGACGGGTTGATCAAACTCGAGGAGGCGCTTAAGCAATTGGGTGACGTCTATGTCGTGGCCCCGGCGGCTGAGATGAGTGGCGCATCTCACAGCCTCACGCTTGCGCGACCCTTGAGAATCCGGCAACTCGATTCGCGACATTGGGCGGTGGATGGCACTCCCACTGATTGCATAACACTCGCTCTGAACAAGATACTTCCAGACCAGGAACGGCCGCATATCTGTGTTTCGGGAATTAACCACGGCGGCAATCTTGGTGACGACGCGACCTACTCTGGTACTGTTGCCGGTGCACTCGAGGCGACAATACTTGGAGTTCCCGGAATTGCGCTCAGTTTGGTAGCTCGCGATAACTTCAACTTCCAGGAAGCCGCTGCTTTTGCTGTTGTCGCCGCACGAAAGGTTCTGGAGGAGGGGTTGCCGGAAGGAACGCTACTCAATATCAACCTTCCGCCCGGTGAAATCAAAGGCGTAAGAGTCACACGACAGGGAATTAAGAATGCGCGGCCGGTAATTTCGGAACACATCGACCCTCGTGGCAAGCCATACTTTTGGATCGGTGAAGAATACTTCAATACAAACTCTGAAGAGGGAACCGATTACCACGCAGTTGAGCTCGGGTATGTTTCAGTGACGCCCTTGAGAAGCGACATGACTGATCATCAGGGATTGACAGCAATTGAAAGCTGGAACTATTTAAAAGATACAGAGCTCATTCAAAAGAGCTGACGCCGTATATTTGTTGGATCGGTCTTCCGTGCAGTCTGCAAACAAACATCGCCCCGACTCACTGCACGAGTATTCCATACCGCGGGAGCGTATGGTCGCCCGCCTGAGCGACCACTACGGTATCAAAGATAAGAGAGTGCTACAGGCGATGCGCTCAGTTCCTCGCCATCGCTTCGTTCCTGATGCTCTGCAAAGTCGCGCTTACGGCGACCACGCTCTGCCAATCAGTGCTAACCAGACGATCTCCCAACCGTTCATCGTAGCCAGGATGACGGAGTTGCTGGAGTTAGACAATCAGAGTCGCGTTCTTGAGATCGGCGCCGGCTCCGGCTATCAAACTGCTGTGCTTTCTCAGGTGGCGGCACAGGTTTACGCGATAGAGCGGATTGGCGATCTGGCCCGCGAAGCGCAGGCGCGGATTCGGCAACTGGAGATCTACAACGCGACTGTTAAGTGTTTCGATGGAACCTTGGGATGGGCTGCTAACGCGCCTTACGATGGAATACTGGTCGCGGCGGGTGGACCAACGATTCCGGAACCTCTGATTGCACAGTTGAAAGTTGGCGGGCGATTGGTTGTTCCTGTCGGAGAATCACGCGAGGCACAGCGGCTCATTCGCGTCATACGAACGCAAAGCGGCACCCGGCAGGAGGATCATGGCCCGTGTGCATTTGTTCCGCTGATCGGTCAGCACGGTTGGTCGGCGAAATGAACTCAGTCTATTCACTTTCAACTAACGAATGATCGGAAAAATCATTGCTGCTCTTTCGAGCTTCATCATCGCTACTATTTCCGCCCTTGGATATTCAGGAATTGTTCTTTTGATGGCTATCGAGTCGGCCTGCATCCCGCTGCCGTCCGAGATCATCATGCCTTTTTCGGGATACCTGGTGTCGCGGGGCGAGATGAATCTGTGGGCCGTCGCGATCGCCGGTGCGGTGGGTTGTGTCGTTGGATCGTTGGTCGCCTATTGGGTTGGAATGTATGGCGGTCGTCCAGTGATTGAGAAATATGGGCGCTACATTCTCTTGTCGCGACACGATCTGGACCTCGCGGATCGTTGGTTTGCAAAATACGGCGAGGCGATCGTCTTCATCAGTCGGCTGCTGCCCGCAATACGTACGTTCATTGCATTCCCAGCAGGCGTAGCACGAATGAACCTCACGCGTTTCGTCATCTATACCTTCGCAGGGTCACTTCCGTGGTGTTTGGGTCTTGCGTACATCGGCCAGAAACTCGGCGAGCAGTGGGACAAAGACGATACACTGAAGACCTGGTTCCATCGATTTGATTTTGTGATTGGAATTGTAGGAGTTCTGGCAGTCACCTGGTGGGTTTGGCGACATATCAAACACTCACGACCGCAGCAGACTGCCACCGATTCCCATACGCATGCCGATTACACCCAGTAAGTCTTTCGAACGTTGCAGACAATGAAAAACTACGAGACAACAAACCTATGAATGATGTCATTCTCTCGACCTTTGATCAGCCGGATGAAACGAGAATCTTTGAAAAAGGCAAGTTTGAGATCGTTAGAATCGGTGGACTGTCGATAGGTAGGGCCACTTACGAACCCGGCTGGAAGTGGTCTGTGCATGTGGGTCCTCAAGCGGGAACGCCACTGTGTGAGGTCGAGCACGTAGGACTCGTGCTATCTGGTTGTGCGGTTGCGGCTATGAGTGATGGAACGGTCAGAGAACTTACGACTGGTAAACTGTTCTATATCCCGGCTGTTCCGCACGACAGTTGGGTCGTCGGTGATCAGCCTTATGTTTCATTGCACTTTCTTGGAGCCGACAAATATTCAAGGCCGTGAATGATCCTTTTTAAGAATCCCCCCAATCGTTTCGTTGCAGCTGCGAGGTGTAGCTCTGCTAAAAGTAGAC
>DATBSH010000246.1:0-14666 GCA_036559885.1 Pyrinomonadaceae bacterium
GCAATTTAAAGTTCAAGCAAAAGTTACCCCATTATGTCCATCCAAACATCACCGATGACGCAAGCAGTTTCACCCACAACCCAAAGAGTAGCGTTGCGCTGCTCGGGGCTGGTGAAGCGCTTCTCCGATGTCACAGCTGTCAACGGTTTGGATCTGGAAGTTTTCTCAGGTGAGTGCTTTGGTTTGCTTGGTCCAAATGGCGCCGGCAAAACAACCACCGTGGAAATACTCGAAGGTCTTACATCTCAGGACGAAGGCGCCGTTGAGTTGCTGGGCCAACACTGGGATAACCGCAATGACCGTGCGCTTCGGGAACGTATCGGCGTTCAGCTACAGGAGACGCAACTCGCCGAGAAAGTAACGGTGGTTGAGACGCTGCGGCTGTTTCGCAGTTTCTACAAACGCGGTCACAGTGTCGACGAGGTAATTCAAACAGTCGCACTTGAAGAGAAACGAAACGCACGTGTCGGAAAACTCTCAGGTGGTCAGAAACAGAGACTCGCAGTGGCTTGCGCGTTGGTGAGTGATCCGGAAATCCTTTTTCTCGATGAACCGACGACGGGCCTTGATCCGCAAGCCCGACTCTCGCTGTGGGATGTCGTCGAGAGATTTCGTCAGGGCGGCGGGACAGTGCTTCTGACCACTCACTACATGGAAGAGGCCACTCGCCTCTGCGATCGCGTGGCGATTATGGATCACGGCAAAATAATCGCGCTGGGAACGCCAGCTGAGTTGATTGAATCACTTGGCGCGGATCAGATCATCGAGTTCCGAGTCACCAAAGCGATTCCTGACGATATATTGACGAGTCTTCCGGCCGTCAGTCATTTGCACAGACGGGGAGAGGATTATTCGCTCACTGTTGCGGAGATTGGCGTTGCGTTGCCGGCGCTGCTCGCAGAAATCAAACAGCAACAGTCAGAACTCGTTTCGCTGACAACACATCAGGCGACACTCGAAGACGTGTTCGTGAGCTTGACTGGCAGGATGTTGCGTGACGCGTGAATCGGGGACGCGCACGCAGAGTCGCGAGATTACAAGAGGATGATTCAACTTAAAGAAATTTGCAGGTTGGGAAGGGTGGCTTGCCCCGCCTCAATGTGCAATTCACTCAACGTTGAGTGTTGTGGCCGTTGAGGCGGGGGCAAGCCATCCTTCCCTACCTGCAAATTTTCGACTGTTGATGCGTTGAGCCGATCGATCCGTTGTTTTCACAGCTTCTGCTACGGCTTTTGAAAAGGTTTTCGAAAAGACACGGTGATGGAAGAAACGTACACAGGAACCCGCAACATAGATCGGGGAGAGGAGTGGCAAACGCTACATCCACTCATCGAGCTAACCACGATGCGCGTCCGCGAGTTTCTTCGTGAGAAAGAGGCCGTGTTCTGGGTTTTCATCTTTCCGGTGTTGATGACCTTCGCGCTCGGCATAGCTTTTCGCAATACCGCACCCGATAAAACTTTCGTGGCTATCGAGGCTGATGCGCATACCGCGACTGTGAATGAGCTCGCAAATGTCCTCGCTCACTCTCCTGAAATCAGCGTCACTGTTTTAACTCCTGACGAAGCCCAGAAGGCGCTGCGAAGCGGGAAAGTATCGATCGTTCTAACGCCGCATAACGATTCATACTCCTTACGTTTTGATCCGACCAGGCCAGAGAGTCGTACTGCCCGACTCATAGTTGACGACGTTTTGCAGCGAGCAAAAGGAAGAAGCGATGTCGTGCGTCTGGGAGAAGAAAGAATCACGGAACCCGGTGCTCGATATGTAGATTTCCTGGTTCCGGGTTTGATTGGAATGAACCTGATGGGAAGCGGATTGTGGGGCCTCGGATTCACTATTGTGATCGCGCGCTCGCGCAAACTGCTTAAGCGTTTTGCGGCGACACCCATGCGACGTTCGCATTACCTGCTTTCGTTCATGCTTTCGCGCCTCGTGTTTCTGTTCCTTGAAGTCGCGGCAGTTGTTGTGTTCGCGTGGCTCGCCTTTGGTTTCACCGTGCGAGGTTCTTGGCTCAGCGTTTCCCTTATTGCACTGCTCGGAGGCTTCACTTTTTCCGGAATCGGTCTGCTTGTGGCTGCTCGACCGGCGACGATAGAAGGCGTGTCGGGCTTGATGAACTTCATCATGCTTCCAATGTGGCTGCTTTCAGGAACGTTCTTCTCATCTGAAAGGTTTCCGCAAGTCTTTCAACCGTTCATCAAGGCATTGCCACTAACGGCACTTAACACATTGCTGCGAGCAGTGATGAACGAGGGCGCACCACTGTGGTCTAACTGGATGCAGGTCGCGATATTGCTCTTCTGGCTGCTGATCAGCTTTGTCGTTGCGCTGAAGATTTTTAGATGGCAGTGAAGGTGCAAGGATGAAGGATGAAGAATGAGAGATGAGACCGAGCTGCGGAAAATTTCAGGTTAGGAAGGGCGGTTTACCCCCGCTCGCACGAGCTCTTGGTGGTTACCACTTTGCCGCCACAAAAAATCTCGTGGTGGTGTTTGTGGAATAGACCGCTTCAATTTGAATGCGAAAAGCCGGAGGTTCCGCCAAAATGGTGAAGACTCTTTCTCTCCTCGCCGTTCTTCTTTTCTGTTGGAACTCCACGATTAACGCTAACGAGACATCCCGCGACAAAGTCATCAGCGAAATACAGCGGCTTGGCGGCTCGCTCGAGGCCGATGAAACTCAGAAGAGTAAACCCATAATCAAAGTCGATTTACACGGAACCAAAGTCACCGATTCAGACCTGGTTATCCTGAAGAATCTGAAAGAGCTTCGCGTCCTCGACTTACGCCTTACCCATATTGGTGATGCCGGCGTTGCCAACTTCAAGAATCTAACAAAGCTGCAGACCCTCAATTTGTTCCGCTCCGAGCTAACCGACACAGGGCTAGCTTACCTTCGCAATCTAAAGAGCCTTCAAACTCTCCTGATCGGCGGTACTAAAATTACTGACATGGGGCTCGCAAACCTAAGGGGCATGCAAGAGCTCAAGAAGCTCAGTCTATTTCAAACGCAGGTCACGGATGCTGGAGTACCTCACCTCAAACGCCTGTCGAAATTAGAAACGCTCCTAATTTCTGGATCCAAGATCACCGAAGCGGGTACTCGCGAATTGCAAGCAGCTTTACCCAAAGTTCGCTTTTCTGAATCGACTTAATCCTCAAAAAAGGTGGCATCATTCAACCCTCTCATTCTCCCCAACCTTTGGTTGGGGTTCAGGGCGCGCTACACTTCGCACAAATGCAAATCGTTCGCGCAGGTCCGTTGCTCATTGTAATCGCCGTGACAGCAATGATGAGCCAGGACCATCCGAGACTAATAGGATCCATCGACTTTTATGGTTACGCTGGTCTCAACGTCGATCAAATTAGATCGGGAATACCAGTTCAAGTAGGAGATCCATTTCCGGGGCCGGCTGAGATAGTTAACGGAATAAGTAAGGCCGTCAAATCAAGTATCGGTCGCCCACCAACTGATGTGGCTCCCGTATGCTGCGATCCTCAAGGAAACTACATGATCTATGTTGGGCTTCCGGGTGCTTCGATCAAACCCACGAAACTCAATCCCGTTCCAAAAGCGAAGCTTCACTTTCCAACAGAGATCGTCGAGCTTTACGAGCAAACTATGGAGGCGTCCGGTGCCGCGGTCTTAAGGGGAACAGCTCGCGCAGATACTTCGCAGGGCTATTCTCTGTCGACTAGTGATCCCGCGCTGCGTGCCAAACAGCTGGAAGTTCGCGCCTATGCGATTGAACATGAAAAGTTAATCCGTGACATGTTGAACTCCTCGAGTGATGCACAACAACGTATCGTCGCGGCGTTCATGTTGGAATACACTCGTCCATCAAACCAACAAATCTCGTCTCTCGTTCATGCCAGCCATGACTTTGATGAGACCGTGCGAAACAACGCAACGCGGGCTTTGGGTGTGCTCGCAGGTTCTAGTCCAAAGGTTGCTGCACGAATTCCCGCGGATGGATTTATCACAATGCTCAGTTCCGTTTCCTGGACCGACCGCAACAAAGCAGGATGGGTGCTGATCAGTTTGACGAGGAGCAGAGACGCGAAGCTACTCGGGCAACTACGTTCCGACGCATTGATTTCACTTATTGAGATGGCGCGCTGGAGAAATGCTGGACACGCCTACAACGCAAGAATCTTGCTCGGACGAATCGCCGGTATTCCGGAAGAACGTTTAGAACAACTGGCAAACGCAGACAACGCCGATGAAATTATTAACGCATTACGGTTGAACGAACGGAAAAACCACTAAAGTGGTTACGGTTCATCCGCGTACCGCCGATCCAACCTGAAGGTTTTGGTACCGTGAAGTGGTACTGACTGAGACACGCGAGCTGATCAAACTGGTGGGGCTGTAGATGTAGGCGCGCCGTCGGTTCCATTCCCATGAACAATATTATTCTTGAATGAAATTATCTTTCCACCACTTACGACGGCCAGTCCCGTCTGGTTTCTGGTAACCGTTGTAAGCGTTATTCGAATCGCTGAGTTTGTGCGTGCCACTAAACCGCGCTGTCCATGGGCCACCAGACAATCCACCAGTGCAACGTCCGAATCTTGAGCATCTACGCCTGTCACATTGTGCAGTAACGCTGAATCGCGAACGGTGGCAATTGCTCCCCGAGCAAATAGGCCGGCTTCACACGTCGATACATTAGTTGACTCCATTGCAAGCACCGCACTCGTCGTCCCACCAGGCTCCATGTTGATACCAACCTTGGCAGCATTTCGAATGGTTGACCTCGCTACTGACACATAAGCACCAGACGCGCCGACGGTGATGCCATGTCGACTGACACCGTCCACTAGCAGATCCTCGATGAAGACCTGGTTGGCGGCGATTATGCGAATTCCGTCTGTCGCACTACCGAGGCCGTTAATCGACAAACCGCGGAGTCGCACTGTCTTGGCACTGTCTGCAACAGCCGTGATGTTAATGAGGATCCCAAAGCTGCCGACTGCTAAGATTGAAGCAGAGCTACGGGGGGCGTCGATGGTGATCGACTTAGTGATTGTCACCATACCAAAACCCCCGGTATCACGTACATTAATCTCACCACCGACGGTTGTTTTGAAAATGGCGCCCGCGAACGTCTTGCAAGGACTGGTTCGACTGCAGGGGTTAACGTCATCACCGAGGCCTGAGACCCATGTTCGGTTCGCTTGCGCCGACGCAATCAATGGTAGCGAGAGAAAGGTAATCGAAAGGATCAGCGGTTTTATACTAGCTCGGGATTTGAACATTGTGTGCCTCCAGAGGTTATTTGCGTGCGGAGTTTAATAATGGCTCGCGTCAATGGCAATGGGTAAGTATGAGAATGTGTTTGGGCGATGGTAAGTTGAAATTGAAACTCCATGACGCTAAAACGTATCGGACATCAGGAATCCCACACACGGAAGTGAGTGCGTAAAAAATCGAATCGATTCCACGGCCTTGCGCCGTGGTACTCATGCTGGCAACTGCATACAGCAGCCAATTCTTCTTGAGATGCCACGTGCTTGCCACGTGGAGTTTCACGTTTGATACTTCAGTCACAAGGAGTTCTGAGGCTGAGAACGTGGCCTCCACGCGGCAAGCGCGTGGCATCTCAAGTTCGTCATGTTCAACTTTGCTAGCTGGCATCGTGAAGTACCACGGCGCAAGGCCGTGGCATCGATTCGAGTTTTTACACACACACACGGAAGTGAGGGAATGGTTCAAATCCTTTCTACAACAGGTCGAGCAAAAAGAGTTTACGCGCTTGCGAATGATCTTGAGCTGTAAAAGTCGACGTTCATTCGCAAGCGCGTAAACATCTCTTGTTGCCTTCTGATAGAAAGGATCTGAACTATCCACACACTGCCGTGTGTGGGATTTCTACTGTTTACCCTTCAACGGGCCCGAGGCACCCACCTGTTGACTACCAACATAAGCTAACTGTACACTCCTGTTGATAATCAACAGGAGCTTGCCTTCAATGGTCCGAGATACCAAGCATGAAGTCCTGCCCGGCACTCTAAATCTTCTAATCCTCAAAACGCTCGCCACGCTGGGACCCTTGCACGGATATGGAATTGCCCGGCGCATCGAACAGGTAAGCGGCGACCTGCTGGAACTCAACCAGGGCACTATCTATCCAGCTTTGTTGAAACTTGAGCAGATGGGCTGGATCCGGACGAAGTGGAGCACCTCAGAAAACAATCGGCGGGCAAAGTATTACTCGCTCACTGCCGCGGGAAAGAAGCAGCTGGTCCAGGAAGAAGAAGAGTGGCGCCGCACGTCCGCAATTGTGACTCGATTCCTTATTCCGTCGGAGAAATAGACAATGACCAGCTTACGAATTTTCCTGGCCAGACTGCGTGGGCTCTTTCTGAAACGAAAACTCGAAGACGAGCTGGCTGAAGAGTTCCAGTCGCATCTCGAGATGCAGATTGAGGACCATCTTCGGCAGGGAATGAGCCCAGAAGAGGCTCGTTATCTCGCGTTGCGAAAATTCGGCGGCGTGGAGCAAATCAAGGAAACTTACCGGGAGCGACGCACTCTACCATGGGTGGAGACATTCTTCCGCGATTTACGTTACGGGCTCCGCATGCTGCGACGCAGTCCAGGCATGACTGCCGTTGCAATCCTCTCTTTGGCGCTGGGCATCGGCGCGAACACAGCTTTGTTCAGCGTCGTCGATGCTGTGCTGTTGAAAACTTTGCCGGTCGAAGAATCTGAACGCCTGGTGCTGTTTGAATGGCAGGCCGGACGACCGTTTAGAGTGAGTGGTATGAGTGGCACTTCAAATGTCGATGTGCCGCCCGGCAAAAGAGGCCTTTCCCTGTTTCGCTATGACGTCGTTAAAAAGCTCCGCCAAACACAAGTCGCTGCGGCGCAAAGCCCCCTTAGTGATCTATTTGCTTTCGCGCCGATCCGTGAATTAACAGCTAAGGTGGGCGAGCAGGCCCAAATTATTAACGGGCAAGCTGTGTCAGGTGACTATTACACCGGGCTGCGAGTGCAGCCGAGTTTGGGACGCGCGATCACTGTTGATGATGACCGCCCTGGGGCTGCGCCGGTGGTAATACTTAGTTACCAGTTCTGGCAAGAGCGGTTCGACGCCAACCCCGCGGTCATCGGCCAACAACTCAAACTCAATCAGCAATGGTTTACCGTGATCGGCGTCACGCCACTCACATTCAACAGCACGCTGCAGGTGGGTTATTACCCCGACGTCACAATCCCACTGGCGATCGAACCGCTCTTGCGAGGTGAGAGGAGCACATTAGGTACGGAGACCAAGCCCGGCGCCTGGTGGCTGAACTTGATCGGCCGACTCAAACCGGGTGCGACCCAGGAACAAGCGCGCGAAAGCCTGAACGGTGCTTTTCAAGCCGCCGCGCTGGATGCCATGCCTCCACCACGCAAAAGCAATGAGCCCGCTCAACTCGCGCCCCAGGATTATCCGCAATTGATCGTCGAACCCGGCAGTCGTGGAATGTTGGACGTGCGCAAGATTTATGCGCCCACTATCTATGGCCTGTTCGTCGTCGTGGCGCTCGTGCTGTTAATTGCCTGTGCCAACCTGGCGAACTTATTGCTCGCTCGCGCGACGTTGCGTGGACCGGAGATCAGTGTACGGCTTGCTGTCGGAGCGAGTCGCTGGCGTCTGGTCCGACAACTGCTCACCGAAAGTTTACTGCTCGCCACACTGGGCGGCATGCTGGGAGTGCTTTTCGCTTTCTGGGGCAAGAGCGCGCTTATGGTAGTCGCTAATGACGAGACGGAACTCTTACCAAGTGGAGTTAAGCTCAGTCTGAATTGGCGCGTGCTCGTGTTTACCATGGCGGTGTCACTTCTGACCGGACTGCTGTTTGGGTTAGCCCCGGCGTGGCGCGCGACACGTCTGGATTTGAGTACAACGCTCAAACAAAGCGGCCGCACGACGGGCGGCGTGTCGCGTTTGAGCAAAGGGCTGCTCGTCGTGCAAGTGGCGGTCTCAGCATTGTTATTGGCGGGCGCGGGATTGTTCATTCGCACGCTCTACAATCTTCAACGAGTCGAGCTGGGATTCAATCCGGAAAAGTTGTTGGTCTTCAGGCTACAGCCTGAGCAAGCGGGATATAAGGACGAACGACTGTTGCGTTTGTACCAGCAACTATTTGATAGGTTGGACCATCTGCCAGGTGTGCGCGCGGCAACGTTCGCGCGCGTCGAACTCATCGCGGACGACAATTGGTATCATGGCCTTCTGCTCCCCGGCGAGACGACAGCAACTACCGCAGAGCATGACACGACGCGACAGACAGTGCGCGAGAACTATTTTGCGACAATGGAAATTCCCTTCTTGCGTGGACGTGAATTCACTCCACAGGACGACCAACACGCGCCCGCCGTGGCGATTGTCAATCAAAAGTTCCTGCGCACCTTCTTTCCCAACGAAGACGGCCTGGGAAAGCACGTCACAATAATCTACAAAAAGCGTGAAGTAGAGATTATCGGCGTAGTCGCCGACGCAAAATACCGGCGCCAACGCGAGGAGATCAAACCGCTGCTCTACACACCCTGGCAGCAGGAGGCAACCGATATCGGCGAGATGCATTTCGCGTTGCGCACAACGGGCGATCCAACCGCTCTTGCTCCCCGTGTACGTGAAATCGTCCACGACCTGGACGACAACTTACCAGTCACCGAAATCGGAACGCAGTCAGATCGCGCACAAACTACGCTTGGACAGGAACGACTCTATGCACGTCTGTTTAGCTTCTTCGGCGCGCTCGCACTCGCGCTCGCGGCCATCGGACTCTTCGGAGTGTTGGCATATTCCGTCGGCCAACGCAGAAAAGAGATTGGCATTCGGATGGCATTCGGTGCACAGGTGACTAACGTCATTCTGATGGTAGTCTGGCAAGGAATGAAGCTGGTTCTTTTGGGACTCGCCGTTACTGCGGCAATCGGTTATGCATTGATGCGCCCGGTCGTGAATCAATATTTAGGATCGGGTACGTGGCAGCAAAGTATCACCAAACAGCTTTATGGGGTCACAGTAAGCGATCCTTTGACGTTGCTCTTGATGGCTTCCCTTTTGACGCTGGTAGCACTAATTGCCTGCTGGTTACCGGCACGCCGAGCCGCGAAAGTCGATCCACTGGTGGCGTTGCGATACGAATAGGGTAAGAGCAAGGATGAGGGATGAAGGATGAAAGAAGCATTGCCGATTGCCTGATTGCCGATTAATTTGTAATGAGGTTAGCATCCCGACACATCGGGGATGCGAAGCTATGATTCAAGTCAGGGCAAATTTCAGGTTGGGAAGGGTGGCTCGAATGGGAGGAGCAGGAGCAGCACGCAGGGGCAGAACAGAACCCATGTCTCCTGCTCCTGCTTGGTGCCGCTGCCTCCTCCGTCGTTTCAAGCCACCCTTCCCAACCTGAAATTGCCGCGACTTGAATTGTGGGACTGAAGCTTCAATGTGATGAAGCTTGACCCACAGCAGTGCATCTAGTTGAATGAATCCGATAGACAGTTTCGATTGTTTTATTGATCGCGTTCGTCTTGCCTTGCGCTGACCATAGTTCGGGAATGAGAGGATAGGTAATGAAAACTAAAACGATGCCAGTGTTATTAGCGTTGGCGAGTATCGCGATCGCTTCATTTGGTTCGGCGCTGACGTTTGCAGGCACGCAGAAATCGGGCGGTGGGAATCCGCTCAGCGGCACGTCCTGGCAATTAGTTAAGTTCCAAGGGCCCGACGAAAGTATCTACACACCGGATGACAAAGCGAAGTACACCATCACTTTCAACAGTAACGGCCGCGTAGTAGCGCGAGTCGATTGCAATCGTGCCAGTAGCACTTGGAGAGCGGCCGCAAACGGTCAGCTAAACTTTGGATCGTGGTCCAGGACCAGCGCGAAGTGTGGTCCTGGGTCACTTCACGACCGGATTGTCACAGAGGGTGGTGCTGTGCGCAAATTCGAGATCAAGGATGGGCACCTGTTCTTATCGGGGATGGCAGCGGGCGGTTACTACGAACTGGAGCGAATCCATTGATCATTGCCGATTGCCAATTGCCGATTGGAACACGTCACAAACTTCGAATCCAACTCAATACAGGCCCTATTTAGATTCTCTCCGGGCAGCCTCTGTGTCTGCTCTGCCTCCGTGGTTGTGTTATCGCACCATCGGCAAAACCACGGACGCACAGAGGGCACAGAGGTTGCGCAGAGAATTCAATTTACGCACCACCGCGGCATTGAGAAGGTACGGTGATCCCAACTAGTCAACAAGTCAACGAGGCCCGCGAGTTATTACGGCGATTTCTAAGGCCGACTCGCTTAATACCAGCAGAGCAACTAGGGCGCGATTCAGATACTCAAATATATCTAAAACTCGAGACGGAGCTGCCAACCGGATCATTTAAGCCACGCGGGGCGCTGTATGCCCTGATGAAGAATTTGGAGCGACGATCGATAAAGGGCGTCGTCGCTGCCAGCACGGGCAATCATGGTGCGGCAGTGGCTTACGCCGCACGTCTTGCAAACCTTCCCGCGACGATTTTCCTGCCCCAATCTCCCAATCCAATCAAGCGCGCACGAATCGTTGCGCTCGGTGGGACTGTCAAGGAGGTCGAATGGAAAGATCAGTCTCTTGGAAACGCGGCCGCGTCATTCGCACAGGAACACGATTACTATTTTCTGAATGACGCAAGCGATGAGTTGGTCCCTGTTGGTACCGCGACGATTGCTGCTGAAATTCTGGACGAGCTGCCGAAGCCGGACGTGATGATCGTACCCATGGGCGATACTGCTTTAATTCGAGGCGTGGCAGCGGAAGCAAAGCGTCGTCATCCTGCTGTCAGAGTCGTCGGTGTGCAGGCTGTACAAGCACCAGCGTACGTCCGATCGTGGCGGGAAAATCGTGTCGTCACGACCGATACCTGCAACACGATTGCGGATGGGTTAGCGACCTGTGTGCCGCTCGAACCCAATGTTCGTGCGATTCGTGAGTTGGTTGACGAAGTAAGTTTGGTGTCAGAAGACGAACTGCTTCAAGGCATCCGCACACTTTTATTCGAGGAACATCTAGTTGCAGAAGCTGCCGGCGCCGCTGGGGCCGCAGCGTATCTTCAGAACCCAACGGCTTATGCGGGCCGCAGCGTAGTGTTGTTGGTTACCGGATCCAACATCCCGCATGAACTTCTTTCGAAGGCGGCAAGCTCGCCATAGCCAGTTCCCCGCTCAACTCGCATCAGCACTCAAGCTCGAGTCCACCATTCAACCAGATGTCCGATATGCTTCAGCTTGTCGTGTCTCCCGATTGATTCAACCTTCAGTCCCACCACTCAACGTCCGAATCAACCCGAAGCTTGGATCAATCGGGAGGCACGACAAGCTGAAGCATATCGGACATCTGGTTGAATGGTGGGACTGGAGCTTGAATGTAGTCACAGTTGAGCGGGGGTAAACCACCCTTCCTGACCTGAAATTTTGCTGAGCTTGAATTGTGGACTGAAGCTTGACTGGTGATGAAACTTGAGCACCTCATTTTCCTGGCGGTTGTCGAAACAATGATTCGAGCTCCCTGGTTGCCTTTTCGACAACGCGCTTGGCGTCTTCCACCTTCTTTGTCGCCTCTTCTACCTCAAGCATGACGGTTCGTGCTCGTCGGGTCGCAGCCTCCGATGCGCCGACTGCCTTCTTGAAGCGCACCTCTGCTTCGCGTCTCTGCTTCTCAGCCTCTTTTACCGCTACGTCAGCCTTCTCCTGCGTGGCTGCCAAACGCTCTGCCTTTGACCGCGCATCAGCCAGCGCTTTCTTGGCATCCTGGAGTGAGACTTTGGCGGCCGCTATCTTTGTCTGACGCGTCTCTTCAACTCGCTTTCCCTCTCCAACCGGTGTCACTCGCGTCTTAGTAGCGCCACTCCCTGCCTTCTTTAAAGGACTGACTCGCGAGGTTTCAGTACGCTTCGACGTGCCTGCGCCTGGGATGAACGAAGCGAGAGTCTCGAAGCCCGGCGGGTCGACGTCTTTAGTCAGTCGCCCAGGAGATAGACCATCGGGAAGCAATTCGTAGGCGGACACTGCCTCGAGTGTGGTGGTAATGCGCCGAATCATATCCAACGTCGGGTTGTGACCTGCGTCGTGCAGCAATGTAGTCGCGAGATCTGAGAGTTGCGAAAGCGCCTCACGTCGTGCATCAAGCGCATCTCGCATATCAGCGACCTTTCCGGCACTGCGGGATGTCTGGGCCTTGCGAAACCGCTCACCTGCCGCGATCAGTTCTTCAAATTCGTCGCGATAGTTCCAATGGAGTTGATTCACAGTCCAAGCGGAGATTGAGGGCTTGGCCAACGCCTGTATCTGCTCTGCCTCATCCGCACGGCCCTCCTTCTTCAGCCGTGTGGCCAGTATCTTGCGCGCGCCGATGAACTCCGCAATTGGGAGTTTGAACAACGCATCAACATCATCGTCGATTTTGCTTACATTATTTCTCATCATCGGTCTCTCATTCTGCTCAACCTTTAGATTAGGGTTCAGGGTCGTGAAACATAACTCATCTTCTCATTCTCCCCAACCTCTAGGTTGGGGTTGAGGTAGCGATATACTCCGCGGAACCGTTTTAACGGTTTCTCGCAAAATTCTCACACAAAGGAGTCCCTCACATGTCTACTCATTCCTACTCACGTCTCTGGACACACCTGATTTGGGAAACACTCAATCGCGAGCCTATGTTAGATAAGCGAGCCGCTGCCAAAGCTTCATCCTTCCTCAGTGAGTATTCGCTGCAAAAAGGTATCTACATGAAAGATCAATTACTTCAATGCGGATCACACTCATGCGTTGATCGATCTACCGACGCGTTATTCGATTGAAGAAGTGATAAAGCTCTTCAAGGGAGGTTCATCGTACTGGATTAACCACAGTCAAATCATCAAGGGACGGTTTGCTTGGGGCGGAGGCTATGGAGCATTCTCAGTTTCGCACTCGGATGTAGCACGCATGGCTCTCTACATTGCCAATCAAGAGGAACATCATCGTAAGCGGACGTACGCGGAAGAGTACGAGATGTTTGTTAAGCGGTATGGATTGGAGTGGCGGTCGGACAAAAACCATTAAAATGGTTGCCGACTTTCAAGGTGGCCCTTGATCCCCCAACCTAAAGGTTGGGGTGAATGAGAGGTTCATCAAAAACACAATAAGAGGATCGAAACGATATGCTTCATCACGCAGTGTCAGTCGTGGGATTCATAGTCTTCGCCGGAATCGCCTGGTTGCTCTCCAGTAATCGACGCAAGGTTGCCTGGAAAACGATCGCCGCGGGGGTTGCTCTGCAACTCCTAATTGGTTTGATCATTTTTCGCTTCCCTTTTTCTCATCGAGTCTTACTCTGGCTGAACGACGCAGTGCTGGCGTTACTCAATGCATCAAAGAGCGGTTCTGTATTCCTGTTCGGACCACTGGCCTCAAGCCCCGGAGAACAAGGATCAATTGGCTTCATCCTCGTGTTTCAAGTTCTTCCGGTGGTGATCTTCTTTGCAGCGTTTACCTCGATGCTCTATCACCTCCGCATACTGCAAGTACTCGTGCGACTCTTCGCCAGACTCTTTCACCGAACAATGAGAATCAGCGGCGCGGAATCACTCTCCAGCTCGGCGAACATCTTTCTCGGAATTGAATCGGCGCTGGTCGTCCGACCTTATCTGGAGAAAATGACGCGCTCGGAATTGTTTCTGATATTGACTACGGGGATGGCGACAGTGGCTTCGAGTACGCTCGGAGTTTACGTTGCTTTTCTGACAGGGCTGTTTCCCGAGATTGCGGGTCACCTCATTTCTGCTTCTGTTCTGGCGATTCCTGCTTCGGTCGTTGTGGCAAAGTTGCTTGTTCCTGAAACCGACACACCGGAGACACTAGCGGCAGTTCCTCCCGACGATGAGTCGGCGCGATCAGGAAACTTGATTAGCGCGATTATCCAGGGAGCCATGGATGGGCTGAAGCTGTCTGCCGGAATCTGCGCATTACTAATTGCGATCCTTGGAGTGGTTGCCCTCATCGACAAATTTCTGAGCGTCGGCAGTTCGTGGCTGGGGATGAGCGAGCCGCTTTCATTTGTGAGAGTCTTAAGTTGGTTCTTTTATCCTTTCGCTTTCCTGCTGGGTCTGCAAACGAGTGATGTACCGATGGCAGCGCGTCTGTTAGGTGAGCGAGTTATTCTGACCGAGGTGGTCTCATACAACCATCTCGCGCAGTTAATCTCCAGCGGACAGCTGACGGACCCGCGGACCGTAGTGATTCTGAGTTACGCACTTTGCGGCTTCGCGCACGTCGCAGCGGTAGCAATCTTTGTCGGCGGCACTGCAGTACTCGCTCCGTCACGTCGCGACGATCTCGCCAGTCTGGGATTACGGGCGTTACTGGCTGCTACACTGGCGACGCTTATGACCGGGTGTGTTGCAGGTATCTTTAGCACCGGCGCAGGGGTATTACTCTTGAAAACCGGCTGAAGACTATCCACAGATTAGAAGTACAAGGAGCAGGAGCGGCAGGCAGGAGCAGGAACCATTTACCATATGACATTCGACATTTTTCATCTGTCATTTGCATTTTCCGATTTACCCATTCAAAGCCTCACACTCATGGGCGTACCGGCACGTAGTCCTAAATGACAAATGAAAAATGTCGAAT
>DATBSH010000247.1:0-8265 GCA_036559885.1 Pyrinomonadaceae bacterium
CCACTTGTGTAGCTACAAACGTGAAGCACCACGCCGCAAGGGCGTGGCATTTTCTTGTTTTTGCAAGAGGCTCTAAAGCGTATCGGACATCAGACGGTCGCTTCGCTCCCGTTCTATAGTTACTGGTCACCAGTGGCGGACTTGGTCACGTGTGTACGCTGGTTCAAACAAATTACGATCCTGTTCTGTAGTTGAGTGGGTTTTAAGTTAGACTCGACCTCTTTTAACGGCTGCAGTCTCCGCTGGAATATCGTAATGGATTCGAAACCTGGTTCATCATCCAAGCCCGTCGGCTATGTAGATCTACTGCGTCGGAACCGTAGTTTTCGGCAGCTATGGCTGGGCCAGGTTGTCAGTCAAATGGGTGACTGGTTCGACACCATTGCTCTTTACACGATCATACTTAATCTCACCGGTTCCGGACGCGACGTAGGCTTGCTTCTCGTCGCTCGCTTTGTCCCAAGTTTCTTGTTTGGTCCACTCTCGGGCGTAGTTGCTGACCGTTTTAGTCGCCGCACGATCATGATAGTTACCGATGTGCTACGTGCGGTTGTCGTTCTGGGATTCCTGTTTGTCCGTCGCGCTGACCAACTCTGGATTATCTACGTCCTAACCGTCTTTCAGTTGGGTCTATCAACATTTTTCGAGCCCGCCAAAACCGCCGCGATACCCTCGATAGTCAGCGATCGAGAACTTGTCGCAGCCAACGCAATCTCATCCGTTACATGGTCAATTATGCTGACATTGGGCGCAGCACTTGGCGGTCTGATCACGGGTTGGTTCGGAACCAACGCAGCATTCATCCTCGATGCGCTGAGCTATCTAATGTCTGGGGCATTGATATTCACAGTGCACTTACCAAAACGACCGCCACGGGAGCGACAGAAACTCGGTTTGCGTAAGGCTCTCGGAATTACGGACACGATCGAGGGAGTTAGATACGTTAAAAACCGAGCTCGCGTGTTTGCGCTGCTGATGGTGAAGCCCGCGTGGGGGCTCGGCGGCGGAATCTTGACGTTGCTCGCAGTTTTTGGCGAACGAATCTTTCCTGTGGGGAAGAGCGCAGCCACTGGCATCGGTGTCCTGTTTGCTGCACGGGGGATTGGTACAGCTGTCGGCCCAATCGTCGCTCGCCGTGTTGCAGGAGAGGGCAACCGGCGGATGCAGATCACGATCGGCATCGCGTTTCTAATCGGTGGCGTGTTTTATGTAGCCTTCGGCGCTGCGCAAAGCTTTGTGTTTGCCTTGATTGTCCTCGGAATTGCGCATATGGGCGGTAGTATTCTTTGGGTATTCTCGACCGTGTTACTGCAGCGGTCGGTTGAGGACAACTTTCGTGGTCGAGTGTTCGCAGCAGAACTTGCTCTACTGACTTTGACAATGGCGGCGTCGAACTACGTGACAGGAGAATTACTCGACGCGTTTAGCATTCCCCCTCGCGTAGTAACAATCGGAATTGGTGTATTCTTCATGCTTCCAGGCATTGTGTGGTTCATTACCTATAAATGGTGGGACCGAGAAGGGATAACACTACCTGAGGAACCAAGTGATGAGCCGACATCAGTGTTTGCCGGGGAGCATTCGGCATAGATGATGGTGAACCAAACATGCGTTTAAAAATCGGTGTGATGGGTTCAGCCTCAGAAACGGGTTCACCGGAGACTCGCTCCGCCCTAACAGAAAAAGCCGAGAGTCTGGCGGTCGCAATCGCGAAACGCGAGCTAATTCTTTTGACAGGAGCGACCACGGGAATTGTTTATCTCGTGGGCCAAACAGCACATACCGCTGGTACGTTTCACATCGGAATTTCGCCGGCAAGTAATGCAACTGAACACGTTGAAAGCTACAAGTTGCCGTTAGACGCTTGCGATGCGATTGTTTATACGGGTTTTGGCCTAAAAGGTCGCAATGTTGTTCTAGTTCGGTCCGCTGATGTGGTGCTATTCATCGCCGGTGCGATGGGCTCCCTGAATGAGTTCACAATTGCTCACGATGAAGGAAAGATCATCGGTTGTTTGACTGGAAGCGGTGGCGTGGCAGACGAAGTCGACTACCTCGTCGAAAAGTTCGGAAAACGTGGAAAGGCTGTTCTATTCAAAAGCGACGATCCTGAGAAGCTTATAGAGATGTGTATCGGAGCCGTAGGCGCGCCGTAGAAACGCAAAGCGCAAAGAGCAAAGCGGTAAGATCAAACCAGACTTACTCTTTGCTCTTGGCCCCTTTGTCAAACATGAAGCTAGGCCTCGAAAATCGCGTCGCTGTCGTCAGTGGCGCAAGTGCGGGTATCGGTTACGCATGCGCTCTCGAGTTAGCCCGTGAAGGAGCGCGAGTATTTCTTTGTTCTCGCAACGCGGCGCGAGCCAGTGAAGCAGCTCGGCGGATTCATGATGAGACTGGCGCAACCGTTGCCGGGATCGAAGCTGATGTAACCGACGCAGTAGCGGCCGAACGCTTCGTAAAGCTCGCGAAGGACCAAGCCGGTAAAATAGATATTCTCGTTACCAATGCGGGCGGTCCGCCGGCCTCGTCGTTCGCCGACGCAGACCTCGAAACCTTTCGTGCCGCATTTGACCTGACAGCTCTCTCGGCAATAAGGCTTGCCAAACTTGTCCTACCCGGCATGCGTGAACGGAAATGGGGTCGCATCATCAACATCACCTCAGTCTCAGCAAAGCAGCCAATCGATGGTTTGCTGTTTTCAAACATCGTACGCCCCGGCTTGACGGGTTGGGCTAAGAGTGTTGCTAACGAAGTTGCCATCGACAATGTGACCGTTAACAATGTCGCTCCAGGGTATACGCTGACAGAACGGCAGGACGAACATGCAGAAGCGCGTGGTCGTGCCTTGGGAAAATCAAAGGCTGAAATGATTGAGCTCTGGGCCTCACAAGCGCCAATGAAACGGTTGGCGGATCCGAGCGAAATCGGTTCTGCGGTGGCCTTTCTGGCATCCGAAAGAGCTTCTTACATTACCGGTGTAACTTTGCCGGTCGATGGTGGCTGGGTTCGAGGTTTGTTGTAAGGATTCGAACAATGAACGAAGAGGCGACCGTCGTTGCGCGTTTTGTATCGAGAGCTCCATCGATCGACGACTTAGAAATTTGGGATCAGTCGCCGCCGGTCTTTATTGAACACCTATGGTCAGGAGAAGCTGCCCCCCCCGAAAGACACGCCGGTGTTCGCCTTTGCTGGTCAATGGAAGGATTGCACGCAAGATTCCTTTGCGAACAGCACGAGCCCCTCGTGATCGGCAATGCGCCGGTGACTGACAAGAAAACACTCGGCATTTGGGATCGTGACGTCTGTGAGATCTTCCTCGCACCTGATGTAACCAAGCCTTCTAAATACTATGAATTTGAGGCCGCCCCCACAGGTGAATGGGTCGATCTGGCCATTACGTTGACGCCAGCAGGTCGTCAGACGGAATGGGACTATTCTTCAGGGATGAAAACGACTGCGAGGGTTGTGTACGACAAGATAGTGATCGAAATCACCATTCCCTGGAGCAGGCAAATTCCAGAGCCGACGGCAGGAGACTTGTGGCGGGTCAATTTATTCAGGTGTGTGGGCCCAGATCCTAGAGACCGGTATCTGGCCTGGAGACCAACGAAAACCGAGGAACCTAACTTTCACGTTCCCGACGTATTCGGTTGGTTGCTATTCGACTGAATAGGACGATGAGCGTTGCTTTTTCAAAAGGGCCGCGACGTATTTATCAAACCGCACGCGATGAGTGTCGTTCATGCTTTCAATGTGTGTGCCAATCACATACCCACTCTCATTCGGGTCTTCCTCGAGACTTTCGTACCGCACCGGGATAGCTGTAATCTCGACCGCTCCGTCCGGCAGCTCGACTCGCAAGAACAAACGACGATCGTTTCCGGCTAAGTAGTGCTCACCGATTCGAATTGCGGGAACGATTAACGCAAGACCTGTTGTACTCACGTCGAGCGTGTGGCCGTTCATTGGAGGAACTCTGCGGAAACCGTTGCGCCGTGCTCGAGGATCTTCAATGCTCAAACTAAATTCGAGGCGAGCTCGCGCACGTCTAGACCGGCGCCGATTGAGAACGAAGCGACGGAGATGGGCCGCTATTCTGCGAGGTAGCTCGGACATATCATAACCCGGCGGTGTTCTGGACAATGAGGAAGGGCAATAGTCGGGAGGCGAAAGGGGGTCTTCGCATTCTCATTCTAGAGAAACGCGAGCCCATGGCGCAATAGCTATTTCGGACGAGTGTCGGCGCTCGAGAAGTTGTTGGCAGACCGGACCGCACCGTTTTGGCCATGTACGCACAGAACGAGAGCGAAGCAACCGATTTCACGTTATCTTCAGTGGTTTCGTTAGTTAAATCGGTCGCTTCGCTCACGTTCAGTAATTGAGTACTGGCGCGTCGCTAAGCGTTCTAAAACGACGGAATGCGAGGCGATTTACGGCTGATCCAATGTAACCTGCAGCGTTTTCTGCTCGTTTGGCGGTAATGTGACTTTTGCTGCGCCGGAAATAAGTCGGGAAGGTTCGGTACCAATTAAGGCTTCGGCATCAGAGGTTTCCCACCCGTATCTCCATTTCTAACTCCTGTGGAATCCAGATAGAACGAAAGCCTGCCTGTTTTTCCGTACTCCGCGGGTTCAGCTGTGGCGTACCACGTCTTACCATCGCCCGATCTGTTGACCTGAAATCGATAGCCAGTCGAATCAGTACCCTCAACGTCCTTGGGGACCAGGCCGGCGGCAACGAGCTCGGCGAGGTTGCCAAACTGTCCGTTGTGCCCTTGGCTATAGACCACCTGAGCGAGGGAAATTCGCGTCATCATGTCCTGAACATCGCTCTGGTGGGCATTGATACGGGCTTCAAAGAAAAACTGCTTGCCGGCCTTCTTTACTAGTTCCAAATTTTCGCGGTCGCCGACGACCCAGGTATTGTCGATTTTGATCAGCGAGGCTGGTTCAACTTTCTGCTTACCGTCGCTATCCAGCACATTCACAAACACTGTAGCCGCGTCGCCACTGATCTGTTCACCCGTTATAGAAACCTTCTCCGGAATTTTCTCGCTGACGGCAACCGCCATCCTTTCAAAATCGGGACGCAGCTCGTCGTACTCCTGCGCAGAGAGTCCGTCAATCGCCCCGCGGTAGATCGATATTCCAAAAGCTTCGCGAAACTTCTTCTCGCGCATCAGGCGATAAAACTCACGCAGCGTGTCTGTCGGGGAGCGTTGTGTGTTTTGGGCCGTTGTGGACAAAGAGGCGACGAGCAACACCGCAGCAACTAGCGCACACTTAGATCTACGAAACCTATCGAACATTAATTTAACCCTTGCTGATTGGGGCGCGCCCCGTGGTCGGTAGCGCGCCCGTATTTGGAAGAAATTCAAGGTAACTTCTTGACTGAATCAGGTGCTTCGTGATGTCCGTCGCGGCGCGAGCCACTTCTCACGACCGACGAGATACAACAGAATCATGAGTATCACGAACGGAATTAACGAAAGCAAGTCTGCCCATCCGCTATTGAAGAATGGGTTGTGAGCCCGAGACCACTTTTCGACTAAATCACTGCGCTCCTTCCACAAACCGGCGAAGAAAGCGATGAACACCGCGGCCAAAGCACCTCCGGCAATGTAGCCCGAGGCCATGAGAACACCGGGACTCTTGTCAGTCTCAGCGACAAATTCTTCTTCCGTCAGGTTCTTGCCGCGGAATTTACCTCGCAGGTATCTGTCAACGAGCAAGCGAATCATGCCACCGATGAAGATCGGGCTCGAGGACGACAGCGGCAGATAAACGCCGACTGCGAACGCAAGTGATGGTATACCCGACATCTCGAGCACAATTGCGATCATTACACCTAACAATACGAGGCCCCACGGTAACTGCCGATTTAGGATGCCTTTGATGATGTAAGACATCAAGGTCGCTTTTGGAGCATCGTATTTCGTAACTGATGAAGTCGTGTTCGGAACGATCCGATGAGTTCCATTGATTCCGGGATCGACATGGTAAACGGGCACGCCTTGTGCATCGACAAGGTACTTACCTGGCGGTCCGTTCTGCTCTTCGATCTTATGCCAGGTACGGTACTCAGTATTATCGGTTCCCGCCTGCACACCTTTAACCTTCTCTGCCGGCCCTAGATTCGACATGTCTGCACGCAGATCTGCCGGGAAATTGCGCTGAACTTTCTGAACGACCTTTCCAGAGTCATCAACCAGGTACTCACCTGGTTCAAGACCAGCAACTGCCGGAGCGGCGGCGTCATTTTTTAGAAGCCTGTAGTTTCCACCGCCTACAGGTTTTGCGGTCTCGTTGAAAGTGGGCAAAGTTCCTACGGTCTTACTATCAGCCTGCACTGGTTTCTCCAGCGCCTCAAACGTTGTTTGTGGGACATAGACTGTACTCTGGTCATTCAAACGCAAAAGGATTGGTCCAAGAATCAGAGCAGAGGCCAGCGCGCCCACAAGGATCGCAATCTGCTGATATTTTGGGGTGGAGCCGACGAGGAATCCTGTCTTCAGATCTTGCGAAGTTGTTCCGCCGTTTGATGCAGCGATACAAACAATTCCGCCGATTGATAGAGCTGTGACGTAGTAACTTGGCCCTGTCCAACCAACAATCAGGAAAATAAGACAGGTCAAAAGCAAGGTAGCAACTGTCATCCCTGAGATTGGATTCGAAGAGGATCCGATCTCACCTGTCAGACGCGAAGAGACAGTCACGAACAAGAATCCAAACGCGATGATTAATATCGCACCGAGTATGTTGAACTGGAGATGCAGTTGAGGCATGAGGACGATAAGCGCGATCAGGACCAAACACCCGCCCACAACTACCTTCATCGACAAGTCTTGGTCAGTGCGCGGTACTGCGGCTGACGCCGACTGACCACCGCGCAAGTCGCTTAAACCACCCTTAAGGCCATGCCAAATTGTTGGGAGCGAACGGAACAGACTGATGATTCCACCGGCGGCCACTGCACCCGCGCCGATGTAGAGCACATAAGCGCCGCGAATGTCGTCTGGCTCCATTTGACTGATCGGGACAGTTCCAGGTGGAAGAGCGGTTGTCATTCCCTCACCGAAAAACTTGATAGCCGGTATCAAAACAAGATAAGCGAGCACACCACCGGCGCACATGATTGATGCGATCCGTGGCCCGATGATGTATCCCACACCCAACAGAGCTGGAGAGATTTCGGCGGCAATTGATCCAGCTTTGAAAGGTGCATCAAAAATTTTGCGAGGAGTATCCTTCCAACCCTTAACCGCAGCCATCGCTACCTGATAGACGAGGCCAATTCCGAATCCCGTAAAAATTGTCTTCGCTCCCGAGTCAACGTCTGCCGAAGCGTCAGCACGTGCGCGATGTTCCGGATGCGCAGCAGCTCTCGACTCCTCAGACGCTCCAGCCTTCAGAACTTCGGCACACGCAGTACCTTCCGGATATTTCAAAAGTCCGTGTTGCTGCACGATCAACGCGCGTCGAAGTGGGATCATCATCAGGATGCCGAGTAAGCCGCCGAGTACCGCGACGAGCATCACGCGCGTGAACTCCAGATCGAAGCCCAGAATCATAATCGCCGGCATGGTGACTCCTACGCCGAAGGCGATCGATTCACCAGCGGAGCCGGCAGTCTGGACGATGTTGTTCTCGAGGATTGTTGCCTCTCGCAGACCAATCTTGCCGAGCAAACGAAAGAGGCTGATTGAAATGACGGCGACTGGAATGGATGCGCTAACCGTTAGTCCGACCTTTAACACAAGCCAGAGCGACGAAGCGCCGAAGATCATTCCCAACACGGTGCCAATGATGAGCGGAAGCGCCGTGAGTTCGCGTAGCTGAACTGCCGCCGGAATATACGGCCGAAATGTTGCGAGTAACGGGTTTTCCGGGTATTCAGGTTTAGCCCCGATTCGATCAGGATATTCGTTCGCACCGATGCTTTCAGTCGACATCCGGCTTTGACCTCCAACAGGTTTGAATAACGGGGAGTGCGTAGGGGTGAAACGCGGTTACTGTACACGGCCGATGGCCTGTGGGCAAGCAGCTAAACAGCGTAAAACCGGGGCTTAAACCGATGTGTGGCGCCCAAGGTTTAATGCGGGAAATAGCCGATACGCTTGAATGCCTAATGCGTCGTGTTTTGATAGGTCGCCCTTTAGTAAGCTAGATAGATGGAATGCGGCAACTCGATACTAGGAGCGCGGACGTCCTCGTCCGCATGAGCGAAGCGAACAAAACTTGCGCGACTGCGTCGCGTTGCGGACGA
>DATBSH010000248.1:0-13822 GCA_036559885.1 Pyrinomonadaceae bacterium
GAAGGCTTACAAAATGAGATGGCTCATTGCCGGTGTATCAAGCCATCCTTGAGAGTCGGGCCACTGCAAAACGCTCACGAGTAGATATTCATTGGCCGCGTCAGCAACGCCACCGGATCATCCACGTTCAAAGCCTCGCGAACGTAGAACGCTTCTCCCGCTGTCACACCAATCAACGAACCAAAATAGCCCATCCTTACTTCGATCTGTTGCAGGAACCCGCGTTCACTGATTCTCGTTTCCGGCTCTGAAGAATTTGCGTTGAAGAATTGTGATGAGTGAGCTCGAATCGCCTTCATCTTCTCAGTCACAAATTCAGACACATCAACCACAAACGAAGGCACGACGCGTCTGGAAAACAGGGAGTGCATGATCCGCGGCATTGTCACTGCATCCAGACCAAATTCTTCATCATACCGTCCCATTGTTGCGAGCCGAGCGGCTTCGCGAACAATGCGACACGTGTTCGCATGATCGGGATGAGGATCATCCCAGTGCGTAGTCAGGATAAGCTTTGGTTTGTGTTTTCTTATCAGGCGAACCATCGCAGTGCGAGATGCTTCCGTTAGCCAGACGTGACCGTCGGGTTGCTCCAGGTTTAATCGAGCATCGAGTTTTAGAATTCGTGCGGCTTCCTGTGCCTCCTTAGCCCGAAGCTCCGGTGTCCCGCGCGTGCCCATTTCTCCCCGCGTCATGTCGCAAACGGCCGTGCGATATCCAAGTGACTTGAGCTTTAGAAGTGTTCCGGCAACTGATAGCTCCGCGTCGTCAGGATGGGCGAAAACGGCGAGAACATCGAAATCTTGATCGATATTGGTCATGATTCCACTTCGAGATTTAGCCTAAAGCTCGTTGACGGTCAAGTAGCGATAAGCGGAAACTTCGCTTGAGTACATTAGTGATGAACGCAGACATTTTCTCAATCGACAATTGGTAGTGCTTGCAGTAGTCTGATGACATCCCCGACTTTAGCTACATACATTTAGTATCGCTTGCGTCAACACACGGTCGGCTGGCCCGCAGAAGTATCAACGCAGAGTTCCAATGAAACTTGTCGTATTAGGCTCCGGAACATCTGTGCCTCATCCGAAGCGCTCGTCGTCCTGTTACTGGCTTGAAACAGTAGACGGCGCACGCGTGTTATTGGATGCCGGTGCAGATGCTCCTCATCGACTGGCGGAAGAACAGTTGGATTGGACCGAGCTCGATGCCATCTGGGTCAGCCATTATCATTGGGATCACTTTGCGGGATTACCAGCTTTGCTATTTGGCCTTAAACCGGCGACGAGGGTTAACCAGCGCAGCAAGAAACTGACTCTCTTCGGAGGAGAAGGCTTTCGCGACATGCTTTACACAATCGATAGGGTCAATAGTTTCAAACTGCTCGACCAAATTTTTCCAATAGAGATCGTGGAAGTTGATTGCCAAGCTCCTTTTCAGTTTGCACCGGATACGCTGGCGCGTGTTATGAAAACGCCGCACACACAAGAAAGTTTGGCTCTTCGTTTCACTGATAAAGATCACAAGTCATTCGCCTACACTTCCGATACCGGTTTCTGTGAAGGGCTCATACCATTTTGTAGGGACGTCGATCTTCTGGTGATCGAATGTTCGTTCAGGAAGAATAAGCCGCGGCAAACGCATCTGGAGTTGGCAGAGGCGGCGAAGATAGCGGCTGCGTGTTCTCCAAAGAAACTCGTGCTGACCCATCTGTACGCAGAGTGGGATCCATTCGATGTCGCAGCGGAGGCACGCTCGATATGGCCGGGGGAAGTAATTGAAGCAACCGACGGATTACAGTTAAATATCTAAGCGCAACAAGGGGGAAAGATGTTTGTTCTAAAGGTATTAATCTTGATGGCCCTGCCGCTGGCGGCGCTGCTCGTTAACCCCCAAAAGACTAATGCGCCAACCAAAGCCCCATCACAAGTATCTGCTGAGAGTGAGACCGCGCTTCTGGAGTCGGGCACACCTAAAACCTTGCGATCAGTCGATGTAACAAACAATCAGGTAAAGATCGTTTCGTATAATATCCGCTACCGAAGCGGTGAGAATTTGAAGACGTTAATTAAGTTGTTCCGTGAAGATCCTGAGATCGGCAACGCTGTCATCATGGGACTTCAGGAAGTCGACCGCAAAAAAAAGCGTAGTGGAAATACAAACACCGCGAAGCTACTATCTGACGAACTGCAGATGAACTACGCGTGGGCCGCTCCTCCAAGAGCGAAGCCGACTGACGAGGAAGAAACGGGCGTCACGATTCTTAGTCCGTTCCCAATGTCGGACATTCGTCGCCTGGTTCTCCCTCACGAAGGACCAAATGGACGACGCAGGGTGGCGCTGGGAGCTACAGTTCGCGTCAACGGAACTGACTTGCGCATTTACTCCATGCACGGCGAAACCAGAATCAGTATGGACAAAAAAATGGAGCAGATGAATACGCTGCTTCAGGATTTGAAAAAATATCCTGCGAACATGCCTGCGCTCATAGTCGGCGATTTCAACACATGGGAAGCTGGCGCAGAACGCAAGACGATCAAGCTGTTTTCAGACTTCGGACTGAAGACGCCGTTTGGCAGCCAGACGACGTTTTATCGCAGAGCTTTCTTCATTCCCATAGAGTTTCGATTGGACTGGATTTGGCTCAGAGGAGTTGAGGTGCTGACGTACGGTATTGATCGCAAAATAAGTTTATCGGATCATTTTCCACTATGGACCAACATAAAAATCCCGGCCGCAAAAGAGACGGCAACGAAACAGCCGTGAGGAGACGTCGCCGGTGAGGTGTCGCAACTGCGATCGCAAAGTTGGATGGCTCAGGCGTCGCTGTCCAGCCTGCCAAACAAGACTTCCATCCTGGTACGTGGTGGCTACCGGTTTGCTAATCGCCGGTGTCTACGCGGCATTCCTGGTGTTGGAGCATGTGCTGTAGAGTCACTTCGCGTTCACAACCACACTATTAACACGAAGCGCATTCCCTGTCGCTCGATGTAAATCTGCGATGGCCTTATTGAGGTCGGTTTGCGCCTTTAGCTCGGCACCACGTGCTGCAGTCAACGCAGTCTGCCGTTCCAGTACGAGAAATGTCGTCGACTGCCCGGCATCCAGCTTTCGCTGCTCGCTGGTTAACTGTCGTTCATTTGCTGCGCGTGTTGCTGCTGCAGCTTGCAAGCGGGCCTGAGCGCTCCTCATGGCCTGCAATGCGTTGCGTACCTCGACTTGAATGTTCTGCTCAAGCTGTTCGCGTTGCGTCGCAATCTGCTGCGCCTCAACTAACGAGCGGCCATATTGGGCTTCGGCAGTTCGATTCCGCAGCGGCAGATTAATCTGAACACCCACACGAAAGTTGTTGAATCGATTGGCCAGCAGGTTCTCTACAGATTGAGGATAGCTCCCGATCAGATTCGGCGAAATCGTTTGAGCCGGAGGATCAGGCAAGGGATCAAAGTTGGCATTTCGCAACAACCGGTTTACTGCATCGCGGAGCTGCGCAGATGACCCTGTAAAAGGATTTGTGGCGGTGCTAACGGCGCCGGCCAAGCCGACCATTCCATAACTGCCAACCAAATCTATGCCAGGCTTCTTTTGGTCTTTGAAAAATCGCTGGTCGATCTCGTTTATTTCACGAACGACATTTGACGCCTGCAACTCGGGACGGTTTTCCATCGCCGTCTTTAGCGCGTCGGGTAGGGTGATGTCAGGAACGACAAGATCGACAGAATCCGTCGGCACAATTGGCTCACTCCATAGCGCTGAATTCTGATTCTCAGCGATCAGATTCTTAAGGTTATTTTCCGTTTTGGACACTTCCTCGAGCGCGCTGTAAACATCCTGCTCAAAAGTTGTGATCTGTGCTTCCGCCGCAACGACATCTATTGGCGCAAGCTGGCCTTCTTGAACAAGTCGCTGATTGTGCTCGAGCTGAGATCTCGCAACCCGCACTGCATCAACTTGAATCTGTACATTGCGAAGTGCAAATACAAGATCCCAGTACGCGCGTTGAACATTGGTGATGGTCTCGATTGCTCGCTGTCTGAACTGCGCATCAGTAAGTGACAGGTTCTTTTTCGCAATCTCGACCTGTCGCCGAGTATTGTCGAACTTCAGACCACGCAACAATGGTTGGGTGTAACTGAAAGTTAAGGCAGAAGGATATGTCGGGTTCAAAGCGGCAAAGACGTTGTTTGTAGTCAAACGAATGGAGGAGAAGTCGATGTGATACGAACCACCCAGTTTCGGGCCCAGACCTTCGAATCTTGCAGTGCCAGTGTAATCGGTTGTGGTGGTAGCACCATTCGAGCCGCCGCTCAAGAAGCTCGAGATCGGGTTTTCGACCCGTTCATAAAACGCTGTAGTTGAAAATTTCGGATCATACGCGCCCCGAGCACCGAGTAGATCAAACTCCGCCATCTTTACGTGATCACGCTCCACCTCAATGTCCTTGTTGTTCTGCAGTGCCATTGAAATCGCATCACGCAACGATAGAGGTCGGTTACGACTTGTATCTACGCCGACTCTTCCCATTTCGGGCAACGGTCTTTGCTGCGTACGATAGTTCGTTACAGCCGGTGGAACAGGCGATGGCGGTTCGGGCGATGGAGTCGGCTGTTGAGCGCGAGCCAGTGATGCAGTGCCTGTCAGGAATAGTAACGCGAAGGCGAAAGCGGAAAAGTGCGACCAGATATAGCTGATCAAGTTTGATTTAGAGTGCATAACAAAATTTCTATGTCTATTGCCTGAATATTGATCCGGTTATCGAAGTGGCCACGCTTGCGGCTTTCCGGCGTACCCGGCCAAACATTCGGTCCAGGGAGACGCGCGACCAACTCCACACATGGCTTTTTGCTGCGTCGTCAAACAGGGAATAAAACACCGGCACGGCGAGCAAGGTCAGTAGCAAGCAGAGCGTTTGTCCGCCGACCACTAGCACTCCGATCGAACGATTTGTCCCGGACCCTGGTCCGGTCGAAATAGTCAAAGGCAGCATGCCGGCGACGAGAGCGATGGTGGTCATCAAAATTGGTCGCAGTCGATCACGATTTGCCCGAATGATTGCTTCGAAACGCTCCATTCCACGTGCGCGAAGTTGATTGGTGTGGTCGATTTGCAAAATGGCGTTCTTCTTGACCACGCCAAATAGCAACAACAATCCGAGACCGGAAAAGATGTTTACCGTTTGTCCTGTCATTAATAACGACAGAATGCCGAATGGGATTGCCAACGGCAGTGTTAGCAGAATTGTTACCGGGTGAATAAACGATTCAAATTGCGCGGCCAGAACCATGTACATGAAGACGAAAGACAGAAGAAACGCTAGAGCAAAGTAGTAACCCGCGCGGCCGAGCTCTTTCGATCGGCCTGCCAATCCGGTTGTATAGGCAGGATCGATGTTGATCTCCTTCGCAAACTGATTCATCTTCTGAATGACTGCGGCCTGCGACCCGCCCGGTCTGACATTGCCCAGCAACGTAACCTGTCGTTGCCGATTTAAACGATCAATCGCCGAGGGACCTGTCGCCTCTTCTGTACGCACCAGATTGTCTAAACTGACCCAACCGACCTTTGTTGAAGCGACAATCATTCGCTGCAAGCCCTCGGAGCTTGCTCGATATTCGCCGATAGCACGCACTCGAACGTTGTATTGATCAGTGCCCGCGTTGAAGGTGGAAACCTTAGTTCCTGCAACCAAGGTGTTGAGTGCCTGCGCGATATCGCCAACTCTCACGCCAAGATCCGCTGCACGCGCTCGATCAATTATCACTCTTAACTCTGGCTTACCGGTTATCAGAGTAGAATCGGCGTCAACTACATCCGGAATGGTTTTCATTTTCGCCAACAGTGCCTCGGAATATTTCGTCAATTGAGCTAAGTCGGGTCCGCCAATGACGTACTGAATGTCGGCATTTCGAAAACCTCCACCGGAGATCGCGGCGACTTGTTGAACGCTGGTTCGCAATTGACCTGGATACTGTTGCAGGTATTTTCCCAGCACTTCAGAGCGCGCGCGCAGCATCAATTGCTGTTGGCTACTCGATCGTTCCTCAATCGGCTTTAGCTTCACGTAGATTGAAGCCACGTTCACTAGCTCCTGCTGTCCACCGCCTATGGTCGTGAGCGTATCGGTTACTCCGGGAAGTTTTCGAAGATCAGTAGCAATTCGCTCGGCGAGCGTTGAAGTAGCCGGAAGTGTCGATCCTTCCGGAGCACGCACGTTTACTTCGAACTGTGCCTGATCGTCCACGGGCAGAAAGTTTTTACCTACGAACATGAACAGCGGGACGATACTGACGATCACAATCAAACAAGCCACGACAATGACCCAACGATGGCCCATTGACCACGTGAGCAAATGCGTATAAGTGCGATCAATCGGTCGGTAGAAGCGTGACTCCTTGGAACCGTGGTCCGCTGGTTCTGTGTGGCGCTCAAAAGCTCGTTCCTTTTCATCGTCACTACGCTTGATCAGCCGCGCGGCCAACATCGGCGTGAGCGTGAAGGAAACCAGCAATGAAACGGCAATGGCAAACGCTGATGTCAAACCAAACGATGACATGAACCGGCCCACGATGCCCCCCATGAATCCGACGGGTAGGAACACGGCGAGCAACGATAGCGTTGTCGCAGTGACAGCGAGGCCGATCTCTTTTGTGCCAGCTATTGCGGCCTGGAACGGCGGGACTCCTTTTTCTTCTACGAAGCGAAAGATGTTTTCAAGAACGACGATCGCGTCGTCAATAACGATGCCGACCATCAGAGTCAAAGCCAACATCGTGATTTGATTGAGTGTGAACCCCATCGCCGCCATCAACCCGAAGGTGGCAACGAGCGACGTGGGAATAGCCAAACCGGCGATGACAGTCGAACGAAAGCTCCACAGAAAAATGAAAACCACGATCGCGGCCAGAATACTTCCCTCGATCAAGTGTGTTTGGATCGCTTCGATCGAGTTTTTGATGAATATGGATTGGTCGCCAACAACCTGGGTTCTGAAACCCGGCGGCAGAGTATTGGATATTTCGGCGAGCTTCGCTTTCACAGCATCGGCGACCGCCACCGTGTTTTGACCCGATTGCTTGGCTACGATTAGCGTGACAGCCGGCTGGCCATTCAACCGTGCTTCAGTACGAGGCTCTTCTGCGCCGTCTTCTGCATAACCGACGTCGCTAAGCTTAACTGCGTAAGTGCCGCGATTTGCGACCACCAGATTGTTGAAATCTGCCGGCTCGACAATCCGTCCCATGGTCCGGACTGTCAGCTCCCGTGTCCCTTCTTCGACCCGACCACCGGGAACTTCCATGTTCTGCGCCCGCACCGAGTCTGCGACTTGCGCAACCGTCACGTTGAATGCGCGCAGTTTGTCAGGATCAACCCACATCTGTATCTCACGCGTCCGACCGCCGATAATCTGCACATCTCCGACACCGTTAATTGATTCGATCTGTTGTTTGATCTTTTTGTCGGCGATTTCGGTGACCTCGCGCAGTGAACGTGGAGCAGAGACCGCAATGCGAACTACGGGCGCTGCGTCTGTGTCGAGTTTTTGAACTATCGGTTGTTCAGCGGTTACAGGAAGGTCATTGACGATAAGATCGATTTTGTTACGAACTTCCTGGGCCGCAACATCAGGATTTTTTTCCAAGAGGAAGGTGATGAAAACTTGTGAGACGCCCTCTACGGAAGTCGAGCGGAGTTCATCGATGCCCGAGATCGTGTTTACCGCTCCTTCAACTTTGTCGGTGATCTCAGTTTCAATCTCCTGAGGAGACGCGCCGGGGTTTACTACGGTGACAGTGATCGTGGGCAGATCGATCTTCGGAAACAAATCAACGCCCAGTGATTTGTACGAGAACATGCCGACCACCGTGAGGCTCAGAATCAGCATCGTGGCGAAAACCGGACGTCTAACGCAAATTTCAGCTAGTTTTTGCATATGCTACTGCCTTACCGCCATGCCATCACTCAACTTCTCAAGATTGCTCGTGGCGACTTGCTCTCCGTTTGCAACTCCAGTTTTGATCTGAATAAGATCGCCTTCGCTTTGACCGGTCTGAACAACTCGTTGTTCTGCGTGACCGTCCTTGACCACGAAAACTCTGTTGACCCCCGCCTCGCTTAATACAGCACGAGCCGGAATCAGCACGGCCGATGTCGGACGCGGCTGTAGAATTCTTACAGTAGCGAACTGCCCCGGCTTCAGCACACCGCTACTGTTTTCGATTTCAGCTTCAACCGTAAGCGTACGAGAGTTGGCTGAAACATTCGGAGCGATACGCGCTAGGCGGCCACTAAAATTCTTGTCGGGCCAGGCACTGGTCGTTATGGAGACCGATTGCCCAACCTGGACAGCTGGAATTGCCTGCTCTGGTATATCGATGCGTATCCGAATCGGATTGATGCGAACGATCGTCGCGACCTTCTGCTGTGGCGAAACATATTCACCGAGATCAGCAGTGCGTTCGGCAACGTAGCCGTCGATTGGCGCGGCGATTACGCTATATGACATGCTCTTCCGGGCGAGCGCGAGTGCGGCCTCAGTGTTTGCGATATTCGTTTTGGCTACAGCGACTCCCGCATAGTTCTGACGCGCCTGAGCCAACGCGGCCTCATATTGTTGTCTCAGCTGATCGCGTCGGGCTCTTTGCTCGTCGTAATACGAACGGGATACGTCTCCCGACTCAATTAGCTTTTCCGCTCGCTGCAATTCCTTTTCAGCCAAGTCGGCTGTCGCTTTCGCTGCAGCAACCTCAGCCACTTTGTTCGGATCAAACGCCTGCCCTGGCTGCAATCCGATTTTTTCTTCAGCCTGACGTAGCGCCGCCTTCGCCTGTTCCACTTGGGCTAACGCTTGTTCAACCCGAAGTTTCAACTCTGAATCGTCCAACCTCACGATCATCTGGCCACGGCTGACATGCGAGCCGATATCAACGCCGAGGGCCACGACCTTCCCGGAAGTTTGGGGCGCTACATCTGTTTGCTCGTCACCTGCCAAGCTTCCGGTAGCTTCAAAAAATCCAGGCACGTCGCGCATGATTGCTGCTGCGGTCGTAACCTCCACCGCCGTCGCGGTCGTAGTTTCGTCTCTGGGCACGTTTGCCTTTGAGCCGCCACACGAAACCGCGAACACAACACAAGCTGTGAGCAGTAGGCCTAACGCTGCCATTTGTAACTTTGTCCGAGAATGCATCTTATCTATTCCTTGTCGAACTACTGTTTCAAAGAACGGCGCTTACGGTTCGGTCTCTCCGGATTTGTAATCCCGTTCAAAAGGATCGTGGTGAAGTTGCGCGCCGCCTGCTCGTTGGAGATATTCAACAATCGTCTCTGTGGATCCCAGAGATTGTTGTTGAGAGAGTGATGCATCACCATCCCAATGAAAGCTCGTATTACGATTGCGGGATCAATTTCGATCAGCGCACCTTCACGTTGTCGTTGCCGGAGGTACGCTCCAAGAAACTCATAAACCCTGCGGACAAATTCATCGAAGAACATCTGCGCCAATTCGTGTTTCTCGAGCGCAGAGTGAAGCAGCAAACGTTGAAATTCAGGATCCCTCTCGTGATGCTCAAGTGCTCCTAACGCCAGAGATTCGAAGACCCCGCGGTCATCTTTGCGGCGAATCGCATCGGCCGCCATCGCGGCCGGTTCGAAGTTCGTTCCTGAGCAGGCCTTGTGATCGAGAATCGCAGCATAGAGCTCTTCCTTGGTAGCAAAGTGACGGAAGACCATTGCCTCGGACACTCCGGCGGCTTGAGCAATTTCTTTCGTGGTAGTTCCGCGAAACCCTTTTTGGGAAAACAAACGAACGGCGACTGCAAGAATCTGAAGACGCCGCTCCTCCCCTGCCATCCGGACGGAGTTCGGAACTGTGGATTCGGTGTTGGTAGTTATTGATCGACTCACAAACTTAGTCTTTCTGGTGAATTGTTGAATATCTGCGAGTACCGCGACTCGCAAAGTAAGTACTTACTTACCACTCGTTACAATACGGTGTCAAGGAGGGTGAGGTTCCGAAGGAATTGTCCAATACGCTTCAGCTTGTCGTGAGGCTAATGGTTTGAACGTTGAAGGTTCCGAGTCACCAGAAAGCTAAAGCGTATCGCAGATAACGTTGTACGAATCTCGACCTATGCAACTTCGGCTTGTACCTTTTCGCAACAAGTTGTTGCATTGTCGAACGATCAGCGCTCACAAAGCTTTGCCAAAACCTTGCACAAGGTCGGCACGTCTTTTGCTCCACAATTCCCAGTCAAGGTCTAGTCTACTTAAGGAGAAATTCGATATGCCAGAAAACAGAAGTTTCGATCAACCATCAGGAGGCATCGGCGGTACATCAACTGGAACAAATATAGGAAGTCCCTCGACGACTTCGACCGGAAGTCCGACCGGCGGAACAAGTACCGGTACTGGTGCAGCCGCTGCTTTGTCTCAAACTGCGCAAGAGTACGGAAAGAAAGTGTCTGAAGTAGCCACCCAGGCGAAAGACTACGTATCAGATAAAGTTGCGATCGTCGGCGACAAAATTAAAGACTTGCAGAATGCCGATCTCGGACAGCTCGCAGATAATGCGAAGGACTATACCCGCAAGAACCCGGGTCAGGCGATTCTGATTTCAGCTGGCGTAGGACTATTGCTGGGTTTGATTATTCGAGGCCGGCGATAGTTCGGTATGCAAAGGGGGTTTGAAACATGGCGGCAACCAGAACAAGTCTAGTTGTTAACGACGCAAATCGAAGCGAAAACGAAGGGCTGACTAGTCTGCTGAGTCGCTTAGGCGACGATGTAATGCAGCTCGTGAATTCCCAGCTCGCCTTGTTTAAAGTCGAAATCAAGGAAGAAGCAAACACATATATCCGCGGCGGCGCGGCGATGGCCGCAGGAGCGATCATTGCAGCGATTGGATTTGCGCTTTTGAACGTGGCAATAGCGTTTGGTGTATCGACGTTGTTCGCTAATGCAAATTTGAGCCAACCAACGGCATATGCGCTTGGTTTCGTCGTTACCGGCGTCTTCTATCTCGTGGTCGGCATGATTTTGGTCCTGGCGATTAAGAGTCGTCTAGCAAAACAAAATCTAGTACCGACACGATCAGTTGCAGAACTGAGAAAGGATAAGGAATGGCTGAAGAACGAACTTTAGGATTGGCTCGGGCTCCAGAGCAGTCGACGGAAGAGCTTTCCAAAGAAGAGCTTCAGCGTCGAATGGACGTAGCCCGCGACTCTATCTCCAATACAGTTACCGAGATTAAAGAGACGGTGGCACATCAGGTCCAGGCAGTTAAAGACACGTTGGATTGGCGCGAACAGTTCAGAAAGCGTCCCCTCGTTTGGACCGCAAGTGCGTTTGGCGTCGGATTTCTCGTCGGTTTCCGTATTGCTGACATGGTAACGGGTGATGAAGAAGAAAGCCGTGATTATTACCCGCCGGAATATCGCAGTTATGCTGCGCAACCGGTCCTCAGTCCCCCGAGTGCAAGTATGAAGCAACAATCGAGCGCGACTTTCGAGGGTGGTAACGGTCATGAGGAGGAAAAAGGTCCGGGCTTACTCGAACGGGTCACCCACAGTCCGGCTTATGGTCGTGTGAAGGATGAAGTGGGTGATATTGGCAACAATCTGATTCAGGAACTTACGAAGACTGCAAAGGCGATGGTGATACCCGCAATTATCACCTCGCTGAAGAATTTCCTGGGCGAGCATCTTCCGCAAACGTCAGCAAAGGATCAGTCGCCGCGAAGCGATTACGCGGGGCGCTCCGACGCCCCTCGCGGGCAAGGCGGTACATACCAACCAGCACTGGAGCGAAACTAGGAATTAGCTGATTCCGACAAGCCGAGTTGAGCGAGTCTCTCAAGGGCTCGCTCTTTTGTTTTGTTTGACTTACTAACTGGTGGCCCCCTACACTGCCGCCTCGTCAACTTCCACTCTTTACCTTAAAAGGAAACAACATGAAAAGACCTTTTGGCCGGCGCGTCCGTTGGTTCGGATTCGCAACCGCGATGGTGCTGCTAACGACCCGGATATTCGCCGTTGGCCTCGCCCAGTCTTCTGACGAGGATCGCCAAAGAGCGCTCCACCTGCTTTGGGAAGAAGCAAAAGCCGGCGCAGCTTTACCTCTCCTTGAGAAACTGGCGAAGGAGCGTCCCAACGATGGCCTGATTTCCTTCTCTTACGGGTTCGCTTTGGTCGCTAAGGTAAGACTGCTAAAGAATGCCGCTGAGCGAAAGCAGACGCGGATTGAGGCACGAAAGTGGCTATCGAAAGCGGCGGACCTGGGTATCAATGACCCGGTGCTGAAATCGTTGCTGGAAGCAATTCCACCAGACGGGGGAAACGATGAAGTTTTTTCTGCAGTGCAAGCAGCTGATGAAGCAATGCGTGATGGTGAAGAGCTTTACGTGAAGGGCAGTTTTCTCGAAGCTGCAAAAGCATATGAGCGCGCATTGCAAGCTGATCCAAAGCTGTACGAGGCAGCTCTCTACGCGGGGGACATGTATTTCAAGGGCGGTCAGAACGTCAAAGCGGCTGAGTGGTTCGCGCGAGCAGTACAAGTCAATCCAGACCGTGAAACCGCTTACCGCTATTCCGCGACGCCGTTCCTGCGCGACGGTAAGCTTGATGATGCAAAGACTCGTTACATCGATGCGGTGATCGCCGAGCCTTACAACCGCTTGACGTGGTCCGGTTTGAGTCAGTGGGCTTCAGCTGCCGGCATTCAGCTCGGCCACCCTCGCATCGACATTCCGACCAGCGTCAAATCTGGGGGCGGAAACAACATCAACATTACAATTGATCCCAAGGTAGACGAAGATTCGAGCGGCAATGGAGCATGGATGATGTATGGCCTCCATCGTGCACAATGGAAAATCTCGGAATTTGCGAAGGCATATCCGAACGAAAAGGCTTACCGGCATAGCTTGCGCGAGGAGGTGACGGCACTACAGGGCGTTGTCGAAGCTGTTAAGCAACGCCAGAAGGAGAAAAAGATCGCAGAACTCAATCCATCGCTGGCGAATTTGGTAAAGCTTTCAGACGAAGGGCTGCTTGAGGCTTACGTGTTGTTTGCCATGGCGGATCAAGGAATCGCGCAAGACTACGCTCTGTACAGGAAAGACAATCGCGAGAAGCTCCGGAGGTATTTGATCGAATACGTTACGGCGAGACAGTAGCAACGCGGCGGCAGGAGCAAGAATGCTGCTCCTGCCACTACGGCGTGCTCAGTAGCTATCGCGATGGCGGCGCGGATTTCCGCGGCAGCTTGTCATCACGCGTTGCCGTGTTGTAGACGAACGCTGCCATGATCGTAGCTGCCTGCTTCATGTCGTCTGCCTGAATCCGATCAAAGACATCCTGATTCGAATGGTGAGTCCGCGTGTCGTATTCGATCTCATCCTGGATGAACTGGAAACCCGGCAAACCAATCGCATCGAACGAGAGGTGATCGGTTCCTCCTGTGTTTGCGATTGAAAGCGTCGTCGCCCCCATATCTCTAAATGGCGTTAACCACTGGCGGAACAAGGTGCGTATGCCTTCATTTCCCTGCAAGTAGACGCCGCGGACCTTGCCGGTGCCGTTATCGAGATTGAAATAACCGCTCAACTTTTCATACTCGGATTTCTTGACGAGCATCATCGCTGGTGCTTGACTCTGTGCACCACCCCCGTTGCCGTTTCCATTGCCGCTTCCGATCCCGTTGCCGCTGCCACTTCCGCCGGACGACGTCGAAGATGTTTGAGAAGGCTGCATGCTGCCGAAATGTTCAGCTACGTATGCGCGAGAACCACGGAGACCTTGTTCCTCGCCACTCCAGAGTGCGATACGAATTG
>DATBSH010000249.1:0-6129 GCA_036559885.1 Pyrinomonadaceae bacterium
ATAGTAGATGTCGCCCAAAGCATTGCTCGCGATCAGCTCCCTGATCTTGCGTACGGCGCCCGTGTACACGAAGGTGTGGTCGACCATTAGCACGCGCTGGCGCCGACCAGCCTCCTCGATTAGCCGGAGCGCTTGCTCGGAATCTGCGGCGAGCGGCTTTTCCACGAGCACGTGTTTATTGGACCGCAACGCGGCCATCGCTAATTCGAAATGTGAGGACACGGGCGTGGCTATAACAATGGCGTCGATGGCCGGATCGTCAAACAACTCCTGGGAGTTGCCCAGGGTCCTTACGGTCGGATAACGGATCTGCAAATGGGACAGTCGCTCTCGCCGCGGATCGCAGACTGCGACTACCGTGGAGCCGGGTGCCTCCATAAAATTGCGCACCAAATTGGGCCCCCAGTATCCGTAACCGATTACGCCTATTTTGATCATGCTTTGTCTTGAGGAACTGAGAATAGCCAATCTGAGAATCTATCTATGGCTTGCATGTTTGCCTTCGGTAAACCGGACCCAGGACAGGAACTATGCTCCAGGCTCCGCACGCTCGCGCACGTCACCGATAACTCGTGCGGGAACTCCGGCGACAATGGCATACTCCGGAACGTCTTTGGTTACCACGGCCCCAGCCCCGACCAGCGAGGATTCGCCAATCGTAATCCCAGCTATTATCGTAGCGTTGCTGCCGATGGCCGCGCGCCGCTTGACAAGTGTTTTGATGACCTGCCAATCGGCTTCAGTTTGCCGGGAGCCATCCTCGTTAACCGCACGAGGATAAACGTCGTTAGTAAACATGACACCATGACCTACAAAGACCTCGTCTTCGATCGTAACGCCCTCGCAAACGAATGTGTGCGAGGAGATCTTACAGCGAGCGCCGATAGTCGCATTCTTCTGGATCTCAACAAACGCGCCGATTCTTGTTTGCGCGCCGATGGCGCAACCGTAAAGGTTAACCAAATCCGGCTGAAAGATTTTTACACCTTCTCCCAGGGACACATCAGACGCAATGGGCATTGAGAAGTACCTCTGTCAGGAATTCCTCAGTCGAGGCTTTAACTAAGCGAAGCGACCGGATCATAAAGGCTAGTAACGCTTGCAGATATATTACATAAGGCAGATTCAGTTGAGTGATCGCATCCGGTCACTGCTCACTGACGGCCGCTTTCCCTCTTCCTCCAGCAATCGCGCCAGCGCATAGAGCATCCAACCTTCACTCCAGCGCATAAATGGCGTGTGAATAGTCAGGAAGCGCCGTCGCTGGTAATAAAAGAAACCGCGCCGGTCGCGCAGGTTGCGGATAGACCAAAGTGCGATCCTTTCAGCCGACCCCAACGCGTACCTGTCTAATTTGCGCAACTCCGACAGTGTGACGATCGCAGTAGCCGCCGCGTGCGTATCTGCGGGATAAAGCCTGTCATCGTAGTATTTCGGCCAGCCGTCCGCAAGAAAGAAGCGCGTGCGCCAGTACTCATAGCCGCGCACCAGGGCTTGTCTGAATCCTTCCGCCTGAGCGCTGTCGCAAAGCTCAATGATTCGCGCGAGCGAAGTCAGCAAGAAGCCGGTGTGGAAAGTGTCCACCCAGGCCTGACTTCTTCCCGCGCCATAGGCCCATGAACCATTCTCGCGCTGTTGGTGAACTACGTAGCGTGCTGCGCGCGAGGCCCACAAAAAAAGGTCCGCCTCTCCAGTGAGAGCGCTAACGCTGGCAAGCGTTTCTGCTGCGAGCAAACTGGCGTTGTAGATGCGCGTCTGACTGTTTGGCGAATAAGCAAAACAAACCTCAGCGTCCGTCTCGATGCTGCGACCGAGATCGTGAAGAATGAAGTCACAGGCGCTGCGCGCCGTCTTGAGATAAGTTTCATCGTTGAACGCGCGACTCGCTTCTATGCACGCACGGGCAGCAAACGCAGTGGGGACGATAGTTGGCGTTCCGCGAGGCGCAAAGAAGTTGCGGCTTTGCCAGTCGAAGTTATAACCCCAGGCAGCACCGTTCCAGCCGCTCAGCTGCATCGCGAGAAGGTCATCGAGCAGCTCACGCACTTCGATTTCGGCTTCCTTGGTTCTCAGCCTGCGATAGTTAGCCAATGCTGCGAGCGCAAACAATGCCGTGCCCTTGGGATTTGTTTGGGCGGGCACAAGCGCGAGAGCACGGAGATTTAGTGGCGAGCGTTTGAAAAGCTGTGTCCAGGCCAGGCGCGCTATGGGGGAATGCCGGAAAGGAGTTGCTTGAAAGACCCGGCTGTTCAGGGCGTCGAATGGATCGTAACCGGAAAAATTGTGTTTGCGGCACCATTCGAAGAGGACCGCAAAGACTTCGGAAAGATTTGAATCACGCATTGCAGCGGCTGGGATGCCGGATTGGATTGTACCCTTCTACTGCCTACTGCTCACTGCTTGCTGGTTACTGCTTACTGCTTACTGGTCACCGATGTCTCAATACGTCGTGCTGTTTCGATGAAGCTCTCGTGCCAGAGTTCAAACATCAGCAGAGTCCAGAGCGGCTTGCGGTGATTCGCCACGCCGCGCTCGTGCTCGTCCTGAAGACGCGTCACGTAATCAGCATTGAAAACACCAGCCCTCTGCACGCGCTCCTGAGACAAAAGGTCACGGGCCAGCGGCCGCAGCTTTCCCTTCAACCACTCGGCGACAGGCACTCCAAAGCCCTTCTTGCTCCTGCGCGTTACAAATGGTGGCAGAAGATCAGCGACTGCTCGCTTCAGAATGTATTTTGTTTTGCGGCCTCTCAGTTTGTAGTTCGCCGGCAGTGATGCGGCATACTGCGCCACCCGGGGATCGAGGAAAGGCGCGCGCACCTCGAGCGAAACAGCCATGCTTGCTCGATCAACCTTCGTCAGTATGTCTTCAGCAAGGTAAAGCCTTGTATCAAGATTCTGCATGCGCTCAACCACGTCTGCGGCGTCACACTCGTCCAGCATCCGCCGCGCGTCACGATAGATGTCGCTGTCGCTTGCCGCGAGGGTTGCGGCAGTCAGCAACTGCATTTGCTCTTCGGGAGTAAACGAACCAAACCACACGTGATGGCGCACCAGAGGATCGTATTTTGCTCCCGTGATGAATCGCAGCGCTTTGTAATCAAAGGACAGGTTTTTCGTCTTCACCGGTAACCGACGGACCAAAGGCTCGATGATTCCAGTCTTGAGGATACCCGGCATGCGTGAATAGATCTCGGCCCAACGATGGCCGCGGTACATCGGATAGCCTGCAAAAAGTTCATCGCCTCCATCGCCGCCGAGCGCCACCGTGACGTGCTTGCGCGTAAAGCGAGACAGGAGATAGGTTGGCACGAGTGAGGGATCACTGAATGGCTCATCCATCCATGAACCAATGTCACCGACGAGATTGGCGGCGAGATTCGCACTCAGGCGTTCTTCGTGGTGGTCGGTGCCCAGGAACTTTGCAACCGCGCGAGCATATGACGACTCATCGAATGATGACTCCGCGAAAGAGATGGAAAACGTTTTAACCGGCTCAGAAGAGGCTCGGATCGCGAGGGCCGTAACTGCGGATGAGTCAACCCCGCCAGAAAGCAATACTCCCAGCGGCACGTCTGAAACCAAACGCATCCGCACTGAGTCCGCCAGCAGTTCGCGCAAGTGCTCGGCAGCTTCAGCTGGGGACGGTACCGGTTGCCTGGTGCGATAGCTCAAGCGCCAGTAGGGGCGAGTCTCGATTTGGCCGTCCTCGAGAGTCAGCGTGTGCGCCGCGGGCAACTTGTTTATACCTTGATAGATTGATAGCGGCGCGGGGACGTAGTCGAACGAAAGATACTGCCGCAGTGCCTGTAGATTTAGCGAGGTCTTAACCGCGGGATGCGCGAGCAAAACCTTCGGCTCCGAAGCGAACAGCAGTGTGTGGCCAAAGACACCCCAGTAGAGCGGCTTCTCGCCAAAGCGATCACGTGCTATAAAAAGTCTGCGCCGTTTCGCGTCCCACAAAGCAAACGCAAACATGCCGTTCATGTGCTGGACCATCTCCTGACCGTACTCTTCGTAAAGATGCGGCAGCACTTCCGTGTCCGACGCGCTTCTGAACGAGTGGCCATGTTTTTCCAGGTCCTTTCGGAGCTCGCGATAATTGTAGATTTCACCGTTGAGGACGATGGCGATGCTCTGGTCTTCGTTGAAAGCGGGTTGTTCGCCGCTAACAAGATCGATGATTGCGAGCCGGCGCATGCCGAGCGCAACGCCTTTCGAGATCATGAACCCTTCCGCATCGGGCCCGCGATGAACCATGCGCTCGCACATCGAATGCAGCAGCTCTTTCGCGGCGTCAGGAGGAGGAGTGCGAGCGTCAAGATTGGCCCAACCGGTAATTCCGCACATAACTTCGTGAATCGTAAATCGTGAATTATCGTGAATCGTAAATCGCGAATCGTAAACCGCGTACCCGCTACTCTCGTTATATCTCTTTGTGCTTGAGGCTTTGTGAAAGCCTGGTGATCATTCGACCTATATCGTCGAGGTCTTGACCTAGATTCCTGTAGTCTTTGTTTGCCACATAGCCAAGCCGAAATGCAATAAGCAGTTCCGTATCCACTTCGCTAGCAGACCCCTGTGAATGCGACAAGAACTGCATGAACTCCTTAACAGAGGTACGTGCGGCGCCCTCCGCAATGTTTGCCGCTACGGAGACGGATGCACGGCGCATCTGTGAGGTCAATCCGAACTTCTCCTCTTTGGGAAAATGTTCCGTGAGTCTATAAACAGCGACAACAAAATCAATCGCTCTTCTCCAAAGGTCGAGTTTCTGGTGAGGTCTCATTGTAAAACTCCTTTCAGTATTCAAGGTTGAGGAACATAAAAACGGTAGACTTGCGATTTACGGTTCACGATTCACGATTTACGATTCACACTCATCAAATCCAATCCTCTCCCGCACCGCATAGATCGCTTTCGCTTGCGACTCATGATAGGTGCGCACGAGCATTTCGGCCAGCAGGCCCATCATGAGAAATTGCACACCAATAGCGAGCATTACGATGGTAATGACAGGCAGCGGCGTCAGAATGAAAGACACCCCTTTCCAGAACTTCAAGATCGTGGCCCATAATCCTGCAATGAGCGACAAAGCCATTGCAATCATCCCAAACGTGCCGAAGATGTATATCGGTTTTGTCTGATACGACGCCAAAAACTTGATGGTCATTAAATCGAATACGACTTTGAGCGTACGCGACAGGCCGTATTTTGACTTACCCATCGTGCGCGGATAATGCGCAACGGGAATCTCGGAAACGCGTGCTCCTACCCAGGATGCATAGATCGGAATGAATCGGTGCATTTCGCCATACAGCCGTACATCCTGCAGAGATTCGCGCCGATAGGCCTTCAAGGAACAACCGTAGTCGTGAAGCGGCACACCGCCGATCCAGGAGATCAGTTTGTTGGCGATCATCGACGGAATTTTACGCGTGATTAGCTTGTCCTTGCGGTTCTTGCGCCAGCCCGACACTACATCGTATCCCTCGTCGAGTTTTTCAAGCAGGCGGATGATATCCGCCGGGTCGTTCTGGAGATCAGCGTCCATCGGAATCAGCACCCGACCCCTGGCGGCATCGATACCAGCTGCCATTGCTCCTGTCTGCCCGTAGTTGCGTCGCAGTGCGACCACACGCACGCGTGAATCGAGATGGGCTAACTCTCGTAACGTCTTAAGACTACCGTCGGTTGATCCATCATCGACATAGACGATTTCCGCCGAGCGGCCCAATGCCCTCAGAGATTCGTCTAACTTCGCGTGCAGGGGCAACAGATTTGGCTCTTCGTTGTAGACTGGAAGAAACACGGATATCTCCGGCGCTTCACTCTCAGCCGCCAAGATCTCCGCGCGATTGCGTCTTAAAGTTTCTTCTTCGTCGTAGACTTTCATCTCAGATCAAGACTAATCAGTTCGCCGGGCATCACAGATAATTGAGACGCCAAAGGGAAAGTTCATAAGGCGCAGGATAAAACTCTCAGCGCCCAGGATGCTTCCGAGTAGGCCATTCAGCGCGGGGACGTTTATATTGTTTTCAGACGTGGGACGAATTCCTGTTGCGCGCATCAACAGGCGACCGAGAAAGATCGGAGCGAAGAAGGTGATATTTACGTAGCTGGCGCGCTC
>DATBSH010000250.1:0-7394 GCA_036559885.1 Pyrinomonadaceae bacterium
TGCGAGATGTCTTCAACACGTTGCTGCGCCGCGAGCAGCCTATTTTTCCTCGCGACACACATCTCTATTTCCAGGATGTTTACGATCATCTTGTTCGGGTTGCCGACACAATCGATACCTTGCGCGACATGCTTAGCTCGACGATGGATGCATATCTATCAGTATCAGGTAATCGCATGAACAAGATCATGAAACGTCTCACATCGATCTCGACAATACTGATGTCGGTGACTTTAGTTGCTGGAATCTATGGGATGAATTTTCTATTCATGCCAGAGCTGCGATGGCGCTACGGGTATGTCTTCGCATTGATGTCAATGGTCGTAGTAGGATTGGCGCTGTACATGTATCTAAAGAAAATCGATTGGATATGAATAATCATCTGTCAAATTTTGCGCGACATAGATTACGGCGACGGAAAACTGACACCGCTCATATCGCAGCCCAACTAGCACCACTCGAGGAGAAAAAGAAGCTCGCCGTCACGGCGGGGGACGGTAACGGTCTCGACAGTCCGCTGGCACATCAGGAAGTCGGCGCGATCGTTGTGGAGGGAAAAACAGGGAGTTTTTCAAAGGAAATTGCGGAGGCGCGAGAGGATACGAAACGACGCGGCCTGGAACCAGTTGTGTTGGCGATTCTTGTCGTGATTCTGTCGTTTATCGCGTTTGTTGCGTGGCAGATTTCGTTAATGCCTGAGAAGTAAAACCATCCACAGATTACGCAGATTACACAGATTAGATCTTAAAAAAGGGACGTTGGATGGTTTAGCCTCAAGGTGACCCAAGCACGCAACGTCCCTTTTTAAAGATCTAATCTGTGTAATCTGTGTAATCTGTGGATAGCTTTTAGATCGGATCCGAGTCTTTGAGTTCCCGCTCTTCATCGAGTGCGCCGTCGGGAGAAGGCGGTCTATTGTCTTGTTTGGAGGGTACGCCACCCGCGTTCTTACTCTGTTCGCGGACCTCTTTCAATGTCTCTTTACTCGTCGCCTCGCGCTCTCGTTCCTTGAGCTCATCGTTTTCAGATTGTCTGCGACCCGCCTGCTCCATGACTCCTCCTTTACCTGAACCACCCGATCGAAACCGTTAGCGCAACGCAAATGGCCGCATAGATGCCCGCAACAACATCGTCCGCCATGATTCCCAAACCTCCGTGAAGCTCTTCAAACCTACGCGCAGGATATGGCTTAACAATGTCGAAAAAGCGAAAAAGAACAAACGCCAGCAGTATGGTCCACCAGTTCTGAACGTCAAGCGGAACCGCAATCAGCGCAATTAACTGGCCCGCAACTTCGTCAATGACCACTTTTTGCGGGTCCTTCGCACCATGAAGCTTCTCAACCCTCGCACCAGCCCACGTTCCCACTAATGTCACGAGCACGGCGAAAGTCAATAGACCCGCAATCACCGCGTAGCTAACATGAAGCAGGTTTAGTCGATTGCGCCCAGCCGCGGACCAAAGTAATGCCAGCAACATCCCACGCAATCCGATCCACAAACCCACGCCAACTACAGAACCGAATGTGCCAGGCGCGATCGGAATATAACCGACACCGCACGTTGCTACGGCTAATGCGACGTAATCGCCGACAGTCCGCGCAGGCTTAGCAGACGCAACGGTACTCGCAGATATCACTGTTGGATTCAACTCGTCGCTCGATTCCTTGATAGCCACTACGTTCGGTGTCGAACACTCGGTTAATGAAATTACGTGGCGGAAGTTTGCAGGTTAGGAAGGGTGGCTTGCCCCCGCCTCAACCAGCGCTAACATTCATCGTTCAATGGATTGCACGTTGAGGCGGGGGAAAGCCACCCTTCCTAACCTGCAAAACTTTTCTCGCTTGAATCCAAACTCGCTACAGCCTTCTAATTCACGCTTCTACCGCGAGGTGGTAAGACTTCATGCCACTTAGAACGCTGAGCTGTGTAGAGAGTTCAGCATCATTCGGATCCAGGCCGCCTGGATCAACCACAAATTGATCCAACCAAATCATGTTCGTGCGCTTCCGTCACCAGTACATTAACGAAATCCCCGGCGACGGGATTGAAGCCTTCAGGCACATCATTAATCAACACACAACCATCGATGTCAGGAGCCTGCGTCTCCATTCTTCCCTGCCACAGCAATTCGCTCTCATTCGACTCGCCTTCGAACAATACTCGAACCACTTCCCCAATTCGCGACTTGTTCTTTCGCCTTGATATCTTTGCCTGCGCCTTCATCAATCGCGCACGCCGTTGTCGACCTATTTTTGGATCAATCTTCTTTGGCAGTTCGAACGCCGGTGTACCTTCTTCGTCGGAATATGTAAACACCCCAACTCGATCAAACTCGACGTTCGTCAGAAAGGTCAGCAACTCTTCAAAGTCTTCGTCAGTCTCTCCTGGAAATCCGGCGATGAAGGTCGTTCTAACCGCAATACCCGGAACACGCCGGCGCACACGCTCGATAAGTCGCTCCAGACTCGCCCGATTGCCGCCACGTTTCATCAATTTCAAGACGTTTTGCGACGCGTGCTGCAAAGGAATGTCAAGATACTTCACAGCCTTTGATTCCTCCGCCAGCACATCGAGAAAGCCATCACTGATGTGGGTCGGATAGGTGTACATGACCCTCACCCACTCGATTCCATCTGTATGCGATAGTTCGCGCAGCAAATGAGCAAGCGCATCTTGCTTTCCTAGATCCTCGCCGTAGCGAGATGAGTCTTGCGCAACGAGAATCAATTCCTTTACGCCCTCCTCAGCCAACTGATGTGCTTCGGCAACGATTGAACCGAAACGGCGACTGCGGAAATGACCACGCATCTGCGGAATGAAACAGAAAGCACAAGGTCGATCGCAGCCTTCTGCGATCTTTATGAAGGCGTAATGTGATGGTGTGGCAAGTATGCGCGGAGTTGATTCGTCATAGAGATAAGTAGAGCTTTGATTTCCCAGGGGAATTACCGGCAGCGATCGCAGATTGGTCTTGGGATCGCAGACGCTCAGTATGTCGGCAATCTGACTTGTGCCGATGAAAGCGTCGACCTCAGGCAGCTCCGCCTTTAATTCATCGCGATACCGTTCAACCAAACACCCGGCTACAACCAGGCGTTTGGCTTTTCCCTCGCTCTTGAGTCGAGCGGCCTCGAGAATCGCGTCAATAGATTCTTTCTTGGCTGATTCGATAAAGCCACACGTATTCACCACGACCGTATCTGCCTCATCGGCATCCGGTGTGATCTGATAACCACTTTGCTTGAGTTGGCCCATCATTACCTCGCTGTCAACGAGGTTCTTCGGACAACCCAGACTGATAAATCCGACTTTTTTCATAATCTTCTAGTCTCAGGCAAACAGTCAGTACCGTAACGCGGTAGCGTCGGGTCGTTATTACAGCTAAGGATCTCAAAATTTTAAGGCACCCGACGCTACCGCGTTACGGTACTGACTGTTTGCCACTGGATTGGAAAGATTGAGGCTTCGGATGCTGCTGCGTTATGGTGCTCACCGCGCGGTACAAAACTCGACCTATGTTTTCACCTCCTCCAGGCGATCCAACAATCCTTCCAGATCATGGATTTCGGCTTTCGATAACTGCTGTTGACCAAAGCGCACCCGGTTGTACGCGGTGGTCACGACTATCGCTTCTCGCGTACCAACTCGTCGCGCAAATTCTAACGGCGTTAGGTCACTATCACGCAGCCATCCCTTTTCGGCGAGGATGGCGATTAACCGATCGTAAAAATCGATGGCCGAACCAGTCGGTGGCCGATCTACCGGCGCGAGGCGTAACGCCCGACGCAAGCCATACCGTTTGATACGCGTCAGTAGGAACACGGCCGAGAGTCCCAGCATCAGAACAACAGCCGTAACTGCGATTGCTGATAAGCTGGTTGGAATTATGTTGCGAAGGACCGCAAGGAAATTCGAGACCAACCTTCCAACGTCAAAGAGTTGATTGTGTAATGTCGTTGCAAGCGATCGCTGCTCCTGCTGATCGTATCCGACAACGTACTGGAACCAGACCAACTCCAAGGCTTCCGCAAACTTCTGAAGCCGAGCCGCAAGACCGGTTCGCATCGGCTCAGTTCGTCCTGCGGCTGGAGTAGGGTCGAATGTCGCCCACGTCCCTGTTTCAGGGAAATAGACTTCGACCCAGGAATGCGCATCGCTTTGCCTGACTGTATAGGCGCCCGCCGTATCATTGAATTCTCCCGGCAGAAATCCGTTTACAACTCGCGCTGCAACACCATGAGTGCGCAACATCACCGCCATCGCTGTAGAGAAATACTCGCAGTGGCCAGCTTTAACGTTGAACAGAAAGTCAGCAAGCGGGTCGGGTCCGGTGGCTTTCATCTGTAACGAATAGCCAAAATTATTTTGCAGATAAGATTCGATCGCCCTGGCCGCGTCATATCTGTTGCGCGCGTTTGCGTTCGTTAGAATCGTGTTAGCCAACGCATCGATCCGCGGATCCAATGTCGTCGGCAGTTGTAAGTAACGGTAGTACTCCTCAGGATAGCGAAACTTATCGCGTCGCAGCTGTTCCGGCGGTGGTTCACTCCTATCAGATATCGCTTTGTAAATAATGCGCTCAAACTCATGGCGATGAGACTGCAAAGAACCTTCACTGTCGACGCGGACAAACGGCAGGTCACCTTGAATCGCAACGCTCCGATGGGCGGCAAACAGTACAGGCGACTCGAGCGGTTCTAAAAAGAATGTCTGAGTGGTTAGACGGTTGAGCGCTGAGGCCCTGCTCAGAGGAAAGAAGCCACGCTGGCCCGGCACCGTTGTACCGCGCCGAGCTTCTGCTGATTTACGCCAGCCACGTCCCGTGAATTCATCGAGTGCTACGCCGCGCCATCTTAATCCGGGACCTGGCTGGTTCTCGTCGACACGAACTCGCATCACTAGCGCATCGTCCTGCTTCAGTTCGCCGATCTCACCAAGCGCGACGTTTTCCGAGAAGCCAATGAAACGACCCAGACCACTACCGGCGTGAGTAAAAGCCGCAGCGCCCGACCGCGGAGCAATCAGAAATAATGGCAACGCAAGAACGAAGATTAAGCAAAGAAGTAACACTGCAACGAATGGTAAACGTGTAGCCTCGGAGCGCCGCGCACTGCGCTTTCGAAACACGCGCGAGTCGGGTGGAACCAATAGCCGCGTTTCAACCGTCGGAAGTACACGTCGGGATTTCTGAATTTCAAATGCAGTGACGGCGGACAGCGCGGTGAGTAGATACAGACTGAGCGTTGCAAGAAATATCGGGCTAAAGCTCAGGCCGGCGGCTAACAGCACTTCAAAGAAAGAGATTAGATATAGAAAGACCCAGTCGCGATCCTTCTTAACCTGTAGCAGTTTGACAGCGGATAGAAACACGATCAGGTGAGCTAGCGCGTTTACGCCGAGCCGTTCGACTGGTTCACCGATCGCTCGTTGATATTGCCAATCAACGTAAAAGAGCGGAATAGATAGAAGTACTATGCCGAGACCGATTCTCTCTGGGAGTTGCCATCGGGTGTTTTCCAGAAACCAGCTTGCGACCATTACAACGAGAAACAAGAGCGAGAGCGCATAGCTCAACCCGCCTGCAAGCACGAGCGCCAACATCGCAACAGCAATCATCGCGTACGAAAAAGCTCGGAAGTAAGTAGAGAATTTCATTACCTTAGAAGTTTCCCGATGAACTGTATCGTGCACGAACCGCGAAGCGGTGGTCAGAAGGTAGCCAGGCGCCGGCGCGAAGCGCCGCAGCGCCTGGGTTTGCCGTCGCTAACCTGATTGAGCCCGCGAACGGGCGACAGAATTTCATCCGCTTCTTTCGCCCTTTCAGGGCTCGCTTGTTTGTGCATCCGATCCAGGCGCTGCGGCGCTTCGCGCCTGCGCCTGGCTACCCTCTGCCACCGCTTCGCGGTTCTTTATCGGATCGCAGATTACCGCTTAACTCTTATCTCAAAAAGTTTCGGCCACAATTTGCCAGTCACGAAAAGTCGCTTCGTAGCGCTATCGTAGGCGATGCCGTTCAGAACCGCCTCTTCGTCACGCACTTCACCAGGCGCAAGCAGTCCTTTCAAGTCAATCCAAGCATCGACTCGACCGTTGTCAGGATTTATCATCGCGATAACATCCCGATGCCAAACGTTCGAGTAAATCTCGCCGTCGAAATACTCTAGTTCGTTGAGACTGTCGATAGGCTTGTTTCCATCAAGAACTGCGATAGTTTTCGTGACTTGAAAGCTGCCTGGATCGATAAAGTGAATTCGATTACTGCCGTCGCTCAATATTAATGAGTGGCCATCATTGGCAAGTCCCCATCCTTCGCCTTCGTATTTGAACTCGCCGATCTTAGAAAACGTCTTGGCGTCGTAGATAAACCCGATTTGATGTTGCCAGGTAAGCTGATAAATCTTTCCGTTGAGCAGCGTTATTCCCTCAGCAAAATACGGCATAGGAACATCAGCCTTATCGAGTACCCTTCCCGTCTCCAATTCCACCAGCCGGAGACTCGAAGTACCTTCTCCGCCAGCACTTTCAAACAGCTTGCCGTCATGATACTCAAGTCCCTGAGTGAATGAGTCGCGGGCATGCGGAAAGGTGTTGACAACCTCGTAGCCATACGCCGGAGCCGAGCCGTTTCGAGCGCGGTTTGTGCTGTTTGCAGCTCCGCTACCGCCTGCGCCCTGACAGCTCGACGCTCCCAGTGAACAAATCGCAAGCAACAGGAATAATGAAAGGTTGACGGAGTTGAAGAGGAATCGATTCATGTGAGCATTTTGCGGGAGAGGCGGGGAAAAAACAAAGACACCAGCAGGCAGGGCAGGAAGAGAGAGGGGCAGGAGCAGCAGGCAGGAGCAATAGAGAGGAGCAGGAACAGCAGGCAGGAGCAATAGAGCGGAGCAGGAGCAGCAGGCAGGAGCACTTGAAACTTGAAACTTGAAACTCGCTAAGGCCTTGGAGTTTCGGCTCCCGGCGCAAGCATCGGTCTCATGTCGGCCGATCTCATCTGATGCAGCTGAGCTTGTTGTTCCGGAGTCAGATGGTTCTTCATCCGAATCGCCAGCCCGACATGTAGTCGTTTGATCTCCCGCTCAATATCGAGAACTTTGTTCAGTTCGGCCAACGCTTGTTCTTCGTTCACGGGATTCGCCTTAAGAATTTCGTGGAATAACTCCATCTCGTCCTGAAGCTTCCACTGCAAATCGTTAAAAGCTGACGTCGTTTTTTGAACCTCGCCTCGAATGAAGGCCTTCTGTTGATCAGTCAGTCCTAGTTGTCTCGCGTTACCCAGAATCATGTCGGGAGGAAACATCACGTCAGCTAAAGGATCTGGCATCGGCGGATGTGGGTGGTTGGGAACATTTTGTCCATCTGGAATTCCCGGCATTGGCTGACCCGGTGGAA
>DATBSH010000251.1:0-4073 GCA_036559885.1 Pyrinomonadaceae bacterium
GAAAACTTACAACATTGGAAACCCGTGCCTTCAATCAGCGAGGTTTCACCCTGTCCGAGAGTGTTTAGAGGATCGTTCGCGAGTCGTCCTGCATAGCGAATCGCCGGATACATGGTTGCGTCAGAGACGCTGTACCCAATCGCCATGTCACCATTCTTGTCTAACGCGAGACTTGGCATGAATCGATGCTTTGAATCGGGAGACCAAGTTCCTTGCTGCACCGGACCTGACGTGACAACACTTCCGCTGGTTACGTTCAGTTGATACCACCTAATTTGGGCGATATTCGGGGTGCCGCCATTCCCAATCGTTTGCGTTATCCATAACGACTCGAGGCCATTCAAGTTTTGATACTGATTCTGCATCATCACCCGATATGTTAGAGAATCGAGAGCGTTGCCATCTTTCTCCGGCACGTTGCTTGGTCCAGCACTAAATGACGAAATCGTAACGTTCGACGGACCAGTGAACGTCGAATTCGCCGGCACTGCATAATCCGGGTGGAACTTCCAAACGCGAGCTTTCACTATGCCCCAAATAGAAGTGAAATAGTTCGGTGTGCCCGGAAGCAGTTGGCCTCCATTGTCCCGGACATTGCTCGGCAGGAGACTAAAAATCGAGGTGCCCTGAGTACTCTTGGGTAGATTAAAGCTAACGGCGTGGGCTGTTACTCCGCTTTCCATCTCGGTTCTATTGAAGGCCCAAACTTGTACGTTCTGAAACTGCCCACTACCAGTCGTTGCAAAGATATTCGCCGACATATAGATCCCGTCGGGCCAAACACCGAGTTTTGGATAATCCGGGATTTTGCCGCCTGACGCAGTTTGCCACGCATAAAAATACCAACCTCCGGAAACCGGGTCGCTGGTTTGCGACACAGCCATACATTGATACATCGCGCCCGACGTGTAGTTAGACCACGCAAAATCGCTGACGATCCAACGGTCACTAAGCGCATCGTAGAGTGCTACGGGATCGCCCTGATTTGAGTTATCGCAGGGTGTTCCGGTCGGTTGTTGAGAAAAGAAGGTGTCAAACGTGAAAGCGGCTAAGCGGGTGCCTGTAGCTTTATCGAAAATACCGATCGAGGTATTGACCGTCTGAATGTAGTGATTAGGACCAACATCGCCGTTCGTATCAGGCGGCCATCCGTTGCCCCAATTTGCGAAGTCGAGACCGGGAAAAGATGCGCTGGGTGTCGGTGCAGCCGCGGCGGGTGCAATCGGCTGGAGGGCTGCATCTGGTTCTAACGTCGACGGCAGTTCCGCAGCAGGCTCTTTTGGCTCTGGTCGCGGCTTCTTGATTTTCGGCTTACGTAATGGGAGTCTGCGAACGTCGCCATGGAAGATCTTGGGTTTTACAGCCGGCACGTCAACGCGCGTTGCGCTCGAAAGCGATGTCTCTTCCTGATTCAATCGCGATAGCAAAACTGGTGCTTTTGGCTCACCGCGTTTGTTGGCGTCTGCGGCAGAACTTGATGTTTCACCGCTGACACGCTCTGCAAGGCTGACAGATGAAAGCACGACGAGGAAGCCCAGGGCAGCCATGATACAGAGAAGAACCAATGGCCGTCGCAATGAATCGAGGCGTAATGCTTTTCGCCATTTGTTGATAAAGCGGTAAAGGCTATTGGGAGGGGTCATAGAAGAACTTTCCTGTGATGGATATATCTATGCGCGACCCGATTGTAAACGTAGGACCGGCTGACGTAAACGGCAGATGGCTTTGAATGGTGAGCCCGTGGTCGGAAAAACCCATTCTGGAATACATGCCGTAAAATGCCACGCGGTCCCTCATTACTCGCGAGCTCGTAAGGAGAAACCATGCGCGGAAGTCTGCTCACTCTGATTCTCATATGCACGTTCGCTTCAGCTCTAACTCCGGACTCACAGAACTCTTCACCACAATTAGGTAAGAACAGTATGAAAGAAGTTATTGCGTCAATGACCACCGAAGAGAAAGCCAAACTTCTCGTTGGGATGGGAATATTACAAGGTAGTGAGGAAGACAACAGGATCCCGGAAAAAGTCCCAGGCGCCGCTGGACGAACCCACGCAATACCTCGACTCGGGATTCCTTCGCTGACGCTGTCGGATGGTCCAGCGGGCGTCCGCATCCGCGCAATCCGAGACGGAGACACCGCCAAGACTTACTACGCAACAGGTTTTCCTATTGCGACATTACTAGCTTCATCGTGGGATACAGACCTGGTTAACCGCGTTGGCCTTGCGATGGGCAGCGAAGTGCGTGATTACGGTATCGACATCCTCCTTGCGCCGGCCATGAACATTCATAGGAACCCGCTCGGCGGGAGAAACTTTGAATACTATTCCGAAGATCCTCTCATCTCCGGGAAGATGGCCGCGGCGTTTGTAAAAGGTGTTCAATCAAACGGAGTCGGAACTTCAATCAAGCACTTCGCCGCGAATAATCAGGAGTTCAACCGCCTGCAATCAAACTCTGTGGTTAGTGAACGCGCCTTGCGGGAGATTTACTTAAGAGGCTTCGAGATCGCGGTGAAAGAATCTCAGCCGTGGGCTGTGATGTCTTCTTATAACCTGATCAATGGGACTTATACTTCTGAAAGTCGCGAGTTGCTTACAAAGATTTTGCGTGACGAGTGGGGCTTCAAAGGCTTTGTCATGAGTGATTGGTTTGGGGGTAATAATGCTGTTGCGCAAATGCAAGCCGGAAATGACCTGTTGATGCCGGGACTTGTGGGTCAAACACAAGCGATCATCAAAGCTTTCAATGACGGAACGCTCAGCAAAGAGCAACTGGATCGGAACGTCGAGAGGATTTTGAATATCATTCTGCAATCGCCGGCATTTAAGAACATCAGTTATTCAAATCAACCAGACTTGAAAACGAATGCGCAGGTTGCACGTACAACGGCAACGGAAGGAATGGTATTGCTGAAGAATGATAACAATGCCTTGCCACTTTCCTCCCCCGCGAACGTCGCTCTGTTCGGCAATGCGTCCTATGACTTAATTGCCGGCGGCACAGGAAGCGGAGAGGTGAACAAGAAGTACGTTGTTTCCCTGGACGAGGGGTTGGTAAATGCAGGCTTCAGTATCGATGAATCGCTGAGGAAGAGTTACGGAGAATTCATTGCTGATCAGAAAGCAAAAGGACCCAAGGTCGAGGCTTTGAGGTTGCCGCCACCCATTCCTGAGATGCCGGTTGATTCAAACCGTCTGCAACAACTCGCTGGCGATGCGAGCATTGCAATAGTCACCTTGGGAAGAAACTCGGGAGAGTTCGCCGATCGGAATGTTGAGAACGACTTCACTCTGACTACCCCAGAACGCACATTCATAGAAAATGTGTCGAATGCCTTCCACGCAAAGAACAAGAAAGTTGTAGTAGTGCTGAATGTGGGCGGACCGATCGAAGTTTCAAGCTGGCGTTCGATGGTTGATGCGGTATTGCTTGCCTGGCAGCCGGGACAAGAAGGTGGAAACGCGATTGTCGATGTACTAAGTGGCAAAGTTAATCCTTCTGGCCGATTGGCGACCACCTTTCCGATGTCTTACAGCGATGTACCTTCAGCAAAAACTTTCCCTGGAAAGGAACTGCCCGCTGTGACAGCGACCGGCCCGAATCCTTTCGGAAATAAACCGGCGGAAGCAATTTATGAAGAAGGGATTTATGTTGGCTACCGCTACTACAGCACGTTCGGAGTTAAGCCGGCCTACGAATTTGGTTACGGTCTCTCATACACAACTTTTTCATATAGCCACGTAAAACTCAGCACGAACAAGTTTCAGGATAAGGCTACAGTCAGTGTATCGGTGAAAAATACCGGCAAACTGCCTGGCAAAGAAGTGATTCAGTTGTACGTCAGTGCACCAGGGCAGAAGTTGCGGAAACCAGAAAGCGAGCTAAGAGGCTTCGCCAAAACCAGACTACTTAAGCCCGGCGAATCACAGACAGTTAGTTTCAGTCTTACGCCGCGAGACCTGGCCTCCTTTGATAGTGCGCGTTCCTCCTGGGTTGTCGAACCGGGCAGTTACACAGTGAAGATCGGTGCATCATCCTCAAACATTAAGAGCTCCGCGTCGATGAAC
>DATBSH010000252.1:0-7586 GCA_036559885.1 Pyrinomonadaceae bacterium
TGTAGCACCAACGCGATGCGCAGTATTGGCAGTGCTCACACAGATCCGTTCTCTTCAATCGCTGGCGCGGCAGCGGCGTTATACGGTCCACTACACGGCGGCGCGAATGAAATGGTCTTGCGAATGCTGAAGGAGATTGGATCGCTTAGCAATGTGCCTGATTACATCAAGCGTGTGAAAGCCGGCGAGTTTCGTCTGATGGGATTCGGGCATCGCGTCTATAAGAACTACGACCCGCGGGCACGGATAATCAAGAAAGTTGCTTATGAAGTCTTTGAAGTGACTGGCAAGGATCCTTTACTGGATATTGCGCTCGAGCTGGAGCGAATCGCACTTGAAGACGAGTACTTCGTGAAGCGGAAACTATACCCGAACGTGGATTTCTATTCCGGGATCATTTACCAGGCAATGCGTTTTCCCGTGGATATGTTCCCGGTGATGTTTGCGATTCCGCGAACGTCTGGCTGGTTAGCACAGTGGGTTGAGATGCTCGACGACAAAGAACAAAAGATTGCTCGACCCAGACAAGTCTACCTCGGTGCGAGAGGTCGAGACTACGTGCCGATCAACCAGCGCAGCACAGTAGAAGCTGGCGCGACAGCATAACTAGCACTAAAACAATTCAAGACTAATAAAATTGCAGGCTTCCTAACCTGCAATTTTATGCGCGTTGAGTGACTTCACTTTGTCAGCCACTGACAATACGCGCAGCTATCTCTTTTAACAGCTTTGCGCAGACAGTACCCGTTACGTGCAATGGATCCATCCGCGGATTGAATTCGACAATGTCCGCGCCGACCACCCTGCCTTTGATTCGCTGGATCAGATCGATCGCTTGCCGAGTCGACATTCCACCGGGCTCGCGGTGTGAGACGCCTGGAGCAAAGGCGGGATCAAGCGCATCGACATCGAATGAAATGTAGACGGGTGTCTCAAACTCGAAAGCAAGCCCTTCCCGCCAGTCACGCATTTCAGCAACCTCAACGCCAAATTTCTTGATCTGTTCGCGTTGATGTCCGGTGGCCGCTCGGATGCCCACCTGCACGAGACGTTTAGCCAGTTTCTCCTCCATGATTCGCCCAAATGGACTGGCATGAGAGAAACGGTTTCCCAGAAACGAGTCGTAGATATCAGGATGCGCGTCGAAGTGGAGAATGCTCAAGTCGGGATACTTGCGGGCGAACGCTTTAACGATTGGATACGTGATTGAGTGATCGCCACCGAGTGAGATAGGTGCCAGGCCGTCGTTGAGCAGCGTGTAGATGGAATCCTGGATCAGCGTCATCGTATCGCTTCCTGACACCGGTTCCATGTCACCAGCATCAAAAAACAGACCGTCAGCACCTAGATCGATTCCGCTTTCGCTAAAGAGATTGGAAGCATCAGAACGAAAAGCTGCGCGAATCTGTGGCGGTGCATCAGCGGCACCTTTCATGAAAGATGAATTCTCGTCATAGCGAAAGCCTATAAGTGCAAGTTTCGTAGGCTGGTCGAACGCAGAAGCTTCAGACATGAGTCGAAGCATACGTGCGGGGATTCAACGGCGCAAGCAGCACTCGCGAAGGTGCGTTGACGCATAAGCCTGCAATAATCAAATCAGTTGAGCGGAATGGCTGAAGAAGGAATCGGCACCTGCCGGCTTCGAACCGAGTCGAAGTCTAATTGGTGAGCAATCGTAAGCACTGCAAGGGGAAATGTTAAGGGCCGCACTAACCTAAGCGTCGCTCCCCTTAACGTCATCGATCTTCCATACACCGCCCTCTCGTCGCAGTGTGACGTGAAGGTCGTATCTCATTTCCTTGCCATTAAGAGCGACCTGAACGGTGGCCCTCTGGCCGTGAATCGTCGCTTTCGAAACAGTGAAGTTGTTGACCCAAGTTTCATCTGTGTCCTGCGCGTCGATAAACAGCATGGAGTCCACATCAGGCGCGGTTGCTCGCTTCAGAAAGCTTTGCGTTACGTACTTCCTGAAGGTTGCCATGTTCGACCGCTTCGGATTCGGGAAGCTCGCGGACATATACCACTTGTAAAACTGTTGTGTGACTTCTTCTGGTGACGCTGCTTTGTGAGGCTGTTGACCAGCCCATCCTATGAGAACGTGCAACTGACCGTCCGGCTCGGTCTGCCAATTGTGCAGTATTTCATCGAAACTCGACAGGTTCGGTGCAGGTAGACCAGGCTCCCGGCCAACCTGAAGCGACGGAACTTGCCCGTTCGCCGCCAACGATGGTGGTGGCCCAACTATCAGAAGAGAGAACAGCAACGCGAAACAGATCATGAAGTTCCAAACAAGCCCGGCGAATTTTGTTCTGACTGCTATCCTGTTGATTTGATTGGTGCACCCGGCAGGGCTCGAACCTGCGACCTTCTGATTCGAAGTCAGACGCTCTATCCAACTGAGCTACGGGTGCTGACGGGTGAATAGTAAATGGTGAATGGTGAATAGTAAACCACGGTCTTTGGACTTTGGTCTTTAATGTGATCCCGAAACTGGCTCAACTAAAGAACGGGAGCGAAGCGACCGATTTCAAGTTACAGAGGTATCAATCGATTCAGTACCGTTTGCGGTAGCAAACGGCCAAATGTCATCGTTGAGTCCTGACCATTCGCTATCGCGAACGGTACTGAATAGCCCGCTTTTGTAAGTTGAAATCGGTCGCTTCGCTCCCGTTCTGTAGTTGATTTCTATGTCCGACGTCTCAATTGGTACCATCAAGACCTAATCCTTATTTCCCCTGAAACTGTTTCCGAATTAATTTAACCAAATCAGTCATCTCCTCCGGCTTCAGTTTATCCTTGAACGACGGCATACCCTCACCGCCCTTGTTTATCTGCTCGATGAAGTCCTCGTCCGGATCCTTTAGCGCATGCGGTGCTTTGAACGACGGCACTTTCAAACGTTTGCCTTCTACCGTCACCAAGCCGCCTTCACCGGTTTCGCCGTGACACGCCTGGCAATGTTTTTGAAAGTTAGCGCGCGCACTTGCCAGCTCATCAGGCGTAGGCGAGGATGCAGTTGTCGGCCTGGGCGAACTCGTCGATTCCGTAGCTTGATTGCAACCAATACTCATAACCGTCAAAGCCGCACACAGTACAAGAGTGATCCACTTCATCCGAGTTTTTTCTCCGGTTGTTGATTGATATTGGCGATGGAGTATAGCGGAGCCGCCGATTAAAGAGAAAGAAGAGCATCCACAGATTACACAGATTACACAGATTAGAACTAAGGCAGTTAACGTGAATGATAAGGCCACCGAGTCTGACTGCAGGTGATCCTCCCATTCAAGTTAATTGCCTTAGTTCTAATCTGTGTAATCTGTGTAATCGGTGGATACTCTTCCCGTCGCTTCTGAAGTTGCATTCATCCGCCGGAGTGGGCAGAATAAACACGCACTTCGCGCAACTGTTCAAGATCAACAAATAACCCTTCATAACGATCTCGACATGAGGTAATAACCATGAGTGCAGACAACGAAGCCAATAACACACGCGGTGCCCTTCGTTTGGCTCCCACCCACTCAGAAGTGGAAGAGCAAAAAGCTAAGCTGCCACGACAGTTCGTAAACTTCACGTTCTATAAAGCTCGCCCTGAATGGCGCTTGCTGTCGGAAGCAGATAAGCAGCGGTGCCGCGACCAATTCATCGAGACTGTTAATGAATTTCGCAAGGCATTGCTTATTCATTCGTATTCCACTATCGGTCTTCGTACCAATGTCGACTTCATGATCTGGCGAATAGGCTATGAACTTGAACCGATCCAGGAAATGACTTCGCGTTTGAATAAAACCGAGATGGCGAAATATATAGAGCCGTCGCAATCATTCCTCTCGATGACGAAGCGTTCGATGTACATCGATAAAGACAATCCGGAACACGTCGAAGATCGTCTCCACATCGTGCCGGGCAAATCGCAGTATCTGTTTGTTTATCCGTTCGTGAAAACGCGCGAGTGGTACTCGCGGCCGGCAGAGCAGCGACAGGAAATGATGGACGAGCACATCAGGATCGGAACGAAGTACCGCTCTGTAAAACTCCACACCACGTATTCGTTCGGGCTCGACGATCAAGAGTTTGTTGTTGCATTCGAGACTGACTATCCAGCGGATTTTCTAGATCTCGTGCAAGAGCTGCGCGAAACGAAAGCGAGCTCTTACACCCTTCGAGATACGCCAATGTTCACTTGTCGACAACGATCATTAAATGAATGTCTTGAGTCTCTGGGATAAAGGAGCTACTCGGGTCTAACGGTTAGCAAAGCTAAAATTTCAGGTTAGGAAGCGTGGCTTGCCCCCGCAGATGTCCGACACGCTTTAGCTTGTCGTTATGGTCCACTAAATTCAACTGCTTTCCAGGATTCGACACCGCTGGTCCTGAAAGAAGTTGAATGTAGCGCGCCACAACGACAAGCTAAAGCGTATCGGACATCTGCGGGGGCAAGCCACCCTTCCTAACCTGAAATTTTATCGGCGGTTTTTGTGATCCGTTCGCGTGCGTCGAGATAAGCTTAAAAAGAGTAAGCGCCAGTTCACACATCAAAGTCCAAGCCGGCTTGTGCGGCTCAGCCTGGTGTTTTGTCTTGTCACAGCGTACGTGGCCATTCACTCCGTCTCCTCGTCCCCCCGTCCCCCCGTCTCCCCGTCTTCAGAATATCTCTGGTATGAATGCGAGAACATGCGCGGCTTTTCAAAGGGCAAACTCGGTGAGCCAGTTCTAAATCCTTCGTACCTCAATCTCACGAAAGACAAAGCTCCCGGTTGGGGCATGAATGGTCCAGGTGTCTCCGCTGAGTGGTCTCAGGGTGGTGAGAGTGAATGGAACTCTGCGGCCGCGAGTGCTGACGAAACAAAGGCTACGCTTTACCAGGATCTGGAGATTCCGCGCGCGGGTGAATACAACTTCTGGATCCGCTACGCCGATTGGGCAAATAAGACGGAGAACTTCACTGTACGCATCACACAAGATGGAGTCGCAGTTTTGAATAGCGAATTCGGCGCAGCGGATCTGGTAGATCCGCACGACGAGGTTAGTCTGTATTGGCAATGGGCTTTCGCCTGGGATCACGCAGGAACGACGCTGAAGAAGGGCCGCGCCAGAGTTTCAATTGAAATTCAAAAACCTGCTGAGGCAAGGCGTCACGTCGATTGTTTCCTGCTTACGAACGATCTTGACTACAAGCCATCAGGCCGGCTGAAACCCGACTTTGCCGCAATGCGCCACTTGCGCCAATGGTTCGAAACTCCACGACTGATGGGATCTCTAATCGCGACTGCTGCAAGCCAGAATGTTCCTGCCAAATGGGTTAGGCTTCAAGTTGTCGGGCGCGACTTTGTGATGCCCTGGAACATCAGTACGTCCTTCTGGTCGCTTTATGACAAGCCAGCTGACCAGCGGCCACTCTATCCCTTCAGTGCGGAACCTTTGGAGGCGTTTGTTGAAAAATACAAGGGTGCTCGAGAAGTTCCAATCTTCCAATCCAAACTCGTCGTCCCAGTAATCTACATCAACAATCTTCCTGAGTACTTCAAAGAGGGAAGCGCGTTTCTTCGCTATTTGCGGGAAACGAAGTCGGCCTTCGCCATCTTAATTAACTACGGATCAGCATCGATGTCTCCCGCAGACGCACAAGCAGTGTGGAAATTGTTAACTGGTGAGTTCAAAGATCAGTTTCTCGGGTGGATCTCCGGCGAAAGCGTCGGATACGTGTGGGATTCAGCGCAGACTGACTTGAAGATCGATCCTTCGATGGATCGCCGCCAGCTGCTCGAAGCGCACCGCGTCTTCTATACAAACGCCCTCGCTCGCAAATGGGAAGCTTTATTTCAGACGCAGACGGGTCCGATGTGGGACAAGCTCTTGCCCGCTCAATCTACCTCCAGTACTTCGTTCGCGCATGCGCTGGGCGAGTGGGGCGTCAAGCTCCTGGGAATGGAGACCGCAGCAGTACAACCGATGACGGCAATGCGGATCGCATTTACGCGCGGAGCTGCTCGCCAGTTCGGTGGTGGATTTTTTTACTACGGCGCGCCCAACTTTGGTGATACCGCTACGACTTTTACAAATTCGCAGAGCTTCGCTGGACCAGATTATTTCTATCACACACGATACGGGTCGGCGATGGGTCCATCGCTGTCGTGGTATCGGAAAAGCTATTACTTGTATTACATGTCGGGTGCTTCTGCGATTTACCTCGAACAAGGGTTCGACCAGTTCTTCAAACCTGGACCAGGACAACATCCGTTCCAGTTGAATCCGCTAGGTCGCATCACTGACGAGTTCATGCGTTTCGCTGAAAAACATCCGAATCGTGGTACTCCGTTTACACCTATTGCATTTCTTCTGGATCCTGCACACGGCTTCGACATGACTGACTATCCACACTGGCCGTTTGAAGTGTCGCAGATTAGCAGAGGTGATCGAGCGCTGCGTGAGTTGTTTGGTGTGGCGTATTATCCGGGTCTCGTGCTTGAAGGAGAACCAGCGATGGCGGATCGTCAGCCCTTCGTCTCCGCACCCTTCGGCGATATCTTCGACGTGATCGTCGCCTCTGACAACCAAGCGTCTGCGAACTCGACCGGTCCAATATCTCCGCGTCCCTCTGTCTCCGCGTCTCCGCGTCCCCCCATCTCCGCGTCTCCCCGTCCCGTCGCATCTCCCCTCGATTCATACAGTCTCGTCGTCGTGGGCGGGGAAATCAAATTGACTCCGGAGTGGACTCAAAAACTCAGCACCTACGTTCGCAATGGTGGGACCGTTGTTGTTAACGCGGCACAACGCATGGGAATCTCTGAGGAGTTCATCGGCGTTCATGCGACGAATGCCATGGCTGAATCCGATTCGCCGCGATGCTTGTTTGCAGAAGACGAGAGACTACCAAGTCTCAACGGTCAGATGTTCCGGTATGAGAAGGTGGAGCTGAAGAATGCCAAGCCTTTGATCGTGGCGCCGAATGGCGACGCTCTTGTAACTATCAACAGTTTTGGGAAGGGAACTGTCGTGTTTTCAGCTTTGCCTGATCTGCTTGGTGAGGACGAACGCATGACACCCTTTGCAGCCCATATGCTCGCTCACGTCTTTAGTGATGCCACTCCACTATCAGTGCACGGCGACGTGGAGTATCTCATCAATCGGACTGCCGACAGCTGGGTTGTCACGATGCTGAATAACAACGGGGTCTTTAAGCCACAACAGGGATTGGCCCAAGTCAATCGCAACGCTTACGTCACGGCAAACATCAGCTTGCGCGGTCAGCAAATTGCGAGTGCGATTGATTGGATAAATGATAAGCCGATCGATATGCAGGGTGATTCGAAACAAATCACGGTGAGCATCGCACCCGGTGGTGTAGCGATTGTTGAGATTCGCGCGAAGCTTTAAAGAATGTCCGATACGCTTTAGAGCCTCTTGCAAAAATCGAGACAATGCCACGCCCTAGCGGCGTGGTGCTCACGTTTGTTGCTACACAAGTGGAGATGACCAGCTAAGGGAGACCACGCGCTTGCCGCGTGGAGGTTTACGTTTTACCGAGAATCTGCTCATTACCAGTCTCAACCGTGAGACTCCACGCGGCAAGCACGTGGCATCTCAAA
>DATBSH010000253.1:0-10435 GCA_036559885.1 Pyrinomonadaceae bacterium
GGAACCAGAAAGATTCCTTTTTCAAAGACGCTGTATATTGAAGAAGATGATTTTCGTGAAGACCCGCCGAAGCAGTTTTACCGGCTCGCCCCTGGTCGCGAAGTGCGCCTCCGTTATGCTTACCTAATCACATGCAAAGAGGTCATTAAAGATAGCAGCGGCAGGATTGTAGAACTCCGTTGCACTTACGATCCGGCTACACGCGGCGGTAACACGCCTGATGGTCGAAAGGTAAAGTCCACTATTCACTGGGTCTCAGCGGCTCACGCTTTACCAGCAGAGGTTCGTCTCTACGACAACCTTTTTCTTAAAGAGAATCCGAACGAGGTTGAAGAAGGACACGACTTTACCGAGAATCTGAATCCTGATTCACTGCAGGTACTGCACGATTGCAAAATAGAACCAAGTATGCGAGACGCAGACCCTGGGACTAAGTATCAGTTTGAGCGTCTTGGTTACTATTGCGTTGACCGCGACTCGGGGCCCAAATTGGTGTTCAATCGGACCATCGGCCTTCGCGATACCTGGGCAAAGCTAGAAAAACGCGCAACGATCGGCGCGTGAGCAAATCTTCTTCGTCCGTGACTGGTTTTTTAAGAGAATATACGGCGATGCGGTTCTTGCGGCTCTAGAATCTCATGAACAATCGCTGGTCGTTTTATCCGACAAGTTTCTAAGTCATTCTCACTCATCAGACCCGAAACCACGTCCATGTGACCAACCGCTATAATTCCATTTTCCGTTTTCCACCAGAGTACTTCATCCAAGTCGCTAACCTGGTACTCTTCTCGACCGGTCGTCGTTTGTAAACTAATCCATGACATTAAATTGTCCTCTTGTTCTGGAAACAATCTAGTGCCCGCTTAAAGCAACTTGTTTGGAGAGAGTTTAGCATTTTTATCCGTCGGCGTGATGCCGACTGGAAGCGGGTCAAAGGGGGTGGTTTGAAAATGAGCCACCCTCTTTTATTCAGCCATTAGACTAATAACAGTCGCCTCAGACAAAGAGGCAAGTTGATATGGAGCTCAGGCGGAAGCGATACCTTCAGTTGATGCTTACGCTGTTCTATCAATGGGCGAGTTGCTTCAATCGCCCTTTCAATAATCCCTCTGAGGTCGGTATCTTCTTCGTGAAGTCTAATCTTGCCGGTGGTAACCCGAGAAATATCCAGCAAGTCATCTACCAGATGCGCAAGCTGTCCTACCTGACGTTCAATGATATCCTACCGCGACCGCGGCGAACATCATGATCAGTGCGATCACAACTACGACGATTGTGATTCTAAAAACCTTCATAACAACCTCATTTCTGTGATACCTATTGCTTTCCCCGGTGATTTGTTAACACGCGGCAATCACGCATGAGTTGCGTGATTGCCGCAGTGGTTATTTAAGCAGAACGACCAGCCGCTTTACCGCGAGTCTTTTCATTTGCGCCGCCCTCTGAAATCTCTAACCGGCGTCCGCGCGACTGAGGCTGCGGAGCCTTCATAGTGATTTCAAGCACACCGTTCTCAAATGTCGCTTTGGCATCGTCGGCGTTGACACCTTCGGGCAGTGGAATGCTGCGGAAGAAGCTGCCGTACGACCGCTCTGATCGATAATAGCCTTCACGGCTCTCTTCATCTTCATTGCGACGCTCACCAGAAACAGTGATGACATCGTCAGTGATTTCCACGTTGACATCATCCTTTTTCAAGCCGGGTAAGTCCGCACGTATGACGAGTTGGCCCTCACGTTCGAATGTTTCGATCTGTGGCGACCATAACGACTGGCCGAACTCTCCTAAGCTCGTTGGAAAGTAATCGCGCCCGAAGCTCGGGCCGAGCGATCTGCCGCCAAAGCCAAAGTCATCAAACAGTCGATCCATCTCTTCGCTGAACCGCCGCATGAAAGCAAATGGGCTCGAGCTCCAACGAGATGGCCCAGATTGGCGTCTCTGCGCCATCCCAGTTTGTTGCGACTGATCACCTTGTCTTTGTATCTTCTGTGATCCTGCTGTGTCTTGTTGTTGGTTTGTTTGCCGGGTTCGCTCGTTTTTCTGCTCCTCACGTGTTGCCATAATTTCACCTCCTTGCAGAAAAGATTGCGAATAGTTGTATCGGTATCGGCTGTGCGACCGGTATACTTCGACGCACAGTCAACCCGCGTACTTATTATTACTAAAAGCATATCCCGTGCCTGATTAGGCAATCGCAATAAGAGCGCAAACACAGTTTCAAGGTGCGGACAAGGAAAGTAATAAAATATTGAATCTTCAACGCTATCGTGAAACTGATGACTCAATTGCCGGTTACCAGTTCAAGTCGAGGTTGGGTACGTGGAGTTAGTCATCATGAGAAAGAGAGAGAAGCAAAACGCGAACGATAGAGCGGGAGATAGTGAAGCGGAGCGGAAACGCGAAAGTGGAATGCCCGGTGGCGGTCAAGGTCGTAAAGATAAGATCGAAAAGTCTGGCGTGTATCCTGTTTCTGCTGCGGAAGGGGCGAGTCAAGATGCAATGGTCGAAGGCGAGGCATCTTGGGGACAGGGCGAGAGAGGCGCCGCTGGTTACGAAGACTCCGGCGGTTCCGAGTTGATCTACTTGGGAGAGGAATTGGGTCTAATTGGCGGCGCTACAGAGGGTGAGAGCGGAGCGTATAAGCGAGAGGATGATTTAAAGGGAGAAACAAACATGAAGTGCAAGGAGATAATGACAGAGAATCCGGTCTGTTGTTTACCAGGGGATACAGTGGACCAGGCGGCTCAACTGATGAAGGACGACAACGTTGGTTCTATTCCTGTAGTCGCGGATCAAAAAACCAAAAGACTGCTTGGCATTATTACGGATCGCGACCTGGCTGTAAAAGTAGTGGCGCAAGCACGCCAGATTTCGGCCGTTACTGTCGAAGAGGTGATGACGCGCGATCCGGTGACGTGCCACGCAGATGATGATTTCCAGAAGGCCGTGGAGGCCATGGAAAAGCATCAGGTTCGGCGGATTCCTGTGGTGGACGACAATAATCAAATCGTCGGGATCATCGCCCAGGCGGACGTCGCGGTCCGCGCAAGAGAGCCGGAAACGACTGCTGAGGTCGTTGAGGAGATCTCGAAGTCGGCAACTGCTTGATAATCCGAAAGCGCTACTTTTTCTTTGATGAAGACTTTTTGCGGGGCACCTTAGCGCCCTCCTTTCGCGCCTGTGATAGTCCAATCGCGATTGCTTGTTTCTTACTGCCGAACACCCAACACCGAAGATCTGGGTCTACAAACAATAGGCGTCAAAATGTCCGAACGCGGAATTATCGAAGCGAATGAACGGCTGGCGACTAATGTCGAAAGTATCTGGGTGGCGGGCGACATTCGAGGTGGGCCGATGTTCACTCATACCTCCTGGGATGACTATCGAATCCTTTTGTCGCAGCTTGCAGGAGATGGCTCACGCACTACAGATCGAGTCGTGCCCTATGCGATCTTCACTGATCCGCAACTCGGTCGCGTTGGAATGACTGAGAGCGAAGCCCGGAAAAGCTGCAAAGAAATCATGGTGGCGCGATACGAAATGAAAGGTAACGGAAGGGCAAGGGAGTTTGGCGAGAGCAACGGTTTTATCAAAGTGATTATCGACGCGGAGACGAATCGTGTCCTCGGAGCCGCCGTGTTGGCATCCCAAGGGGCGGAGCTTGTCCATATGTATGTGGATTTGATGAATGCGGGCACGCCGTACACGGTCATTCGAGATGCCATCCATATTTATCCGACTCTGGCGGAAGCAGTTCAAAGCGCCGTGAAATCGTTTGAATGACACTTTCGCCGTTAACAGTTCTTGAGGAATGGAAGCACAGATCAAGCTCGGCCGAATTTTTGGAGTACAGGTAGGACTGCATTACAGTTGGCTGATCATAGCATTGCTCGTGACTCTGTCGCTTGTGGCACAGTTCCACGCAGTTAATCCCAGTTGGGGTCCAGGCGTGATTTGGACCACAGCGATCATCACGAGTCTGATGTTCTTCACTAGCCTGCTCCTTCACGAGTTATCTCACGCCGCGGTGGCGCGGTCTCAAGGATTGCCCGTGCGCTCGATTACGCTGTTTGCACTTGGCGGCGTGGCCCAAATTGAAAAAGAAGCAGAGAACGCCAAGACCGAATTTTGGATGGCAATCGTCGGTCCTATCACCAGCATTGTCATCGGCGCTGTCTGTCTAACTGTTGCCTGGTCTCTTGGTTGGTCGCCGCTTAACGAGCCACGCACTCCTCCGATGGCGGTCCTTCAGTGGCTGGGTTACATAAACATCGCACTTGCTTTTTTCAATATGATTCCTGGCTTTCCCCTCGATGGTGGCCGGATATTGCGTGCAATCGTGTGGTGGATAACCGGAGATCCGGCAAGGTCAATGCGCACTGCGGCGATCATTGGGCAGTTTGTCGCTTTTCTCTTTATCTTCTGGGGAATTGTGCGTTTCTTTGGTGGCGGAAACTTCGGAGGACTGTGGATAACTCTCATCGGATGGTTTCTACTGGAGGCAGCGCGGTCCAGCTACGCCCAGGTGGAAGTCGCTGAGAGTCTTCGCGGCGTTAAAGTCAGTGATGTTATGACCCGCGATTGGCCGGTTGTTGACGGTCGCATGAATTTGCAGACTTTTGTGGACGAACACTTGTTGACCACAGGGCAGCGCTGCTTCGTTATTGAGGAGAATGGAAACGTGAGCGGACTCGTTACGCCACACGAAGTGAAAACAATAGAGCGGCCACAATGGAAATCAACCACAATCGCAGAGGTGATGCGTCCCTTGAAGAACCTCCACACTGTTAGACCTGGAACACCGGTCACGAAAGCGCTGGAGGTGATGGGCCGCGAAGACCTGAACCAATTACCCGTTGTTCGAAATGGCCATCTCGAAGGAATAATTTCGCGTAGCCACATCCTGCGCCTGCTTCAGACGCGAGCAGAACTCCGAGCATGAATTGTATTCGCGAACGCAGAGTTAACGATGATGACGACTTGCTTTTTAGATTTTCGAGCGTCCACTTGGATACGTAGTGACCTAAGCAAAGAGAAAGGAACTACACATGCCTGAAAAAGAGACAAAGGAGCGCGCTGAGGAGGACAAGCGCGAAGGAAAAGCCCCAAGCACGCAAGCAGGAGAGTTCGTCCACGAAGAGATCAAGCACGTTCGTAAGGGTAAACACGGTGCGCGGTCAACCAAGCAAGCGATCGCGATCGGATTGTCGAAAGCGCGCCGTGCCGGCGTAAAACTTCCTGCGAAGAAGGGAACATCAAAGAAGACTCAAAAACAGGCGGCGCGCGATATTCGCAAAGGAAAGAGCGCTGGCAAAACAAAGAAGTCAGCCAAGCGTTCACGCGCGACCTCAGGTGCACTCAAGCGTGAAGGGCGCAGTGCAGCGTCCAAAGCATCTCTTTCTCGCCAGGCTCGTAGTGCGGCAGCCAAACGCACCGCGGCTTCGCGTTCTCGTTCTGCGAAGAAAGCTGCCCGAACGCGCAAGAAATAGGTGGTCGGCAATGCGCTTTGGCGTTCGCGCAAAATACTTATAACCACTTACGTGGTTAGCTTTCTGGGTGTAGTCTGGCCCAACCAAGCTCTAAACATCTTCATGTCAGGAATTGTTTGGAAGGCCAAAAAAGCTTTGGATGCCTAAGTTGAACTTCTTGTCGGCGTGCGTCGTGCTTTTAATCGCACCCGGGGTCTTCTGTCAAAACCCTCAGAGCGCGTCGCATCAAGAGGCCACGCGTCCTCTCAACATGCTGGTCCTGGGCGATTCCATCTTGTGGGGACAAGGTTTAAAAGCAGAACATAAATCTTGGTACCACGTTAAACTCTGGCTCGAGAAAAACACGGGTCGACCAGTGATCGAAAGAATCGAAGCCCATTCCGGGGCAGTTATCCAACGCGGCTCGGTTACTGATAACCTCAGCTCAACGAATCGTGAAGTGAATCTCGCTCTGCCAACACTGCATGATGAAATAGACAGTGCTCTGCAATTCTATGCCAATGGTTCACTAATCGACCTTGTGCTGGTGAGTGGATGTGGAAATGATGTGGGAGTGCAGAATCTATTGAATGCTTCCAAGACCGAAGAAGTAGACGATATGACAAGGGCGAAGTGCGGCACGCCCATGGAGGGCCTGCTGCGGCGGATAATAGGCGTGTTTCCATCTGCCCAGGTGATATTGACCGGATACTACCCGTTCTTTACTGACCAGACTCGCAACGATTTCATTGTCAAAGCAATGGCGCGAAGGTTTTTCAAAACGCAGCACAACAATGCGAAGATGACCAGCAATGAGGTTTTCGAACGACTGAAAGTTAATTCCAAACAGTGGTATGAAACCTCGAATAAGACGCTGGCGGACGCAGTGCAGAAGGTCAATCACGAAATCGGCGGCAGTCGTCGCCGCGTCGTGTTTGCGCGGATCGAATTTCCATCTGACGCTTCTTTTGCTGCACCGCAAACGCATTTGTGGGGTTTCAATCGTTCACCATTCAGAATGATGTTGGTGATTGTATCCTTCGGCAAACTTCTGTTACCAAGTAACGATGAGACTCGCAAACAAAGGACCGCGAGCTGCAATGAACTCTACAGGGAACAACCTAACGAGACGCTTGAACAGAAGAAGGATCGAAAAGCTCGGCGCTTGTATTGTCGGTATGCTGCGTTGGGCCATCCCAATAAGAAGGGTGCTTTACTTTACGCAGAAACAATCACCAGCATCTTAGAATCAACTATCGGAGTTGCCGCATTAAGCGCTCCATAAGTCCAGAGTGCCGGAGAGTCCGACCTATCGACGAATCGTCGTGGCGAGCCAGTATGTTTCATGGGTCGTAGCCCAACTCCTCCGACTGCGCTACGACATTCGAGCGCATCGCCCCGCCGGATTATTCGATCAGAACCGACAGCACTGTCTGATCCTAGCTTCCTCGCATAAAACAATCCTGGATCCCTGGCTGATAATGATTGGTTTGCAATACCGTCACGTTCGCACCTTGCTCCCGATTCGAATCCTTGCAACTCAGACCTTTGTCGGTCGTCTAAGATGGTTACGCTGGTTCAAGCCTCTAATCAAACTGATCTACCGTTTGGGCGGTGTGATCGAACTGCCTCCAGAAAATCACAGCGACGGATTCCATCCTGAAAAGATCCGAGGCCTGCTTGTGGCGTTGAACAACGGTGACGTGGTAGCGATCTTTCCCGAAGGAGAGATCTGGAGAAAGCAAGAACCTCCGATTGGGGAATTCGCCTCGGGTGTTATCTATCTGGAAAGAAAATCAGGTGCATGGCTTGTGCCGGTCGCGGTATTCATGAGCGAACGACTCTGGCCGCGCAGACGGTACGTGGTTAGATTTGGTGAACTGATTCAGAGCCCAAAGAATCTGGAATTTGAGTCGGCAGCGGCCTGGCTTCGGGACCAAGTTCTGGAACTCTATCAACAGATAGAGAAGCAAGAAGAAAGATGAAGGAACGTCCACGCTATTACAGCGATGTAGAAACTTGTGTCGAGGAAACGCTCAGCAAGATCGGTCGCCGCATCATGCTTGGCACGCCGCTTGGACTCGGCAAAGCGAATCACTTGGTGAATGAGTTTTTCCGCCGCGCGCGTGTGGATCCGCGCATTAACCTTCATATTTTTACCGCCTTATCGCTTGGCCGCCCACAGTGGAAAAGCGAGCTGGAACGGCGTTTCCTTGAGCCGCTGTCAGAACGTCTCTTCGGCGACTATCCCGAATTAGAGTACGTAAATTTCGTCAGGGAGGGAAAACTGCCTCAGAATATTCGAGTAAGTGAATTCTATTTTCAGCCCGGCAGTTTTCTCAACAGTCCACTGGCGCAGCAGAGTTATATGAGCAGTAACTACACTCACGTCGTGCGCGACCTGCTCGATGCTGGCATTAACGTACTGGCCCAACTCGTCGGCAAGATGGAAGACAACGGCAGCATTCTGTTCAGCCTGAGTTGCAACCCGGACCTCACTCTAGATCTCGTACCCCTCCTTCGGCGTGCAAAGAGTCAAGGCACAAAAATTGCGCTTCTGGCTCAGGTTAATCGCAATCTCCCTTTCATGTATGGCGATGCGACGGTCGCGCCAGATTATTTCGATGCTGTGGTAGACGCACCGCAATATAACTTTCCGCTATTTGGACCACCGAACCGCACGGTGGATACGGTCGAATATCTCATCGCGCTGCACGTAACTGCCCTTATCAGAGATGGCGGCACTATTCAGATCGGAATCGGTGCATTGGAGGATGCGATTACGTATTTACTGAAGCTCAGACATGAGCAGAACGATCTCTATCTCAAAATCCTCGGCGAGGCTGGCATACCCGAGCGGTTTACCAAAGTTATTGATCGTGTGGGCGGAACTAATCCGTTCGAGCGTGGTCTTTATGGCTCATCAGAAATGCTCGTTGATGGTTTTCTCGAACTCTATCGTAGTGGAATTCTCAGGCGAAAGGTTTATCAACACGCTGGTTTGCAGAAACTACTGAATGATGGACGAATTGTCGAGGAGGTAACAGGCACAACGCTTGCCATCCTAATGGAAAACGGCATTATTTCCGGGAAGCTGACCCTGCAGGATTTTCGCTTATTAAAAAAGTTCGGGATTTTTAGACCGGAACTTCGCTACGAGACCGGTGCCATTGTCTTACAGGACGCTTCGCGAATCCCCGCCGATATTGCAGATAAGAATGCCATGCACGACATTAGTCGCCACTGCTTGGGTACGCGATTAAAAGGCGGCCACATCGCCCATGCCTGTTTTTTTCTGGGACCACGAAAGTTCTACGAGACACTTCGCCGGATGAATCGCGCTGAGCGCGAACAGATCTGCATGACTGGAATCTCGTATGTGAATCAACTGTTCGGCGAGGAAGATCTCAAGCGCTATCAGCGTAAATCGGCTCGGTTCATAAACACCGGGCTCATCGTGACGCTTTCTGGTGCAATTGCTTCCGATGGACTGGAAGATGGACGAGTTCTCAGTGGCGTCGGGGGGCAATACAACTTTGTTGCCATGGCACACGAGCTGGAAGATGGGCGATCGATCCTGATGATTCGGAGCACCACAGAAGAAAAGGGTAAGATACGTTCAAGCATCCGCTGGAATTATGGTCACGTTACTATTCCGCGTCACCTACGGGACATCGTGGTGACGGAATATGGGATCGCCGACTTACGAGGACGCAGCGACGAGGAACTGATCGCGGCATTATTGGAAATCACTGACTCTCGTTTTCAAGACGAACTCCTCACGGAGGCAAAGCGTGCTGGTAAGATAAGAAAGGACTACCGCATTCCCGACTATGCTCGCCGTAACCAACCCGAGCGATTAGAGAAGATTCTCGCACCTTATCGAAAGCGGAAACTATTTCAACTGTTCCCATTCGGCACAGATCTAACCGAAGAAGAGGTGACACTCCGGAAAGCGCTCCTTCACTTGAAGCAGATAAGTGAAGGACACAAACTGCGCGTACCTCGTCTAGCTGAGCTTCGCAAAACAGTTGCGATCCCTGATCGTGCCCTTCCGTATCTCGAGCGTATGGAATTGAGGTGCCCAAGATCTATTAAAGAAAGACTATTGCAGAGAGCACTTGTGTACGCCCTGGCTTCAGTAGACGCGATTTGAGGTCTACAGATTACGCAAGATTTGGGTTTCAACGATGCGTTGATTAGACCAGCTTCGAATAGTGAGATGCCTCAATTGACATTTCTATGTCGTGGATCAAAGATCCTATTACCCCATTGGCCTGATTTGCTCCGTTAGAAGAATCCCTCGCACAGATTCATACATGAAAGTTCGCGCTCGATTGCGGACGTGAATCAAGCATTCTCCTTGACTGATGCCGCAACGCAGAAAAAACGACTTCCCTTTGAACGGCTGCTGGGGTGAACCACTTGATTGTTCCTGGAGGTAAAGAGCGATGCGAGTAAAAGAAGTTATGACTGCAGATCCAGCATGTTGCACGTCGGATACCAGCCTGCAAGAGGTTGCACAGATGATGATCGACCACGACTGCGGTGAGATCCCTGTGGTCGAGGACAAAGTGAACAATTTGCCAATCGGGGTCATTACGGACCGAGATATTGTCTGTCGCACGGTAGCGAAAGGACTCAATCCGCTGGATCTGTCAGTCGCGGATTGTATGAGTAAACCATGTGTGACGGTGACACCCGATATGACGATCGAGGAGTGTAGTCAGATTTTAGAGGATAACAAGATTCGCCGTGTGCCGGTGGTCGACGCGGCTGGATGTTGTTGTGGCATCGTGGCGCTCGCCGATATTGCGCTGCACGCGAAGAAGAATATTGCCGCCGAAGTTGTGAAAGAGGTATCGGAACCAATGTCGTCGGCGTCAGCTGCGGGAAAGTAAGATCCGCGCAAGCTCAGGACAACGTAATCGGCAAACAGGTGACGAGCTTTTTAACAACTGTGCCAC
>DATBSH010000254.1:0-4734 GCA_036559885.1 Pyrinomonadaceae bacterium
ATTGCCCAGCCTGAATTGATAAAGGGTTAACGATTGAAGTTGTTGCGGGCTCCAACCTGATGCGCCTCAAATTGTTTGGGTAGTTCAATATAAGACTGCACCGATTGAGTGTCAAAGCCGTGCTTCTTTTTTAACTAAATCGTGCGTTATCATGCTGTAGGTGGAGGCGCGCAGCCACTAAATCTCCAAGACAAAATAACGATGGGCAAACTTACAGAGCAACCGCTGGCGGAACTCATTCGCGAGATCTCGATCAAAGGTTTGTCCGGCACCCTGCGGCTCGAACACGAGCGCATGCAAACGGCCGTCTATTTTGATAAGGGCCAGCTGATCTACGCAGCTTCAAACCTGCGAACGCTACGTTTGCGCGAATATCTCGTCAAGCGGGGGCTCGTCTCAGAAGAAGATCAGGCAAAGCTGGCGAACGGTCTGCCTGACCTGGAACTCGTGGAGGAATTGGCTAAAGACGGGACCCTGAGACAAAAAGATATCGATGCGCTGCTGGTCATACTGGTAAGCGATATCCTCCGCGTTTCACTGTTATGGACAGATGGGACCTGGGACTTTAATGGGCGCGCCCGGCTGGCTGATCCGGTTTGCGTCAAGGTCGATACCGGAACCCTGCTTCGCGAAGCGGCTCACAGGATACCCATCAGCTTCGTGTCGGGCCGTTTTCGGAATTCAAACGAGATGATCGCGCGGGCCTCGGAAGTGTCTCCGACAAGCAATTTTCGCCCGGCAGAAAGCTTTATTCTTTCTCGCCTCGATAAGCCCTTGATGCTGGAGGAGTTGATCTCGCTTAGTGGATTGCCGGAACAGGAAACGCACCGTGTCCTTTATGGATTGGCGCTCAGTGACTTCGTAACACGCGAGTACTGGCAAAATGCTTTTCGGACTGAAACCGCGAAGCCGGGCGAGGTGCCATCGGCAACGCCCACTGCACCAACCGTCACGGCCAAACCTGAACAATCCGATAAGTGGCTTACTGCGAGTATTGAGAATGAGGACCTGGAAGTGTTTTTGAACCGACTAAGAACGGCGACGAATCACTACCAGGTACTCGAGCTACCGGCCACGGCGAAGACGAGCGAAATAAAAGACACCTACTACGCGATGGCTCGTCGCTACCACCCGGATAGATTCCACCTAAAATCCGGCACGAAGGTGCACGCAGAAATCAGCTCGGCCTTCGCTCGAGTGACCCAGGCCTACGAAACCTTAACGAACCCAAATAGGCGGGCCGGTTATGACCACACCCTGGAACGGTCCAGAAAATTTGCGGAAGAGGAGGCAAAAAGGCTAGCCAAGACTGGCCAGCCTGCTAAATCACCCGAAGGTGTAGATCCAAATTTAGCCGCCTCCGAAACAGGGGCAAGTCGTGCTGAATACAGTTTTCGCGAAGGGTCCGGCGCTTTAGAACAGGGACGTATCGGGGCAGCGATCGAATATCTTTCGAATGCCGCGCGGCTGGAACCGCAAGAGGCGCGTTATCGTGCCTACTACGGCCGCGCGCTGGCTGCCGACGCGAACACGCGCCGGTTGGCCGAGCTTGAATTGCAGGCCGCTATTAAACTGGAGCCTACCAACGCCGACTTTCGTACAATGCTGGCTGAACTGTATTTTGAGTTAAAGTTTCATCGCCGCGCACAGACGGAGTTGGATCGGGCGCTGTCGATTGATCCAAATAACGCTGCGGCAAACCTGCTGTTGCGCAAACTCGCAAAGACGCGCAAGGTAGGGTAGGGGGAGTTTAAGAATTGAGGTTCAACTCTGCGATCTGAAATTTGAAAATTGAGATTTAGCACGAATCTGATCTGAGATTTGAAAATCCGAAATCAGAAATGGCAAATCCGCAATCGTTCCAATGTCCACCACTTACCGCAACACTGAAAAGGATCGCAACGCGCGCGAAGCTTATCTGCAATTAGCAGCCGCCGCTGATGAGTTTGAACAGTACGCTAACCCGCATGCCGTTCGTATCGCCGCGATCGCAGACAAGATTGCCGAGGCTTTTCACATGGCTCCCCAGGATCGGAAATCACTGCGCACGGCAGCGCGCATGCACGATCTCGGCGAAGTGGCCATGGAACGAGAGTACATCCAGCGAGCCGGCTCGCTTACCGATGAAGAGCGGATCGACCTGCAGCGGCATCCGGTCATCGGCGAACAGGAAGCAGCGCGCGCCAGCGCCAACCGTGACGTGCAATTGTTAGTACGCTGGCATCACGAATGGTGGAACGGTTCCGGTTATCCGGATGCACTGCGACAGAATGAAATTCCGCTGGCCGCGCGAATTCTGCGAGTAGCGGATTCATATGCCGCACTAACGGATGCGCGACCATATCGACCGGCAATGACCGAAGAGGACGCTCGCGCCAGCATTGTCGAGCGCGCGGCAATCGAATTCGATCCCGCAATAGTCAAAGTCCTTCTTTCGCTGCAGGATATTGAGGAGTTGCGATCTTACGCAAAGCCGGTGGACCCTCTCGCCGACTCTACTGACGATGGTTGGAACCTTTTTTCTTTGTTCATGAGATGAACTTGGAGTGCGGTGACCGGTCACCGCTTTCTCCCTGGGCGGCTTGACGCCCAGCTTTTCTCAATAGTTCAAGCAAACGGTGTCGCGACAGGTCGCGACGGACCAAAGCGGTGACAGGTCACCGCACTCCAAAACGATCGCTTAAGGAATCAATAAGTGGCTTACGTCGCATCTGCAACTTTTCCCAATGGCTGGCTAAACTTCGAGCTGAGCGTCTTGCGACGTCTGAAGTTCTCTTCTATCGCGCTTCCCTTTACCGGCGAACCAAATCTTGGCGTCCAACTGAAGCGTTGGAACGTGCGGGTAGCGGCAAACGATCCGATGATCTGGGCACATACCAAAGCTACGGCTTTGATTGAGAACGATTCTGAGCGACTCACTGAAGCTGATCTGGAAGCGATAGTTGACGACGCTTACGTTCCGCGCGACAAGCTTGATAATCCTTCGATCCGGAATTGGTTTAATGAAACTGACGCCTGGTGGTTTGATAATGTTCGCTTCAACGCCGAGAGACTAGATAATCAATATAAACGTGCAGTCGCCTTGACCCTGGGTATGATGGTGGGCGACTACGTTATCTCCTTTACCGCGGAAAACAGCCACCTGCGTGAACCTCTCTCCTTGTCGCGTATTTTCAGGCAGTTTGCCGAAGCCCTACCGTTCAATTACGACAGTTCGCTGCAGAGTAAAGCCACCAACCAGGATACGCGCGCTTTCGTGGCCGAACGCCGCCATACTGACCTGCTTTTTTTGCGTCTGCCCACGCCAATGCAGCCGCAGACCACGCCACAACAAGCGCTGGCCTGGCGCGAGGAGTGGCTACAGGGTGGTGACGATTTTTGGAGCGAGTTTGAAAAAAACCGCGCCGGCAAGCTCGGTTCACGTGTGCAGAGCAAGCAGCAGTATCTTGGCCTGGTGGAGGACCTGCTTCATACGGCCGCGCACCTGCCCGGATGGGCGATTGCACATACCGAGAATGGTTTCATCTCCACTGACGAACTGGTTGAGACGATTAGCCGCGTCCGGAAGATTGACGCAGTTTACTCGAAGGATTTTTCGGATTTACTTGGTGTGCGCGCGTCGATCGTTACGGCGCAGGGTTAGCAACAACGAATCGGTATCCAACCCCTCTTACCGTCAAAAGATATTTCGGCTTGGTGGGATCGTCCTCAATATACTTTCGCAAACGTACGACGAAGTTGTCGATCGCACGTGTGTCGGTGTCCTCATTGAGTCCCCACACATTTTCAAGAATGGCCTTTCGGGAAACGACTTTTCCCTCGTGCTTAACGAGGTAACGCAGCAGCTGCGCCTCCATCAAAGTTAGTCTAATCGTATGTTCGGGCGTGCGCAGTTCAAGGTTTCCGAAATCAATGACCAGGTTGTTGAACTCGAATTCTTCGAGGCTTTCCTGGTCCAGTTCCGCTTGCTGAGCCTCCGAATCAGCGCTGGGAGTTTGTTCCTGCGTCTGATCCTGATGAAACCATTGGCGCCGCCTCAGTAGAGCATTGAGTCGGGCCAGCAAAACTGAGAGCTCAAAAGGCTTGGGAAGATAGTCGTCAGCACCAGACTCAAAACCGCGCAACACATCTTCCGGACGTCCGCGGGCAGTCAACATCAGGACCGGCACGAAGTAGCCTGCGGCGCGCAGTTCCGCAGCCACTGTAAATCCATCCTTGCCGGGGAGCATCACATCAAGCACCAGCGCATCGTAGGTTTGGCGCTTATCGAAGAATAAAGATAGAGCAGACTCGCCATCGCTCACGGCGTCAACGGTGTAGCCTTCGGCTTCGAGGTTAAAGCGCAAGCCATCGGCCAGGTGTTGCTCGTCTTCTACGACCAGCACAGCACTCATCTGATGAAATCCTTCGTCATTGGATATTGGGTCGGGTCGCTGCCAATGTAGATAGACTTCGTGGAAACTCCGGTCAAATGTCTTCGTCGCAGAGCGACGATTGAATTTAGCCCGGCCTTTAGGCCGGGATCGCGTGCCACCCAAAACTCTTCGTCGCGTTAGCGACGGTTGAAAAGTCAATCGTCGCTGACGCGACGCAAAACCAAAAACACCTTCCTGAATCCCGGCCTTAAAGGCCGGGCTAAATTCACACCGACGCTACGCGTCGAAGACTCACAGGCGAGGCAGTTCAATTGTAAATCTACTGCCCTGGCCCTGACCTTCGCTCTCAGCGAACACT
>DATBSH010000255.1:0-33858 GCA_036559885.1 Pyrinomonadaceae bacterium
CGGTTCTTTTGTTTGATTACTTTCGCGTAATCAGCAATCGTGCGGAGATATCCCGGTTTAATAGAAGATATGCCCCGATCGAGAAACCTCCGTCTGGCTTCCGGCAATCCACGAACAATTTCCAGGTCGCTTGCGGTGAAAGAGAAAACGGGTAACTGCGAAAGATATCGAGTGAGTGTTTCTCTTTTTTGATTAATGAAAATGGTTTTGGTGTTTTCCTGGAGAGTAACCTGTAGCGTTCTCTCTAGACTTTCGCCCGCTGTGACTGTTCCTCTAATGACAGCTAGTTTCTCACCAAAACGAATTGCTTCCTGAAGTCGCTGCGTGCGAAACGATTTCGTGCGCGCTAGAACATTGATCGCTTCGAGCCAATTCGTTTTGCCCTGTCCATTCCCACCGTAGAGGATGTTTAGCCGGGGGCCCCAGGCGATTTTTCCACTTAGATTGCGAAAGTGAATCGCCTCAATGGCAGAGAGCAGCATGAGTCGATTTTACCATAGAGGCAATTCATGATCGGTCCATAAAAGAATGGACGTCCAGTGTCCTTAAGCGTCTCCCAGCCCTACATTGGACCGCGTTTGATATCGACTGTCTGAAGGTTTGAGGAGGTCCGATCAGATTCGCATTGGCATTACGATGTATTTGTAATCGTAGTCGCCATTCTCAGAGGGCTTGAGCTCCGCCTGGGAATTGCCGTCTTTGAAGTCGAAAGCCACCTTCGCGTCGCCGACTACATTCAGAAACTCTTGCAGGTATTGTGCGTTGAAACCAATATCAGTTTCTTCCCCCGCGTACTCGGTCTGAAGCGTTTCGTTGGCTTCTCCTTCTTCTGCATTTTGCGAACTGATAACAAGCTGATTAGGCTCAAGGTGAAAGCGAATCGCGTGAGATCTTTCGTCGGCCATGAGCGCAACTCGTCTGATGGCCAGGTTCAGTAAACTGCTGTTGAATTCGACCGTCTTATCGTTGTTCTTCGGCATTACCATTTCATAGTTTGGAAATTGGCCGTAAAGCATCCGTGAAATGAGAAGCCGAGGTCCCACCTGAAAGTAAATGTGGTTTTCATCCATCCCAAGACTAATATCTTCATCAAAACCGGTTGTCAGCTTCGTAAGTTCCGCTAGTGTCTTTCGCGGAATCAATGTATCGATTGATTGCGTGCTACCGTTTTTAGTCACGCCCTTCTTTTCAACGTAAGCAAGTCGGTGGCCGTCAGTGGTCACCATCTTTGCGCCGCTTTCGTCGAGCACAAACTTTGCTCCGGAGAGCGTGTAACGCGACTCTTCCTGGGTAATCGCAAAAATTGTTCGATCAATAAAAGTCTTCAGTACGTTGGCCGCGATCTTCGTAGGCGCAGACTTAAACGTCGGCACTTCGGGAAACGCATCTCGAGGAACACCCACCATCTTGAACCTTGCCCGATCACATTTAACTGTAACCCAATCGTTTTCTTCTTTCTTAAAACTGACAGGAGCATCAGGCAGGAGCCGGGCAATTTCGAATAACTTTCGAGCTTGAACGCAGATCGAACCAGGGGTCGTTATTTCCTCCGCATCCATGTCACAACGGATCGTGACATCCAAATCTGTACCTGTGATTCTTATCGAACTCTCGCCAACAGATTCGAGCAGAATGTTTGAGAGGACCGGAATCGTGTTCTTCTTCTCGACCACGCCCTGAACAAAACTCAGTTCTTTTTGGAGGTTTTGTTTACTTACTACAAATTGCATTGCATTGACTCCTTCAAACGTCAAAACTCACAAACCACTGTTCTACTTCTAACTAAAACCTAAGAATAAAAATCCTTAGCAGTAATAGTAGTAACTGTGGAAAAGTGGAAAAAACCGTAACCTTCACCAGCAAAACAATTACGTACTGCGGGAGCCTGTGGAACTGTTTTGGAAACCAAAGCAGCTCTTCGGAAAAAGTTTGTGGACGGAAACATTATCACACTTTCCACAAAACTTTCTCTGAGGGTTGTGCAAAACTTCAACCCTATCCTTGTAGTGATTCAGATAGCTCACTGATGAGTCGCTGCAATGTCTCATCGCTTCCCACTAACGACTCGATCTTTTCGACGGAATGAATAACAGTAGTGTGGTGTTTTCCACCGAAAGCCCTACCAATTTCAGGGTAGCTGTGCCTGGTCAGGTGTTTACATAAATACATCGCGATCTGTCGCGGATGAGAGATGTGACGGGCATTATTCTTCGATAACAATTCGTCGACACTAAGTTTGTAAGTAGTTGCGACTAGTTTCTGAATCTGCTGAATCGTAATAACACCAGCTTCCTCTTCTTTAGCGATATTTCGAAGAGCATCTTGTGCCAAGGTTTTCGAGATAGATTCGCCTCTCAGCGAAGAGATGGCTATAAGTCGTACCAGTGATCCCTCAAGTTCGCGAACGTTGCTCTTAACACGCGAGGCTATATACATCGCGACATCATCTGGAATTGGCACGCCAATGAGGTCGCCTTTGCGCTTCAGAATTGCGATTTTAGTTTCAAGGTCCGGCGGTTCGAGGTCAGCAATGAGACCCCATTCGAAACGCGAATGTAAGCGTTCCTCAAGCGTTGGTATTTCTCGAGGCGCACAATCGGAGCTAATTACAATCTGCTTCTGCTGATCGTAGAGAGCATTGAATGTATGGAAGAATTCCTCCTGTGTGCGCTCTTTACCTGCCATGAATTGAACATCATCAATCAGTAAGACATCGACCGATCGATACTTCTCTCTAAAGCTCTGAGTCTTGTCGTATCGAATAGCGTTGATCAGATCGTTCATGAACTTCTCTGACGATATGTAGCAGACTCGCAAGTGGTTGTTTCGCGTCTTGATTGCATGGCCGCAAGCATGCATTAGATGAGTTTTTCCCAACCCAACACCGCCATAGAGATATAGCGGGTTGTACGTCCTGCCAGGTGCCTCAGCAACGGCCATCGATGCCGCATGTGCAAACTGGTTACAGGCGCCAACCACAAAACTCTCGTAAGTGTATTTGGAACTCAGTGCCGGTTCCGGCGGCGCGTTTGAAGCAATCTCGGACAATCCGGGCGTGGATTTCGGAACTTCCAACTTCATCGCCGGCGCTGCCGCAAATACCGCCGCCTGCTGATGAGGTCGTGAAATGGCAGCGGGAGGCTTCTCATGAGAGCTCTGCTTGTTTGTACCAATCGACCACTTGAAAGAGTAGCCGTCCAGCTGCAGTCCCTTCAGAGAATGATCGAGGAGACTGGCATAATTGGTAGTAACCCAATCTTTGACAACGCGATTAGGGACGGTGAGAACAATTTCCCGGTTCGAGTTATCTACGCGCACGAACTCGATAGGTTGAAACCAAGTATCGATTGCTTGTTGGCTTAGTCTGCTTTTGAGAGAGAGAAGTATGGCGTCCCAGATATTGGTCTCTACAGAAGAATTCATCGAATTGGTCGATCTGGAGGGGTTCAATCTGACCTATCTTGCAACAGAACAGGACACTCAGAAGAAAGTTGAGAGGGACGAAGTCGGCGTCGCTTTAACCGCAATGAGACTTATCGAATGCCCGCTGAATGCTTTTCCACAGCGTTTTCCACAGCAATGTGAAAAACTGCCAAGGCTTAAAGTAAAGCTTTAAAGTCTTTTTCTATCAACTATTTACAAGCGTCTGCCGTTGCAAGCCAGCGGAGACTAACATAGAACTTTCGGTTCGATCAAGCGTGACTTGGTTAATAAAACACTGCTTGAGCACTAGACTACGTCAAGGCTGGAAAGGTACGGTTGTAATACATTCCGTCTGCCGCGCACTCTTGAACGTTGTTGGTCGCGACAGGAGCAGTTTGCTTAAAGTAAGCCCGCGAAATGTTGACGCATGACCGCCCACTTGGAAGCGTTTATTGAACCCCTCGGTTTCTTGACATAAGTTCAAGCCACTATTAGTCTTGGCATTTTCGTCAAGAGGAGAAACTTACGTCTATGTCGAAGCGAACATTCCAACCCAACAATCGGCGGCGGGCCAAAACCCACGGCTTTCGTGCCCGGATGGCAAGCAAGAACGGCCGCCTGGTGTTGAAGCGGCGCCGTTCCAAGGGAAGAAAACGACTCACACCTGCTCATTACTGACAAGTAATGATGTCATGCGCAGAAACTTGCGAGACCAAGAAGAATTTCAAAACGTATATAGAAACGGGACCCGCTACGACGCAGCGTCGATAAGCGTATTCGTAATCGAGAATCAAAGTTCTCATCATCGGCTGGGCGTCACGGCTTCGAAAAAGGCGTTGGGAAAAGCAGTACAGCGAAATCGGGCCAAGCGACTGTTAAGAGAAGCGTTTCGTTCGAATGAGGAATGTTTGAAAGATTTGAACGCGAGTTACGACTGGGTCTTGAACGCGAAGGCGAAGATTTTGAGCGATAAGGTGCGCGTACCAACTCTGGAACTTCAGCAGATTGTTGAGAAGGTCAGGAAGTCCGAAACATTAGCAGCGGCAAAGTAGTACTTGCGTGAAAAGAATTTGTATAGCACTGCTCAAAGGTTATAAGTTGGTGTTGTCTCCGCTACTTCCTCCGTCTTGTCGATTTATCCCAACGTGTTCTGAATACGCTATGACCGCGATCGAGCGCTACGGTATGGGGCGAGGATTTCTCCTTGCCGCGCGCCGCGTGCTGCGTTGTCATCCATTTAATCCGGGTGGTTACGATCCGGTGAAATAGTCACGTGCCCAGTATTCTTTACAATTTACATAACTGATACGAAGAATTTCGAATGCAACATAAGAGACTGATACTTGCTTTACTGTTATCTTCCGCGATCCTGTTTTTGTGGACATACTTTTCACCAAAACCTCCGCAAAACCAACAGGGGCAAGCTAACTCGTCATCAACACCGGTAGCCCAACAAGCGGATCAACCTGCACCAAGTCCAACGGGAACCACTCTCACGACAGCGTTACCGACGGTAAGCGCTGTATCTACGGCTGCGGCTAAAAGAACGGTCACCGTAAAAACACCGCTGTACGAGGTGAAGTTCGATACCGTTGGAGCTGAACCCGTTAGTTGGACTATCAACCTAAACAAGCGAACGAACAAGGCAATTAAATCGTCGGGCAGCACCAGGAAGAAGGATGTTCCTCTGGAGTTAGTCTCTCAGGAGGGTCTCCAGCGCCAGCCACGTGAAGCACCGTTGCAGTTAAAAACCGGAGATCCGCAGCTTGACCCTGTTCTTAGTACGAGCACGTACAGGGTCGAGGGCATACCTTCCACAGAGGGAGATGCGCTTGTTGATCTAACATCTGGTGAGCGAAAGCAGATCACGTTTGTCTTAGAGGACGCGAATCAACTTCAGGTCAGGAAAACATTTGATTTTGACGCCGACCGATACGATGCTGATTTGGCAGTTCTGGTTAAGCGCGGCAATGACGTTGTTCCGCAAGTAAAACTCACAATTGGTCCAAGTATTGGCGACCAGTACGTGCCAAAGCATACCTTCTATTCCGTACCCCCCGAGGCGATTGCGTTTGTCGGCGGAAAAATTGAGCGACATGCGGCGGCGTCTATCAATGGCAATAAGAATAGCCCGGACCACCTCGCATTGAGCGGCACAGAAGACTGGGCAGGTGTTGGCGATACCTATTTTGCCATGGTGGCGATTCCAAGTCGGCCTACGGAGGGGCTGGAATATCGCACCGTCGCTTACGAGCACAAAACCAATGGTCAGACAGAAAAGAGATACTTAGTTACCGGTCTCGTGCCAATCGCTGCTGACGGCTCGCGAACCATTATCTACAGCGGACCGAAAGACCACTATCTGTTGACTGACGCGAGCAAAGACGTTAGCAGCCGTGTGCAGCGCCCGATAGATTTGGATGGCTTGATTGACTACGGCTGGCTTAGTTGGCTATCACGACCCCTGGCAGTTCCGATCCTCTGGTCCATCACTTATCTTTATCGTCTAACCGGAAGCTACGGCGTGGCGATCATCCTGTTTACGATTGGGGTCTACTCACTCTTCTTTCCTTTGAAGTGGCGGTCTTCGAAGGCAATGAAGAAAGCGCAGAAGCTAGCGCCGCAGATGAAAGAGCTGCAGGAAAAGATCAAGGGAATGAAGCAAACCGATCCTCGTTTGAAGGAGTTGCAAATGGAGCAACTCCGACTTATGAAGGAAGGAAACCCATTGGGTGGCTGCTTGCCACTGCTCATTCAAATGCCATTTCTCTTCGCTCTATACAGGGCGATCACTATCTCTGTCGATTTTCGTCAAGCAACGTTTCTTTGGTTACCGGATCTGTCGGCGGGCGATCCGTTTCACATCTTGGAAATTCTGATGGCCGGCACGATGATCGTGCTTCAGCTGATTACGCCTGCACCTTCCGCAGATCCATTGCAAAGAAAAGTAATGGCGATCGGCATGCCCATCTTCATGTTATACGTCCTGTGGGGTGCGCCATCAGGACTGCTCGTCTATTGGTTAGTGGGCAACATCGTTGGGTTCAGTCAGCAATTTGTGATAAATCGATGGACGAAAACCGATGGTGAGGATGAACCGGTACCAGCCCCACGTACCGGACGAGTGTTGAGGGAAAAGAGGCCTGCGTGAGAACTGGAGAATCCGCTATGGAAGATGTGTGGCAGCAGGCAGCTTCGTTTCTGGAGAATGTGTTTGCCGGTACTGGCCTCGATTTGAAGGTGACGATCAAACGTCGAGCAACCGGTACAATTCTGGATATCGAAGGAAGTGATTCAGAACTTTTGCAAACACAGACTGGTGAGCTGCTTGAAGCCCTGCAGCACTTGCTCAATCAGATCTTCGGCCGTCAAATTCAGTCGCGCGAACGCATTGTGTGTGATGTCCAAGGCTTTAGAGCGACCCGCGAAGCTGAACTGGAAGCGATGGCAAATCTGGCGGCAAAGCGCGTGAGAGATACGGGTGTGCCGTTCACTTTTCAGCCAATGAATGCTAACGAGCGTCGCATCATTCACCTCGCGCTTGCGAATGCCGAGGATTTGTATACGGAGTCTATCGGCGAAGGTTCAGAGCGTAAGTTGAAGGTGGCATTGAAAACCACCGGGCGTTAACCCGCAGAATTTGTAGCGCATTCCCCGCAGTAGCATCCAAAACAAAGTGAGTACGATCGTTGCACTTTCCACCCCAAGGGGCCGGGGCGCCATTGGCGTTATTCGGCTCAGCGGGCCATCTGCGTCTTCGATCGTCCAGAGCTTGACCCGCTATCAACATGAATTCGAGCCCAGAAAAGCGACACTGGTCCAACTTCACTGCGGTCCGGGAAACACAATCATCGATGAAGTCCTGATCACCTACTTCAAGTCTCCGAACTCTCTTACCGGTGAGGATCTTTTCGAGATCGCCTGTCACGGCTCGCCGGCGGTTATCAGGCAGGTCATTGACACATCCTTGAGCCTCGGAGCTCGTCTTGCTGGACCAGGTGAGTTTACGCTGCGAGCATTGTCGAACGGGAAAATCGATCTCGCAGAAGCAGAGGCGATAAGAGACCTAATTGATTCGCAAACTGAAGCTGCCGCAAGACAGGCGGCTCGGCAGCTTGGGGGCGAACTTTCAAAAGCGCTGGAGCCCTTGAAAAATAGTTTGCTCGAAGTGATTGTGATCCTTGAGTCGGCATTGGAATTTGTTGAAGACGATTTGCCTGCGGCGAGCCAAAATGAAATCGAGGACACGCTAAAAACAGTCAGTAAAAAGTTGGACCACTGGACCAAGAGCTACGCTGCGGGCCATCTGCTGCATGATGGAGTGAAGGTCGCTATAACGGGGCGACCAAATGTCGGTAAGTCCAGTCTTTTCAATAAGTTAGTGGAAAGGGATCGCGCGATCGTAACGGATGTTCCCGGAACAACACGCGATACCTTGACGGAGGCTATAGACATCGGAGGAATTCCCGTTGTCCTAACCGATACGGCTGGATTGCGGACTAGTGTTGATGACATCGAAACGCTGGGAATTGCGCGCGCCGAACAGGCGATGAGCGATGCAGATTTGATTCTCTTAGTGATCGATGGATCGGTTCCTACAACTACAGACGATGAAAAATTGATTTCCGACACGGCAAATGCACGGCGACTGTTGGTTGTGAATAAATCCGATCTCACAACCTTCTCGCCGGAGGCAGCGAATGGGGACACAGGTTTGAAGGTGTCAGCAAAAACCGGCGAGGGTATCGACGCGCTTCGTTGCGCTATCCTGGCCGCGTTCGACAGCAAAGGCGTAGAATCAGGCGGACTGTTGATTACAAACGCGCGCCACCACGATCTGCTGGCTCGGAGTAAGCGCGAGGTAGATGCTGCGATTCAGTTGCTGGGAGAACGTCGAAGCGAAGAATTGATCTTAGTGCCACTACACAATGGTCTAAGATTGCTTGGAGAGATTACCGGGGAAACCACGTCCGAAGAAATCCTTTCCAGAGTCTTTGCAACGTTCTGTATTGGGAAATGAGTATGTCATTCGACGAAGCTTTCGATGTGATCGTAATAGGAGCCGGTCACGCGGGTTGTGAGGCGGCCTCGGCGTCTGCTCGCCTCGGCGCAAACACATGCCTGATTACACTGAACTTGGATCTAATCGGACAGATGTCCTGTAACCCCGCCGTTGGCGGTATCGCAAAGGGACATTTGGTTCGGGAAGTGGACGCTCTTGGTGGAATCATGGGTCGAGTGATCGACCAAGCAGGCATTCAGTTTCGTTTGCTGAATCGTTCTCGTGGCCCCGCGGTGCAGTCCCCACGTGCGCAAGCAGATCGCATGCAGTATCGCGGTGAGATGCGGCACACATTAGAGGCGACGGATGGCCTTCACCTTCGGCAGGGTAAGGTTGTCAATCTCTTGCTGGATGGTCAAAGAGTTCAGGGCGTTGAACTAGAGGACGGCCGACAATTCTTGTCGTCGGCGGTGGTAATTGCGACGGGAACGTTTCTCAACGGACTGATCCATACGGGTAGGAGAACCTATAGCGCCGGCAGAGCTGGCGAGCCTGCGTCGATAGAACTAGCGGAAGCACTGAAGAATATCGGTTTTCCAGTGGGTCGGTTAAAAACGGGAACGCCTCCAAGGCTCGACGGCCGCACTATCGACTGGGACGCTTTTGAACCGCAGCCTGGCGATGAACGCCCCGTGCCATTCTCATTTTCCACGGATCACATCAGCCAACGACAGATTCAGTGCTTTGTGGGCTACACGAACCAGAGTGTTCATGCTTTTATTCGCCAGAATATTTCGGAATCGCCGTTGTATTCGGGAAAGATCAAGGGAGTGGGGCCGCGTTACTGTCCCTCGATTGAGGATAAGGTCGTCAAGTTCGCCGGCAAGGATCGTCACCAGCTATTCCTGGAGCCTGAAGGCCATGACACTAACGAAGTCTATCTCAATGGATTCTCGACATCGCTTCCTGCTGAACTGCAGCAGGAGCTCGTGAGGATGATACCTGGGCTTGGGCAGGCAAACATCATCAGACCCGGGTACGCCATCGAATACGACTTTGTAGATCCCAGAGAATTGGGTCCGGATCTGCAAACGCGCCGTATCAGCGGGCTTTTTCACGCCGGTCAAATCAACGGCACCACCGGTTATGAGGAAGCTGCATGTCAGGGCCTGGTGGCGGGTGTAAACGCCGCATTCTTTGTTCAGCGTCGCCCTGGTTTTCGTCTGCTCCGCGAGGAGTCGTATATCGGCGTGCTCGTCGAAGACCTAATTACCCAGGGCGTGGATGAGCCGTACCGGATGTTCACATCAAGAGCTGAAAACAGGCTGGTTTTACGACACGACAATGCCGACGAGCGGCTGCGAGGCTACGGCCGCCAGATTGGACTGGTAGACGACCGGGACTGGAGCCGGTATACGGCGCGGCGGCTGCGGCTCGAGGAGATAAGAGCGGCGCTCGACACTACACGACTGAAGCGTTCCGACCCGCAGTATGCGGCGGTAGCGGCAGTCCTGGATACCGATCTCGGCGATTCGATTTCTTTGGCGCAGCTGGCCAAACGGCCGGGAGTATCCGCCGACCTGATTTCGTCACTGCTGCCAGCGAGGGTCCACATGGCAGCGCACGACCCGGACTTGCAGTCGGCTTTGGCAGATTCCCTGTACGCAGGCTACCTAGAGTCTCACAACGCTACCGTTACGCGCCTGTTTCAGCATGACGGCCTTCGAATCCCACCGGACACACATTTTGGAGAAATTAGCGGGCTTTCCAACGAAATAGTGGAGCGGCTCGACCGAGCAAGGCCGACGACGTTTGGCGCGGCCAGGCGCATCCCTGGCCTAACGCCCGGCGCACTCTCGACACTTTTGGTGTTCTTAACGGCACGACAAAGAGCCGCCGCGTAAGCCCTCGACTTTGGCGGACCGATTTATTGGCTACTTTCCCAAGGTTTCACGTGTCCCACTCGTCGGAACAGCGCTTTTGGGGGACACGTGAAACATTTTCCTCGCAATAAAACCCCCACAACTCCATTATGTTTATAGCCGCCTAGTTCGGCTTGTGTTAGTTTATGCGCCAAGCCGCTTCGGGAGTCGCGCGCACGCCATTTATGGCTAAGTCCATAGCTGTCGCTAATCAAAAAGGCGGGGTCGGTAAAACGACCACTGCCGTGAATCTCGCCGCCGTCCTCGCAAATTGGGGGCATCGGATACTGCTTGTTGATGCTGATCCCCAAGGTAACGCTACATCCGGTGCTGGTATCCAACGAGGAAGTTTTCGTAAGGGACTGTACCACGCGCTGGTATTAGACGAACCGCTCTCAAGCCTGACCCTGCCAACTGATTTGCCGGGACTGGATGTCGTTCCATCGAATAAGGATTTGGCCGGGGCGGAGATTGAGCTCGTCGAGATTGAGCACAGAGAAGTTCGCTTACGCCGCTGTCTGGAAGAGGTTCAAGACCGCTACGAATACATCATCATTGACTGTCCACCGTCGTTAGGTTTGTTGACGCTAAACGCCTTGACTGCCGCCAAGTCGCTGCTTGTTCCGATTCAGTGTGAGTACTACGCGCTCGAAGGGGTTACGGAGCTGTTTGATACTTTGGCGCGGATCCGGAGGCTGCATAATCCTTCGTTAACGATAGAGGGCTTGTTGCTAACGATGTATGACGAACGCACCAATCTCTCAGCAGCCGTCGCTGCAGACCTCAGAGATTTCTATGGGCGGCAGGTGTTTCAGACAGTAATACCTCGCAATGTGCGATTGGCCGAGGCGCCAAGTTACGGAAAACCGATCATGTCTTACGATCCGCACTCAAAAGGCGCGGAGGCGTACTCACAATTGGCAAGGGAGATTGTAGATGAATCGAAAGGCATTGGGTCGGGGGCTGGGAGCTCTGCTGGCGTCTGACCGAACTATAGATTTGCCGGAGCCCGGCGATCTCGACATCGACGCAATTGTTCCTGGTCCCATGCAGCCTCGGACTCATTTTGATGACGCGAGTTTGAGCAGCTTGACAGAATCAATACGCGCCCACGGAGTCGTTCAACCGATACTTGTTCGACGAATGGGAGATCGTTATGAAATCGTCGCGGGCGAACGCCGTTGGAGAGCCGCGAAGCAAGCGGGCCTACGATCTATTCCGGCAGTAGTAAGGGATGTCGCCGATGAAGATCTTCTGGAGATCGCCCTCATCGAAAACCTGCAACGCGAGGATCTTAATCCAATCGAAGAAGCCCAGGCATACAGTAAATTGATCGACACCGTTGGCTTAACCCAGGAAGCGTTAGCCGAACGCGTAGGACGTGATCGGTCGTACATAACCAACTACCTCAGGCTGCTGAAATTGCCAGATGACATCCAGGAGCTTGTCAAGCAGAAGAGGATCTCGACGGGTCACGCTCGAACGCTGTTGGGACTGCCGCACGTTGATCTGCAACGACTCGTTGCCCGGCAGATCATTACCAACGATCTTTCTGTGCGCGCTACTGAGGACATTGTCAGGAAAAGAACTTCAAGTAGCACCGCCAAGAAACAGTCAGGCCCTCGAGCAGTGGACGATCCAAACATAAGAGCAGCGGAGAACAAGCTCCGACGCGCGCTCGGGACGCAAGTGCGAATCCTGGAGGAGCCAACCGGTTCAGGAAAACTTGAGATCAGCTTCTTCAATCGTCAGGATTTGGATCGCCTCTACTCCGTAATCATGGCCGGCTGTAGATAGTACAATCCGCCGTGCCCCAAAATCGGCGACTGGCTGATGTAGAAAGTAAATCGCGCTCGGCTCTGCAGTGACAGACCGCTACCCCCCGTCACCCATGTATCTTCATTAACTGTTTGCCAATGCGTTGGTTGACCCTCCAGAAACGCGCGTGTTAGACTCGCGCGCTTTTCACTAGGCAATTCGTGTTCTGAGGCATCGAATGTTTCTTGCGGAGAGTACTATCCAGTTAGTTCCTGACGGAACACTGCTGCTGCACGTGCTGATCATCGCAGTCATGGTGGCAGTTTTGAATCGGACTCTGCTAAAGCCGATCAATGAGATTTTGGCGCGACGGGACGCACTACTTTCGGGGCAACTAAGTGAGGCTCAGGTTCTCGCCGCGGCGCGTGAAGAGAAGTTGCAGGCCTACCAAAAGACCCTTACCCAAGCGCGCTCTGAAGGTTATCACCTGTTGGAAGTAGAGAAGGCGGAAGCTTTGCGCGAGAGGGAGCGGCGTATTAGTGCCGCGAGAGACGAAACTAAGCAGCAGGTCGCAGCGGCCATCGAACGTACCCGTCGCCAGGAAGCAGAGGCAAAGAAGGACCTCGAAGCACGGGCTGGCGAGCTTAGTAGTCTCATTGGAGCCCAGATTTTGCGGCGCCCTCTGAGATAGAGCCGCAAAGGGTTCGAACGCGATTTCAGTTTAAAGATGTACCTACTCATATCAGGCACTACGATGGAATGGGCCGACAGTTGGCTGAATTACCCGGGACTGGAAGCCTGGAAGTTTATTAACCTCGCCATCTTCATAACTGCCGGAATTCTTATCCTCCGCCGGCCTTTGCGGGAAGCGTTATTATCGCGTCGAGATAGAATCCGATTACAACTGACTGAAGCCGAAAGGGAACGCGAGCAGGCCCAAGCGCTTTTAAAGGAAGCAGAGGCAATGCTTGCGCGCCTGGATCTGGACGCTGCCGCTGTACGCGAGAACGCAAAGAAGGAAGCTGAAGCCGAACGCGTTCGCCTGGCAAATCTGACTGAGAAAGAGATTGAAAAGATCCGGCTGCAGGGGCAGAGAGAGATCGACACTGCAACGAAGGTTGCGATGAAAGAACTACAGAAGTTTCTCGCGCACCGAAGTGTTGATCTCGCGCGCGAAACAGTTCGCTCACAGATAAGACCTGAAGACGATGCTCGTCTAATTACTGAAGGCGTTGGAGAACTCAGGAGGAGGCGAGCTTGAGTTTACAAACCATTGCCCGACGGTATGCGACTGCGTTAGCCGACGTGGCGATATCGAGACGAGAAGAGCAGAAGGTAAAAGCTGAGCTTGAGTTTTGGGCGTCGATGGTTGAGGGCAACGCTCAGCTAAAGGAAGTGTTTGCTAATCCCACCATTCCATACGATCAAAAGCGACGGTTACTACAAGAGCTGATCGTGAAAACCCGCGTCAGCGAAACTACCGCTGCACTCCTTCAGGTACTTCTAAAGAATCAGCGGGTCGGGCAGATAAAGGACGTTGCCGAGCGGTACAGCCGGATTCTCGATGAGCGCGCTGGTGTGGTAGCGGCGCAAGTTACTACAGCTAGACCCGTACCGGAAAGCGAGAGGGGCGTACTGCGTGAGGCGTTGGCTCAACTGACAGGAAGTACTGTTCGCCTGCAATTCGAAACCGACGAATCGATCATCGGCGGACTCGTGGCGCGCATCGGGTCCACAATTTTCGATGGATCCGTAGAAACTCAGCTACAACGTCTGGCAAGCGATATGACAAATCGATGAGATTCAGATTTAGACTGTGGTAAGAGGAAATCATGGAGCCTATTCGAGCTAGCGAAATCAACGAAATTATTCGAAAGCAAATTGAGAATTTCGAAGTCGGCGTCACTGTTATGGAGGTCGGGACGGTCCTAAAGATCGGTGACGGGATCGCTGAACTCCACGGCCTTGAAAGAGTAATGGCCGGCGAGCTGCTGGAGTTTCCGCATGAGGTGCGCGGCCTGGCCCTGAATCTTGAAGAAGACAAGGTGGGCGCGGTGTTATTTGGTGAAGTCCAGGCGATTCGCGAAGGTGATTTGGTAAAGCGGACTGGCCGAATCATAGAAGTTCCTGTAGGCGAGGCGCTCGTTGGGCGCGTCGTCGATGTGCTCGGCAATCCGATCGACGATCGTGGACCGATCGTCACGGAAGAACATTACCCCGTAGAGCGAATCGCTCCAGGCGTGGTAGACCGGCAACCCGTTAAGGAGCCTCTTCAGACCGGATTGAAAGCCATTGACGCGATGGTTCCGATCGGCCGTGGTCAACGTGAACTAATCATTGGCGACCGACAAACTGGAAAGACGGCTGTAGCGGTAGACACCATCATCAACCAAAAAGGGAAAGACGTAATCTGTATCTACGTCGCTATCGGACAAAAGGCGTCAACAGTCGCCCAGGTCGTGAAGACTCTGGAAGACTTCGGTGCGATGGATTACACGATCGTAATCAAGGCGACCGCTTCTGATCCGGCCGCGATGCAGTTTTTAGCGCCATACTCGGGAGCGGCAATGGGTGAATACTTCCGGGATAGCGGAAAACACGCGCTCACGATTTACGACGATCTCTCAAAACAGGCTGCCGCCTACCGTGAGATCTCGTTGTTGCTCCGGCGGCCACCGGGTCGCGAAGCATATCCCGGCGACGTGTTCTATCTTCACTCAAGATTATTAGAGCGAGCGGCGAAACTGTCGGACGCGAAGGGCGGCGGATCGCTGACGAGTTTGCCCGTTATCGAAACGCAAGCCGGCGATATTTCTGCGTACATTCCCACGAACGTGATTTCCATTACCGACGGTCAGATCTTCCTCGAGGCCGACCTATTCAACAGTGGTATCCGTCCGGCAATCAACGTGGGTAACAGTGTCTCGCGCGTTGGCGGCTCTGCTCAAATTAAAGCGATGAAGCAGGTGGCAGGAACGCTTCGTTTAGAGCTGGCGCAATTCCGCGAGTTGCAGGCTTTTGCGCAGTTCGGATCCGATCTAGATAAAGCCACTCAAGCACAGCTTGCACGTGGCCAACGGCTGACCGAGATTCTGAAGCAGCCACAGTATCAACCGATGGATGTCGAGAAACAGGTGCTCGTAATATGGGCGGCCACAAATGGATACATAGATGATGTTCCGGTCGACGATGTGAGAAGTTTCGAAAAAGGACTGCTCCAGTTTGTGGAGAACTCACATCCCGGGTTATTGACGAGCATTCGAGAGAAGAAGAACTTAACTGATGAGATAAAAGCAGACTTGAAACAGGCCGTTCAGGATTTCAAAGCCTCGTGGAGAAAAGATACCGCACCACCACCGTTGCCAACTTCGCCAGCGACAGAAGCAGCCGCCCCAGCTGCGAGCGCGTGAGCTAGATCAAGCGTGACATGCCGAATCTTTTAGACATTCGCCGGCGCATCAAGTCGGTAAAGAACACGCAACAGATAACCAAGGCTATGAAAATGGTGTCTGCGGCGAAGCTGAAGCGTGCTCAAGATCGTGTTGTTACGGCCCGGCCGTTTGCAAATAAGATGACGGAAGTCCTCGGCGAACTCGCCAAACGCACGGACGAAGATTTCCACCATCCGCTCCTGGACCAGCGCGGTGATCAGCGATATCTCCTGGTCTTGATAACAGCAGACAAGGGTTTGTGCGGTGCTTTCAACACAAACCTTATCAAAGCTGCGCAGTCGTTTATTAGGGAAAACACCGACAAGAACGTCGAGATTCTCGCCATTGGTCGTAAAGGCCGTGATTTCTTTCGTAACCGACGCGCAAAGATTGCCGGAGAATTTGTCGGCTTGACTGGAAAGGGCCGCATTGAGTTTTCAGAAGCGCTCGAGGTGGCCCGCGATATCATTAAGCGCTACGCAGATGAAGAGGAGATCGATAAGGTCTTCTTGATCTATAACGAGTTCAAGTCAGTGTTGCAGCAGCGCGTAGTGTTGGAGCAACTCCTGCCGGTTGCGCGTGCGAAAACGGAAGAGCCGGACCCAAGAAGTGCTCAGCCAGTTAACCTCATCGATTACATTTGGGAGCAACCGCCAGAGGAGATCTTCAGGCAACTGCTTCCGCGTCTCATTGAGACGCAAGTGTTTCGCGCCCTGCTCGAATCAGTGGCTTCTGAACACGGTGCGCGTATGACTGCGATGGACTCCGCATCGAAGAATGCGAGCGAACTCATCGATGCTCTTGTACTCAACATGAATCGTGTGCGCCAAGCCGCAATCACAAATGAGATTATAGAAGTTGTTTCCGGCGCCGCGGCACTCTAGTGCTGAAGTGGCGCACTCAATGTTCAATGGTGGGAAGCGTTCATCGCTTCCCATTATTTGTAAGATCGGCACAATTGATCTCGCGTCATGATTGAATCGACGGCAGATCGCAGCGCACGCCGCAGTTTCGTTAGCTACTACCTGCCGCTGATCTTTTGGATGGCGTTCATCTTCTTTGCATCCAGCGCCAGTTTTTCCGCCGCAAACACTTCCACCTTCATAGAGCCTTTGCTGAAGTGGTTATTTCCTAACGCCTCTCTGGCAACGCTGACATTCATGCATTTCGTCATTCGCAAACTCGCGCATTTCACGGAGTACGCAGTCTTGGCGATTCTAGCTGCGCGAGCCTTCGACAGATCAGGACTGACCGGCAGTCGCAACCGCTGGTTCTTAATATCGGCAATTTTGGTAATTGCATACGCGTTACTCGATGAATACCATCAAAGTTTTGTGCCCTCTCGGTCCGCGTCTGTTATTGACAGTTTGGTCGACATGACCGGTGGCTTTACCGCACTGTTGATAATTCGCAGAAGGCGCTCAAAACTTCGCTGATCACTTTGAATTCCGTGATTTGCGGTGTCTCAGCGTATAATCTTGTCGCCGTATTATCCTTTTAGAGGTTGAGACAAAGAAATGGGAATACTTGATCGACTAAGCCCGAGTTCACAATTCATCGAAGTAATCGAATGGCTGGACCAGACTAGCAACACACTCGTCTATCGTTTTCCGGTCAAGGATCAGGAGATAAAAAACGGAGCTCAGCTCATCGTGCGCGAATCGCAGAGCGCAGTCTTTGTCCTTGAGGGTCAGATAGCCGATCAATTCCCTCCAGGTCGGTACTCCATCGATGGCGGAAACACTCCGATACTCTCGAAACTCGGTGCGTGGAAGTATGGCTTCAATTCGCCATTCAAAGCTGAAGTGTACTTTGTAAACACTAAACAGTTCACTGACCTGAAGTGGGGCACACCAAACCCTGTAATGATGCGCGATACTGACTTTGGCATGGTCCGGCTGCGTGCGTTTGGCATTTACTCGATGCGAGTCGCTGATCCGAAGGCGTTTATTAAGGACATCGCCGGCACGAATGCGCATTTCGTCACTGAAGACATTGAAGGTCAATTGAAGCGCACGCTGGTGAGCGGATTTAGCGATGCGCTTGCTGAGTCGAAGATCGCCGCGCTTGATTTAGCGTCGAACTACGATGAGCTAAGTAAGTTCACACGTGACAAGTTGAGCGAGGAATTCAAATCGTTTGGCCTGGAACTCACAAAGTTCGTTGTGGAAAACATTTCGCTTCCGCAAGAGGTGGAAGCAGCGATGGACAAGCGAACGTCGATGGGTGTCATTGGCGACGTTGGGCGTTATGCGCAGTTCCAAGCTGCCGATGCAATGCGCGATGCGGCACAAAATCCCTCAGGCGGTGCCGGTACCGGCGCAGGGCTTGGTGCGGGGTTCGCGATCGGAAACGCGATGGCCGGCGCCATGACAGACGCCATCAAGCAGTCGAAGGGTGAAGGCGGATCGAACCGAATTGCGTGTCCGAAGTGCGGAGGCGCGAATGCTCCTGGTGCTAGATTCTGTAATGAGTGTGGGGCCAAGATGGAAGTCGCCTCACAGACTGTTCCTTGTATTAAATGTGGCGCCGCGTTGCAGGCGGGTGCGAAGTTTTGTACTGAATGCGGAACTAATCAGGAGCAGCAAACTTGTCCAAACTGCAAGGCGGAGCTAAGCCCAGACGCAAAGTTCTGCAACGAGTGCGGTAACAAAATCTAGAAAAACGTAGCGTTTTTTCTTTAGGGATTGCGGGCTAACGTTTGGGAACCCAGTCCCTTTACGTGCTATTCTTTTTCGGTTCCTCCCCGTTAAACGAAGAATCAAATGTTACGAGCGTTGACGCGTCCTCGCCGAGTTGTGATCACCGGGTTCGGCTGCGTCACTCCTTTAGGCATTGGACGTCAGGCCTTCTGGGAGGGGCTTCTCGCCGGTCGCAGCGGTGTGCGCAAAATCCAAGCCTTCGACGTTTCCAATTTTTCTGTCCAGATCGCCGCTGAAGTTCCCGATTTCGATTGGGAAGCTCAAATCAGTCCAAAAGATCGAAAGCATGTGCCGCGGACGGTTCCTTTAGCGTTGGCCGCTGCAAGAGAAGCCTTAGAAGACGCAAAGATCTTCCCCAACGATCTTACGCTCGAGGAACGCAGGGCGGTTGGAGTCGAGTTAGGTACTGGCGGCGGGGGCCTGGCATTCACTGAACAGCAATATGAATATTGGTACATTGGACCAACCTCCAAGGCCTCGGTCTACACGATTCCTGCTTCCACTCACGGCGGGCTATCAAGTGAACTGTCAATGGCGTTTGGTTTGAGAGGACTCTCGCATATCGTGTCAACCGGATGCACAAGTTCGACAGATGCGATTGCGTATGCCGCACAGCACATCGCGTTGGGCCGGCAAGACGTCATGATTTCCGGTGGAGTTGATGCGCCGATTGCACCCGGCATTCTCGCGGCATTTAACCTCATGACAGTCCTCACTTCTAATTGGAATGACGAGCCGCATCGGGCCTCTCGTCCATTCGATCGAAATAGATCGGGGATGGTTCTTGGTGAAGGGGCGTGGATGTACGTCCTCGAGGAACTCAATCATGCGCGGCAGCGAAATGCGCACATCTACGCGGAGATAACCGGGTATGGGGCTACGTGCGATGCGTATCACCGCGTGCGACTAGCGGAAGATGGAAATGAACCAGCTCGAGCGATGCGTCTGGCCATGGCGGATGCGGGACGCGACGCAAAAGATATCGACTACATAAACTTGCACGGCACATCCACCCAATTAAACGATCGAATTGAGACCTGCGCTTTGAAGCTTGCGTTTGATGGACAGGCTCGACGGATACCAATGTCAGCCACGAAGTCTCAAATCGGTCATCCACAAGGCGCAAGTGGCGCCGCGGGAATAGCGGCCGCGCTTTGTGCGATGCATACAAGCAGAATCCCTCCAACAATCAACCTCGATGAGCCCGATCCGACGTGCGATCTGGACTACATACCCAACGAGGCACGTGAAGCGAACGTGCGTATCGCCCTTTGCAACTGTATTGGGTTCGGATCGAAAAACAGCGCCCTCGTAATTGAAAAACTGAGTGAGTGAAAATCCAAATACCGTCATCCAACTGTTTGTTGCTCAGGGCCACAGTTGACAGGAACACTGCTGAGACGCAGAGGAGGCCGAGGTTGCGCAGAGAGTTCGTTGATGGGTGAAGAAATCGATGCTCAGGAAGTTTCGCCAACGAAGTTACGAACTAGAGAATATCGACTGTGGTAACTACACGGCAGCGGAATATGAGGAGTGCATTGTCGAGTTACAGCTCGTCAACGAGTGGCTCGGTGATGCGCGTACCTTGAAACGCACGCTGCTCCACGACGTCGAAGAATCCAGGGTCCGCAGGTTTTCGGTCCTCGACGTCGGCGCAGGATCGGGCGAACTCTTGCGCGTTGCCGCATCCTGGGCTCGCGAAAACAATCTCGACTTTAGCGGCGTGGGATTAGAGTTGAACGAGCGCTCCGCTAAAGCGATTGTGGAGGAGTCGACGGAATTCCCGAACATACGATCTGTTCGCAGCGATGCCCGGTACCTGCCTTTTTCAGACGGCGAATTTGATTACGTGATGTGTTCACTCTTTACGCATCATTTCGTCGAGCTTGAAATCATCAACATTCTCCGCGAGATGAGCCGCGTTGCAAGACGCAGAATCTTCGTGATCGATCTGCACCGGCACCCAATTGCTTATTACTTTTACACGACGATCGGGAAATTGTTCCTGCACAATCGACTGCTGCGTGAAGACGGAGCACTTTCGATTCTCCGCAGTTTCAAACGCGCGGAGTTGCGAGAATTAGCGATACAGGCGGGACTGAGAGATGCGAGGGTCAGTCGTCATTTCCCTTACAGACTTGTGTTAAGTGCGGCTGCTGCTGTGCCGAAGACAAAACAGCAAAAGCCATCAGTTGCTGAGAGGGCAGCATGACGAGCCATCTAAAAGACCATTACGACGTCATAATTGCCGGTGCCGGACCGGCCGGTAGCAGCGCGGCGATTCAATTGGCCCAACATAGTTTGAGCGTTTTACTTATCGAGCAAAAACGATTTCCTCGACCGAAGCTATGCGGTGAATTTATTTCACCGGAATGCTTCTCTCATTTTGAGAGGCTCGGTGTTTCAGAACCGATGATACGAAGCAATCCGGCTACACTTAGGAGTACCGTGTTCTATTCCAGTCGTGGCCACCGCGTATCTGTGCCGAGCAGCTGGTTTGGCGGAGGTCTAGCTCTCGGCCTAAGTCGGGCGACTATGGACAACAATTTGTTTGTGAGAGCTCAAGCGGTTGGTGTTGACGTCCTTGAAGAGGCAGTGGTCACTGATGTCATAGAAGAGCAAAACCGCATTCAGGGAGTGCGTGTGAAGACGTCCGAGGAAGATCGCGATTACGAGGCGCGATTGACGATAGATGCGACTGGCCGTCCGAGGATTTTGACGCGTCGCTTACAGCCAAACCACCGCTCGCGTAAGCCACCATTCGTCGCTTTCAAAACCCACTTGTCAGGTGCACTACCCGAAGAAAATGTTTGTGAGATTTACTCATACCCTGGTGGCTATGGTGGACTTAACACGATCGAAAATGGCCTCAGCAATCTGTGTTTTATTGTTTCTGCTCGCGACGTACGGCGATTTAACTCCGATGCCGATACCGTCATGAATGAAACGGTAATGCGAAACCGAAGGGCGGCTTGTGCGCTCAGCAGCGCGCGACGTCATTCTGAATGGTTAAGCGTTTCCCTGGAGAGTTTCGGGTTTTCGGATCCAGCTCCGAAACCGGGCCTCATCGCCATAGGTGACGCGGCATCATTTATCGATCCGTTCACAGGAAGCGGCATGTTGATGGCCCTTGAGAGTGGGGAGCTCGCGGCCGCGGTCGCGGTAGACCATTTTAAAAACCACTCAAGCATCGTTGAAATGCGTAACGATTACTTAAAGGAATACCATCGCAAGTTCAGTTCACGTTTTAGGGTATCTAGTTTATTGAGACGCACAGCTTTCAACCCACGCCTGGCGGAAATGACGATTATTGCCTGCAGCCTCAACACCTGGCTACGAAATCAACTTGCGCGCGCCACTAGATCGCGGGTGGACGGCACTCAATCCACCGTCTCCATGTCCTAATCGCTCGGAACCTTAATGCTTGCCACATCAACGCTTTTTGGAGTAAAAAGGCGGGGTTAGTCTAGGTCTCTCAACCACGGTTCAATCTCGGACCAACTATGGATCCAGCGTCAAACGCTCCCACGCGACCATAGCAGTTTAATAGGAGAGTGATCTCCGAATACTCGCCCAGACCTAAAACGTGTCAACCGGTCTCAACTGGGCGAAGGTGAATCTATCGCCGATTAGCTAAGGAGAAAACGACGATGTTTGCATCTCTGAAAACGTCGCTTGTCAGGTTCTGTCAAATCAGTGGTCTGCTCGCTGTCTCCCTGATGTCTGCAACTGTGGTCTTCGGTCAGGCTCAATCAAATGCAGCCGACTTGCAGGGCTTTGTGAAAGATAGCACTGGCGCTGTTGTCGCAAACGCCACTGTAACTGCGCGTAATCCCGGCACTAACATCTCGCGCAGCACAACCACGAACGACGAAGGGCACTATCGCATCGTTAATCTTCCGCCTGGCGAATATGAGATCACAGTCGAGGCGAGCAACTTCAAGAAGGCCGTGCTCACGAAGGTGGTGTTGACAGTCGGTCAAACGGCTGACGTCGATGTTCCGCTTGAACCTGGACAGATCACCGAAAGCGTCACTATCTCCGATGCGACGGCCGAAATAGTGGAGACTTCCAAGACTGCTGTAGCGACGACGGTGGACCAGCAGCGAATAAATAATCTGCCGATTAACGAGCGTAACTATCTGGCGTTTGCTTTAACGACATCAACTGTCGGCCGCGACAATGGTCGTCCGATCGGACCAGCACCGACTACTGGTTTGAACTTCGGCGGCCAACGCGGTCGTTCCAATCTCGTTCAGGTCGATGGTGCAGACAACACCGACAATTCGGTAAATGCGTCGCGATCAACTGTGAGTCAGGAGGCAGTGCAGGAGTTTCAGGTAGTGACAAACTCCTTCGCCCCCGAGTTTGGACGCTCAGCCGGCGGAGTCGTCAACGTAGTAACCAAATCAGGCACAAACGATTTCCACGGCAATATGTTCGGTTTCCTTCGTCACCGGAGTTTTCAGGCGCGGAACGCGTTTGCCCCAGTCGAAGATCCGCCGTTCACACGCACGCAGTATGGATTCACAATTGGTGGACCGTTCGATCGCGACCGTACTTTCTTCTTTTACGCATTCGAACAGCGACGTAGAAATGAATCAGGATTTTTCACCAGCGACGTAGCACAAGGCCTGACCAGTTCAGTGACTTTGCCACCTTTGGCACCAGGTTTTCCGGTACAGACTCTTCGCAATATCACACCTGCTCAAGCCAGTTACATCAACGGGTTGCTGTCTAGCCCTAGTCCCGCGGTGCAGCAACTGGGCGTTACGTATGCCTATTTCGCTTCCAGCGGCGGCAGCACAGCGCTGAATGGATTCAACCCGCTGATTTCAATCGGGGTGTTCTCCGCCGTTCCAGCAGGTCAGGTTGTGGGAAGCAGATTCCTATTAGCAGGCACGCCGCTTCCGATTTCATCCATCGCTTTCCGACCGCTAAGCACACTGCAAAAGATATTCCCGATAACGGATCGCACGTCGTTTAACTCGTTCCGTCTCGATCACTTAATTACCAACAAACACCAGTTCAGTTTCAGGTTTGGTTACAACCCGAGCCGGATTACTGGAATCCAGGTTGAGTCGCAGAATCAGTCGCTGGGTCAGAACGATTTCTCGCGCACAGGCATTCAAACACTGCGAGACTTTTCCGCTGTGGCGACGTTGACATCGACACTTTCGAACAATGCAATCAACGAAGGAAGATTCAATTTCGGCGAACGCCGAGCAACGTTCAAATCACAGAATGGTGAAGCGGTGGCGCACAACATATCTGGAACTGCGTTTATTGGCCGCGAACTTTTCTCTCCGGTCGTTCGCACAGAGACCAGATACGAATTTACCGACAACGTGAATTTGGTCCATCGCAATCACACGTTCAAATTTGGCGGTGACGTTGCCTTCATCAACATTCCGGAAGCTATTTTTGAACTGAACTTTTCGGGTCTGTTTAATTTCGGCGGCCTCGATGCGTGCACGCCAATACCGCAACTCTGTTTACCCGGATTGCCACCAGCTCCAAGTTTCACGCCTGTGCAGCAATACGGCCTGGGCTTTCCAACGAATTTCGTTCAGGGGTTTGGCAATCCAGTAAGCAGCATCAGCAACAAACCACTGGCCTTCTTCGCGCAGGACTCGTGGAAGATCCGACCCAACATCACCTTGAATTATGGGGTCCGTTACGACTACGAAATCACCGAACAGGTTGGGACACAGGGATTCCGAGATCCGCTTTCGGGCATTAACCTCTCCGCCGCCGATGTACTTGCCGCGCAAGATGCGATGGGCGTGCAGCAAGGGTTTCCGCGCGACAAAAACAACTGGGCGCCGCGACTCGCAATCGCCTGGGATCCTCACAATGATGGTAAAACTGTGATTCGTGCGGCGTTTGGCATTTTTTACGATCACCCGCTACTCGCAATCGCCTTCAATTCGGATATCGCAGATGCGGTCCAACAGCAGCAGGGAATCCTAACGCCCGGATCTCCGCTCCCGACGAGCTTGCTCAACGCAGTCCAGGTATTTCAGGGAACAGTTTGTCCGCCAGGTGGTCCAGTTACGCTGATTTGTCCGGCTGGCGTGGTTACTCCCGGCGTCGCTGCTGGTTCGCAGTACCAATTCGGCCGACAGCGTTTCAACGATCAGACATTCCCCGGCTTTGGACCGGTACTACCGTTTACGTTGCATGTTCAAAAGACTTTTGAATACGCCTACGCAAACCAAGGCAACTTTACAGTCGAGCGGCAGTTGACGAAGAACATGTCGTTATCTGGCAGTTACATCTTCGTTGGCGCGCATCATCTGCCGCATCCGCTTGATATAAATGCTCCCCGCACTGAGTTGCAGATTTCGAACTTCTTCAGGTTCGCAGGACGTAACCCAGTAAACACTACCGAAGCTGTAGCACTTTCAATTCCATCTCCGGGCGGCTCGACTCCGTTAGCGCCTTGCCCGGGTGGGGTGCCTCTTCTGTGTTTCACTCAATTTACGCCCACAGGTGCAGCGGCATTCCCAACTGCTGGCCAAACCTTCGCACTCATTATTCCTGGAATGATCGCTGCACCACTAACAAGCCTTGGCAGCCGAATCGTGGCTCCGGCGATCGCAAATTTCTTCAGACCCAATGCACCGAATTACTTTCTTGCTCAAGCACTGTCAGGCGGTCTTGTAACGCCGGCAGTTTTGAATTCGGCTCTGGCCGGTTCGCTTCGTACGCCTGGAACAATCTCGCCGTTCGGTTCGATTAACGCACAAACCTCCGACGGAAACTCACTGTATAACGGACTGAATGTCGATCTAAAGAAACGTTTCTCGAACCACTTCCAGTTCCTCGCGTCATATACATGGTCACATTCGATCGACGACTCTTCCGACCTGCAGACGTTGCTGCTGCCGCAGGACAACAGGCACTTCGAGGAGGAGCGCGCGGATTCACTTTTCGATCAGCGACATCGATTTGTGTTCAGCGCGGTGATCGCTTCGCCGGCAACCTGGCGCTCGGGTGATAGCTGGCACCGGTTCTTATCTGACTTCACAGTGTCGCCCATCTTCGAAATCTCTTCAGGCCGGCCGTTCAATATCCTGAGCAATCAGGACACCAACAACGACCAATCGAATCAGACGGACCGTCCAACCGTGTTGTCTGATGGAACGCTCTGTGTTCCAGGCGCAGCCGGATGTGCCCCATTAATCACTTCCGGTCAATTCACCCGTGGCAGCTTGGGTCGGAACTTTGGTCTTACGCACCGTTACGTTTCGCTCGACTTAAGATTAGCGAGGATGGTTCGACTCAGTGAGCGTGCGAGGCTCGAGCTGATTGCCGAGGGATTCAATCTCTTTAACCGATTCAATGAAGGGGCTGCTTCACCGTTCGTCGATGACGTCCGAACGTTCAACCAGCGTGCTGGTAATGGACGCTATTACAGTCGGCCAACGGCGGCTTTCGACCCTCGACAGTTCCAATTTGGACTGAAGCTCAATTTTTAGCGGTTAAGATGGGCCGGAGATTTTCGCAGATAACCACAGATCGAACGAAAACCGCAGGGTAGGCAACAATTTCTGCTCCGCCTTAAGTATGAATCTGTGAAGATCGGCGTTAATCTGTGGCCTCTTCTTATCTTTGGCAAACGCCGGGCGACCTTTCCGCATCCGAAGGGTGTTTGCCAAGCGTTGATCTGAGCTTTCAAACCCAACCCTCTCCCGAATACAATCATCAGCCATGATTGGATCTACCCTTTTGCAACGAATAGTTCCCTTGTTGGCCGTAGGTCTGTTGGCTTCCGCGATTGCGAGCGCCCAATCGACACGGCCACGTCGTGCTACCAGAACGGTACCCAAGAGCTCGTCCACCACAGAAAAACCAGCGTCGGACCCCTTGCTGAGACCCGAGCCGTCATCTTCACCCAGTGCGAGACGCAACGATCCGAACCAGCCCTTGTTAGACGTGCAGCCGGTCAAACCGGTGGTGAATACGGTAGCTTCTGCTGATACGACGCACGCCTACGCATTGCTCGAGTCGAAGCAGTTCGCAGCTGCCGCAAAGGAGGCGAAAGATCTAACCACCAGATATCCAAACGACTCTGAGGCGTGGAAGATTGCAGGCTTCGCCGAACTTAACCTGAAGCAATACGGTGAAGCGGCAAAGGACCTCGAAAAGGCTTTAGCGTTGCAGCAACAGAACAAGCAGGAAGATCCAAACACTCGGACAGCGCTGGCGCAGGCTTACGTGCTTTCTGAGAAATACGAGCAAGCACTGCCTCTGCTAACTGCTGCGACCACGAATACGGGCACATCGCCCGATCCGTTGATGCTCTACTACCGGGGCATAGCTGAATACAAGACTGGTAAAATCGCACAGGCAGAACAAACCTTTAACGCTGTGGTCAAACTGAATCCGAAGGATTCTTTATCGCTGTTCTACCTGGCCCAGATCGCACTTGCAAAAAACGATCTTGATCTTGCAATCTCCTCGTTAAATCGCGTCACTGTAGTTGATCCGCGGATGCCAAGTGCTTGGACACTGTTGGTCACCTCGTATCTTCGTCGGGCGGCGATGACTAGTGATCAGGCAAAGGCTGATGCTGATTACCTCAGTGCAGTTCGGGCTGGCGAAGGTCTGATCAAGTTACGCACCGACGCCGAAGCAGTAACGCTATTTGGGCAGGCGCTCATCGGTTCGAAACAGTATCCTCGCGCCGCTTCCGTGCTGGAGAGAGCCAGTGTAGGAGCGGATGCTACAGGCATAACGTTCTATTTACTCGGCGTGGCTTACTCGCGGTCCAATAATTTCCCTAAGGCAATAGTTGCGTTAGAGGCGGGAGCAAAGAAGTCGCCTGACGACGTAAATGTATACCGGGAACTCGGATACGCGTACGAAGTAACAAAGCAATACTCAAAGGCGCTTGCCGCCTATCAGCGAGGCGCCGCACTCGCGCCCGGTGACGCGGATTTGAAAGAATCAATAGAACGCGTAAAACCTTTCGCGAAGTAACGGATCCCGTTCGAGCGACGACTACGACATTAAAACAGGAAAACGGCGATAGTATCGCAGCGACGGCGCGCGCTTTCGCGACTTATTCGCTGGTGCCCTATCTGGGAATTCTCTTCTGTCCTGGCGCTGTTTTGATGGGTAGCTTGGGAGTAGCACGGTCTTATCGGTTTGCGAGCGCGAGTCGACACCGCATGACATGTTACGTAAGCCTCGCGACGGGAGTAATAGTTCTCGCAGTCCAGGTAGTGCTTTGGTGGATCCTTTACAAGATACCCGAGTGGGCGAAGGGAATTTGAGTTTTGAGATCTACATTTGCGATCTCAGATGATCTAAAGATCTGAGATTTCAGATCTGAGATCAACAGTCTGAGATCTGAGATCTCAAATCTGAGATCATTCCTTTAGCCGGCGCCAAGATCACAAGTTGACTGTTATTCGCAAGGGAGAACAGAAAATGAAATCACTTCTGCTGATGCTATTGATGTTTGTTGCGGGAACCGCCGTGTTTGCGCAGCGCCCGAGATCGATAGAGCAGCCTGAGAATATTCCAAAGCCCGCACCTGCGCCGAGCAGTATGAAGGCCAAATATGAGGGCGGCGTATTCGGCTATAACAAAACTATGGAAGGCACGCTAATCTTCGACGACGCGAATCGCCGATTGCTATTCAAGGACCGGAAGACGCCCAAAGAGATCAACATTCCTTACGATGCCATCGCGTCAGCGTTCGCCGATACGAAAAAGAAGCAACCGGCGGCGGCAACAGTGGCTGGAGCGATTCCCGTTATCTATTCTCTCCCGGCGCGATTTATAAAGACTAAAGTTCGTTACCTGACTATCCAGTTCAACGATCAGGACACCAAGGTGAGTGGAATAACCAGTTTCAAGTTGGAGAACAAAGAAATGCTTGAGTCTGTATTAGCGACGCTTGCTGAGAAGACTGGCATGACTAAGCGCGGCGACATCTACGTCAAGAAGCAAGACACAGATCCATCGAAATAACTTGCGTCAACCGACAGCGTAGAAGGCGGGCCTCGGAGCCCGCCTTTTTTGTTGGATAGTGGTAGTTGGTTGGAAAGAGGCTCCTCAAAGAGAACTGACGGCTCTATTCCGGGAAGGGTGGCTTCCCCGCTGATTCTCATCGCAGTGAACTAAAGAACCGGAGCGAAGCGACCGATTGCAGCTGAGATACCTATGCCGCGAGTTCAATCGGTCGCTTCGCTCCCGTTCTTTAGTTGAAGTGCGATTGAACTTTTGAACGGCCTTCTTGTGTTTCGGAATAAATCCCTGCAAGAAATTTAGCCCGCATCGTTCCTCTATTAACATTTCGTCAGTCGGGAACTAATGAAGGGGCTGCGCGTCTAACGTCTAAACGGGATTTCGTTCCTTCCTCGGAGGTTTCGTATGAACTCACTAACATTTCGAATCACAACCGCACTCGTTACGTTTTTAGTCGGTATCACCGTGGCCGCTGCCTGGGTTTTCACCACGCAGCAACCGACGATTGCGCCCGTCGACGTCGGCGATTCACAGAAATCCCTTTCCTCGTCAACCCTCGAGATGGTTTTCGTTTTGGATACCACCGGTTCGATGGGCGGATTAATTGACGGAGCAAAACAGCGTATCTGGGGCGTAGTAAACGACGTGATGCAGACTGAGTCGCGGCCGGCTGTTCGCATCGGATTAGTGGCTTATCGGGATCGCGGCGATCAATATGTCACACAGGTTCTCCCGCTGACGGACGATTTAGATAAGGTCTATTCCGTCTTAATGAGTTATCAGGCGGGTGGCGGCGGAGACACTGAGGAAGACGTGCGAAAGGCCCTGGCCGAGGGTGTTGATCGAGCGGGCTGGTCCCCCAGATCGGATCACCTTGCTCAGATTCTGTTTCTTGTCGGCGATGCTCCACCACACGAAGATTACATCGATGTACCTGACACTGGGACGACCGCCGCACACGCGGTGCAGAAAGGCATGGTCGTGAACACCATCCAATGCGGTAACTTGCCCGGCACGCGGACCGTGTGGGAGACGATTGCGAGGCTAGGAAATGGACAATACTTTTCGATCGCCCAGGACGGTGGAGTGCAAACGATAGCGACACCGTACGATGAGCAAATGGGACAATTGGCGACGAAACTGGGCGGAACATTTGTGGCCTACGGCGGCGGCGGTGGTGAAGCTGGCTTGATTTATCGCGATGCGACCAAAAGAGCTGCTGGAGTCGCGGAGTCGACAGTCGCTGAATCCGCTCCCTCCGTTGCTAAGGCCGAACGCGCGTTTAACAAAGCAATTAATGCCAGAGCGTATGTCGGCGACTTGCTGCAGAACATTGAAAACGGTTCGGTCGAGATCGATAAGTTAAAAGAAGAAGATCTGCCTGACGACTTGCGGAAGTTGTCGCCTGACCAACGAAAGCAGGAGTTAGAAAAGCGTCTTGCGGAACGACGCGAGCTACGCGCTCAGATCATGTCACTGTCGAAACAACGCGCGGAGTTCATCGCTGCTGCGCGAAAGAAGACTGGCACGAAAGATAACGGTTTTGACGCTGCAGTTTCAGCCGCACTAAAGGAACAGCTGAACCGTAAAGGCATTAAGTGAGGACGATCCAGACATTACAGAAATCATTGGTCAGTTATCATCTGACATTTGTCATTTTGAAAGCTTTGCCTCAAAAGTCGGATCTAGCTCGAGGCAGGAGTGTTTTGGTTCGTGTTGGTTAGTGTGACTGGGTGGATCGTCTTTAGTTTTCTGGACAAAAGGAACGATCCACGAAGTCACACGAACCTCGTTACCAGCGAAATCGACTTTTGAGGCAAAGCCCATTTTGAATACCCGAGGTTGAAGCTGGATTCAAAATGGCAATTGACAAAGGTGTCTTTTAATCAATTCTTCTGCTCCGTAGACGCAACAATCCTCTTCACAGTCGTCCAGTTTCGGGTCGTGGCGTTCACTCCGAGTTGTTTCTCGATAAAGAGATTCGGAAAGCCGAACCAGCCGTTTTTCTTGCGTCGCGACACCGTGAAGGCCGCTTTATCCCGCAGAGCTATCACGTCAAGATTTTCCGACTCTGAACGCAACGGCAAACGTGGTCGTTTCGTTGGCTCAGACGCCAGGAAACTGACGAACAACATCACATTCTTGTCCGGATCGATCTGTTTGAAAGGGTTTCGTTTTACTACATTTGCAAGCTCCTCGACACTTCTTAACATCACTTTCACTTCGTAACCCAACGACGCATACAGCTGCTTCTCGATTTTCCGCCGAAGCGCTTCGACATTTGTAGTTCTGGCTTTAAACGTCACGTTTCCACTCTGGATATGCGTTTTGACGTCATGCAGATCTGCTGATTTAAAGATCTTGGCCAGCGCATCCATTCTTACAACGCGCTTGCCGACGTTAACAGCCCTCAGAAAGGCGATGTAGTGAGTCATAGCGCTGGGAGGGCAAAGAGCAAAGAGCGAAGCGCCAAGAGGTAGCCGTTCATCTGCTCTTCGCTCTTAGCTCTGGGCCGATGCCCTCGAGCGATTTGTCCAACGGTCAAGCAACCTCCGGCGGTTTTCAAGTTTCTTCTCGACGTTGTTTACACGTAACACTAGTTGTTCGAGGTTAGCAAGGTAATCACGCTCGCCGATCGTTTCTCTAATCTCGCTTAAAAACGGTTGCAGCTTTGCAAATACGACCAGGTGTTCGGAGTTGGCTTCTAGAAACAGGGTCTCGTCGATACCGCCATGATTGACTAGCGCCGAGGCGATCTCCCAGTGCGATGAAACCATTCGATAAAAGGCGCTCTCCTTTTCGCCGCTCTGCATCAGGCCCAGAATTTCCAATCCGCTCTTTGGATTAAACTCGGTGAAAAACCAGGCGCGCGCTTGCCGCATCAGCGGCTCACTTCTTAGTTCGTATAATTTAAGTATTGCCAAGGCGTCATCGGGTTTCGTGCTCATGTCTAGCGTCCTCCTAATTAATTCCATCTGTGACTCGCATCACAATCGCTTTAGCTTCAGTTCCAGCTGACATTAGCTGACGGCAGAGCTCAAGATTGTAGGCTGCGTCTGAATACGACCCATTCGATGATCGTAATGCGAGTGTGAACTCCTTTTCCGCTTCTGACAGCCGATGTAAACGGGCCAACATCACGCCGAGATTGTTGTGACTAGCTGGTACGTGCTCGCCGCGATGATCAAGGGCCTTCCGAAAAAGCCGTGCCGCCTCGACTGTATCCCCTGCCGCCGCCGCGATAACACCTAAGCGATAATTCGCTGCGCCAGAAGCGTCGTTTGTTGTGGCAAGCACCTGCTTGTATGCCTTTACCGCTTCGGAAGTGCGTCCCGCATCTTCGAGTGCCACCCCTAGAGCGTAAGAAGCGTGTGGATACCTGCCTTCCCGTTGCTGAATGGCGCGGCGGTAAAATTCGATCGCCTCAGCAGTGTGCCAAAGCTCATAGTGACAAACTCCAATGTTGTACAAGGCTCGGCCATACAACTCACCTGATGAGGATGAAACCGTCTCGTATACTTTTAGTGCGCGTTCATAATGACCTTGGGCCACGAGCGCGTTGCCGTCATCAATTGCTCTTTGCCCGGCGGTGCGGTTTGTTTGACCTGCCGCAGGCATTACTGAAACGACGAGCCATAACAGCGCTGGTAATAACGTGCGTAATCCCACTTCCATTTACCTCCCTAGCTGACTTCGACAACTAAGCCGAGCGTACAGAGGCGATGGATGATGCGTCTTTCCTGTTATTGCTAACGTGGCCGATTCTTGCTGTTAAGACTGCAGAGCCACTCGGTACAAATGTGGAGTGGTACCGGTTATTCTCCGAAATAACCGTGTGAAATGACTCTGATGGCTAAAGCCAGCGCGCAGACCAACCTCGACCAACGGTAGATGATTGTAAGCCAAAAGAGTCTTAGCGCGATCGACGCGAAACTTGATCAAGTATTGATGTGGTGATGTGCCTGTTGCCTTTTTGAACTCACGGGCGAAGTGAAAGCTGCTCATGCCGGCAACCTGGGCCAACTCGGCTAACGTAATATCAGCGGCGAAGTTCTCTGCGATGAAGTTGGTCACCAGGCGAAGTTTGTGACTGGGAAGGCCCCCGGAGTTTTGTAATACCGGCTCGCCTTCGGTGGTGTAGTGCCGTAAGAGATGAACCGCCAGTACATTCGCCAGAGACTCTGCGTAAAGCCTTCCACTAAGTCCTTCGGAATCCAATTCAGCAAGCAGGGCACTTGCGACTTGCATGATGATCGGATCCCCACGCGAGTAACGCTCGACTAACTGATAGCGACTGCCCTGCTTTGAGTTTGCGGCGGCACGATTTATTAGTGCGGCGTCGACATAGAGCGCTACGTGCTCGCATGGTCCACCTATTTGTGCCTTGTGCGGCAAACCCGCCGGAATCACGCAAATCGCTCCCCGGGTCTGCGTGCCGGTGATTTTTAGTCCACTTCCCGTCTGCATTTCCGCAGGACAGTTGTCGGTTAAAGACATCAGCACCGTATGCTCGGAATGAGAATGCTCGGGCAATTCGCCGCGAACAAAACGGTAGTGCTCAAGTTTCAGTCCTTCCCACGCAGCCGTTCGCTTGAAAAGCAGCGGAGATGCTGTATTGACTTCGTTTGTCGTGATAGGTTCGGCCACGACTCGAGTCCAGTCGAACTACGAAGTTCTACGTGACAACAACATTGAACCAGCCCTGGTGGAATGACGCACTAACCGTTCGTGTATGGCGTCACGAGCGCGTGTGAAAGCGCTCTTATCGCCGTAGAGCTGAAATGCCCAGTTGGCGCCCAGTTCAAGGGAATTGAATTCGAATGCCAGCTGGGTCGGATCGAAATCAGGTTTAAGTTGGCCCGCCTTTTGTGCTTCTACGATCGCATCACGCAAAGTGGAAAGCCACTCCTTCATGATCTCAGCGATGCGGTCTCGTACCACGCCTGGTCTGCTGTCGAACTCTGCAGCGGCAGCGGCGAAGAAGCAACCGCCACGGAACACGCCAGCTTGCACGTACGACAGCCATATGTCGCACAGCTTCCACAGACGCGCGAGGCCTTGAGCGGCTTCGAATGCGGGTCTGATTACTTCCTTAATGAAAATCGCGCGTGCGGCTTCGACCGTCGCAACCTGCAGGTCTTCTTTGGAACCGAAGTGCGCGAACAAACCACTCTTGCTCATTGATAATTCAAGCGCGAGCCGGCCGATCGTGAGACCCTCGAGTCCTTCAGCCGAAGCAATGTGGACCGCCATCTCGAGGATGGCTTTTCGCGTTCGCTCACCTTGAGCCTTTCGGCCCGATGCGACGACTGCCTTTGCTGCTTTTCGAAGTTGAGCTTTGGTCAATGCGGAGAATATGCGCCGACCCCTTCATCAGGCGCCCCTTAGCTATATAGCACGAACGTTCGTTTTAGAGCAAGGAATGTCCGATACGCTTTATTAGCTTGTCGTGACTCGGCGAAGCTTAAAGAAACTGGCCAACCAAGTGTCCGATATGCTTCAGCTTGTCGTGACTCGCCGAACGATCAGGCTTAAAGAAACTGGGCAACCAAATGTCCGATACGCTTTAGAGAGTCTTGCAAAATTCGGATCGCAGTGGAATGGAGTCAGTACCACCTCACGGTAGCGGGTGGGTG
>DATBSH010000256.1:0-9476 GCA_036559885.1 Pyrinomonadaceae bacterium
TTCGCTCGATCACTGACAGAGCAGCGGCTGGTAAGTATGAACTCAAGCTTGCGGAGTTGAGACCTGCGACCGCGATAGATGAGAAGAAGCTCTTGGCCCAGCAGACCTTCGCTCAGGCATCAATCCTCGTCAATCAACAAGCAACTTCTTCAATTGAGAACGCGCTTGATGAATACAAAAAAGCACTGACGCTATGGCAGGAGACTGGCGAAGTCGAGCGCGAAATCATGGCTTTATACGGTATTGGAGCTGCTTACTTCGCACTTAACAAAAAACAGGACGTCGTCGACTACCTGATCCAGATACCCCCACTTTGGAAAAGTATCGGTGACCGTGATCAGGAAGCCCGATCACTTTTCGTAACAGGCAGTGTCTACTATGACATCGGAAAGATGCAGAAAGCGCTGGACCATTACAGTCAGGCGCTGGTTGCATTCCGAGCAGTTGGTAACCGCGCAACGGAAGGCAGCACGTTGCGCGCGATTGCTCTCGTTTACGAGAATCTGGATGAGCACCAAAAAGCTTTAGAGACTTACAACCAAGCGCTGACAATTCTCAAAGAAGTTGGAGATCGACACGAAGAGGGAATTGCGCTTACGGGAATCGGCGCCGTCTACTCATCTCTCGGTGAAAAGCAGAAAGCGCTCGACTTCTACAATCAGGGCTTACCACTCGTTCGGGCGGCCGAAGACAAAACGGTTGAAGGGACAACACTCACTAACATTGGCCTCGTTTATTCTGATCTGGGTCAGAAGCAAAAAGCCATCGAGTTTTACAATCAGGCGTTGTTGTTGTTCCGAACCTTGGGAGATCGCCAACGAGCAGCTCGAACAATTTATGACGTAGCCAAAGCCTACAATGAATTAGGAGAAAAACAGAAGGCGCTGGAGTTTTACAACCAGGCACTGCCAGTCTTAAGAGAAGTTGGTGACCGCACTACTGAAGCTGAGACACTGACTGGCATTGGTGTGGTCTATCTCTCACTGAGCGAACCACAGAAGGCACTCGAGTTCTTCAGTCAGGGACTTTCAATATCCAGAGAAGTTGGTTGGAAACGGGGGGAAGCTACGGCCCTCAGCAACAGCGCCATTGTGTACGACCAGCTCGGCGAGAGGCAGAAAGCATTAGAGTTTTACAACCAGGCGTTGCCCTTGCGAAGAGCCATCGGCGACCGCGGCGGTGAAGCGGCGACACTTACAAGTATGGGACTTGCCTACGCCAATCTAGGGGAGAATCAAAAAGCCTTAGAACTTCATAACCAGGCGCTGCCACTGTTTCGGTCAGTGGGCGACCGCGCTGGCGAAGCAACGACACTCAACAACATAGCAAGCGTCTACTCGGATCTCGGTGAAAAACAGAAAGCCCTGGAGTTGTTCGAACAGGCGCTCTCTTTGCGAAGGGCTGTGGGCGACCGTGCTGGCGAAGCTTCGACGCTCAACAATATCGGCGGGATCTATTCAACCCAGGGCGACAAGCGAAAAGCGCTCGAGTATTACCATGACGCGCTACCACTATTTCGAGCAGTCGGGGATCGAGGTGATGAGGCGCTCACCTTGAATAACATCGGCAAGGTCTATCACATCCTCGGGGAAAATCAGCAGGCACTCGAGTTTTGCAACAAAGCGCTCAGTGTTTTGAGGGAGATTGGCAACCGACCTGTTGAGGCAGTTGCGCTTAATAACCTCGGTGATATCTACGACGAATTGGGAGAGAAGGAGAAGGCCCTCGACTTCTACAATCAGTCACTTTCATTGCGAAAAGCCGTAGGTGACCGCCTCGGCGAAGCGGTGACCTACAACAATATCGCAAATGTGTATTCGGGCCACGGAGAAAAGGAAACAGCGCTCCAGTACTACAACCGCGCACTAGTGCTCATTAGAGAAGTCGGCTCGCAGTCAAATGAGGCGACGACCATGGCTAACATTGGCCTCATCTACTTTGACGTCGGAGACAATGAGAAAGCGCTAGCCAATCTCAATCCAGCCCTCCAATTGTTTCGCGCATTGAGCGACCGCGAAGGCGAAGCGAATACTTTGAACAACATCGGCGGTGTTTATTTGGCGCACAGCGAAGGCCAAAAAGCGCTTGAGTATTACAACAACGCTTTAAAGCTCTTCCGTGAAATTGGCAGCCGCCCTTTGGAAGGTGTGACGCTTCATAACATCGGCAAAGTCTACGACGACCTCGGCGATCAGCAGAAAGCTTTGAGCTTCTACAACGAAGCGCTGACCATTTTTACTTCGGTCGGCAACAAGAGCGCCGAAGCTTCAGCCCTCACGAGCATTGGCGATGTGTATAGCGACCTGGGAGAAAACCAGAAAGCACTCGACTTTTACGATCGGTCTTTGGTTCTGCGAAGAGCGGTGAAGGATCGAGACGGCGAAGGTGTGACGCTCAGCAACATTGGGTATGTTTACTCTCAATTGGGAGACAAACAGAAAGCGCTGGGTTTCTACACTCAGGCTTTGAGTATCTTCGAAACAATAGGCGATCGCCGCAGCGAGGCCTCGGCGCTCAATAACATCGCTAACATCCAGGATTACCTGGGCGAGCAGCAGAAAGCGCAGGATCTCTACATTAGGGCTTTACCACTCTTCAGAGCGGTTGGTGATCGTGACGGAGAAGCGAAACTACTACTCAATCTGATGACTGCGTGGAACAAGCGCAAGCTTCCAGCGCTTGCAATCTTTTACGGCAAGCAAGCCATCAATATTTATCAACAGCTCCGCGGCAACATACGGGCTCTCGATAGGGCGTTGCAGAAAAGTTATCTGCACACTGTAGAACGCGGCTATCGAATGCTTGCCGACTTGTTGATAGCCCAGGGACGAATTCCTGAAGCCGAGCGTGTGTTAGAGATGTTGAAGGAAGAAGAATTCTTCCAGTACACCCGTCGCGATAAGTCTGTCGCAGCAGCGTTGATGACTCGTTTAGACCTGGGAACCGAAGAGCAGAAGGCGCTTAATGAATATTCGAGGATTGCAGACCAGTTAACGGCGATCGGCACCGAACTGACAGCACTTGAGGCTGAACGACTCAAGCTTCCAGAGGATGCCAATTTTTCAAAGCAGGCGCGACTCGATGAGCTTAAGGAAAAACTCGCTGCGGCGACCAGGTCGTTTGAAGTATTTCAACGACAACTCCAGGATGAGTTTGGTGCAAAGGATGTACGCGTCGCTCAAATTGAATCAGGGTTGCAAGCTGACTTGAAAAGTTGGGGAGTTGTAGACACGGTAATTATCTCAACGATAGTCAGTCCAGATCATCTCCACCTCATCGTTACCACTCCTACAGTGCAAGAGCCGCACACTGTTGAAATCTCAGCTGCAAAGTTGAATGCCCTGGTTGCGGAGTTTCGGGCCGCGCTGAAAGACCCGCGAATAGATCCGCGGCCTGCTGGACAAAAGCTTTATGACATTCTAGTCAAACCATTAGAAGTTGATTTAGCCGGAGCCAAGGCAAAAACTCTCATCTGGTCCCTGGATGGAACGCTGCGTTACATTCCAATCTCCGCTTTGTGGGATGGAAATCAGTATCTCGTCGAACGATTTCAAAACGTCGTAATCACACTGGCAAGCCGTTCAAAGATTGCGAGGGACGCAATGCCGGTTAAGAACTGGCGGGGATTAGGGCTTGGAGTATCGAAACAATGGGGCAACTTTCCGGCTCTTGCGGCTGTCCCCGACGAACTGAAAGCGATCATTCGACAAGACAACAATAACAATGCGCTGAACGAGAACGGCGTGTTGCCAGGACGTCGTCTACTTGATGCAGACTTCACTAAAACAAATTTCGAGCGCGCACTTGGCCGATATCCCGTCATTCATATCGCAAGTCACTTCGATTTTCGTCCAGGTAAAGAGAAATTCTCATCGTTGTTACTGGGTGACGGCACGACGCTGTCACTCGACACCATTTCTTCTTCGACACCAATGTTCGACAACGTAGAACTCCTCACGTTGTCTGCGTGCAACACTGCAACCGGAGACGATGCCGGGGGATCAGAAGTTGAGGGGTTTGGTGTCCTCGCTCAGAAACAAGGCGCACTCGCTGTTCTAGCCACGCTTTGGGAAGTTGCCGATGAAAGCACGGGCGAGTTGATGCGCGAGTTTTATCGACAGCGAATCTCCGCTCCCGAAATATCGAAAGCGGAGGCGTTGAAACGCGCACAACTTTCGCTGTTGCACGGAGAGGTGCAGCGGCACGAGTCTGAAGGTGCCCAAAGTCGCGCAGAAGTAGTTGGAGCAGTGGACGGTGCAAAATCAAACCAGCCGGCTTTCAAAGCTGACCCAAAGAGCCCTTTCAGTCACCCTTACTACTGGGCGCCATTTATTTTGATCGGTAATTGGAAGTGAGCGCTTATTTCTACCTTCAAGGTGATTGAGGAGGAGGCCCCGCTTATTGCGAGTTTTTGGGACCTCTCGCAGCATCCTGCTCTTTTTTTTGTGGAGTAAGGATATCTTATGAAAGCCATCGTCTTAAGCACTGCGGTTCTTTTAATGGTATCGACCCTTTTTGTAGGTCAAACACAAATCAGCAGCGATTCAATGAAGAAGCTGGCGTTGAGTTTTGTATTTGCGCTTATGTGGTGTGTTCCGATTGTTGATCCACCTGACATGGTGCGTGCGCAAGGCGATCAAGATGTGGGATACGACAATCGGCCGTGAGAGCTAAAAGTTTTGGTCGCCTTTGTCGATTTCGGCGGTTGCCATTCGTCTTAATTATTAAGAGAATCCTGATCTATGAGATAAGTATTAGAGGAGCAAAAAGATGAGCAGTGTGCGAGTACTCGTAGGCACCCGTAAGGGCGCATTCATTCTGACATCGGATGGAAAGCGAGAAAAATGGGAGGTCAATGGTCCTCACTTTGCCGGATGGGAAATTTACCACGTCAAAGGTTCGGGCGTGGATCCAAATCGGATTTACGCGTCACAAACCAGCGGTTGGTTCGGACAGATTATTCAACGCTCAGATGACGGCGGTAAGACGTGGTTCCAACCTGGAACCCCTGCGGGCGAGCCGACTACGACCCCCGACGGAATGCCCAAAGGAGAAAGCAATAAGTTTGTTTACGACACGTCAGCTGAAACTGGCAAACCGCTGACTACGCATCAATGGTATGACGGCACGCCACATCCATGGGAGTTCAAGCGAGTCTGGCATCTCGAACCTTCGCTCGATGATCCGGATACAGTCTACGCCGGCATTGAAGATGCCGCTCTCTTTCGCTCGACGAATGGCGGTCAAACGTGGCAGGAACTTTCAGGACTACGCGGCCATGGCACTGGCTCTCTTTGGCAACCCGGAGCCGGTGGTATGTGTCTGCACACGATTGTTTTGGATCCTGCCAATCGTCAAAGAATATTTGTTGCCATCTCCGCGGCAGGGGCATTTCGCAGTGACGATGCGGGCGCGACCTGGAAACCCATTAATCAAGGACTGCACTCACAATACATTCCAGATCCGACAGCGGAGGTCGGACACTGCGTTCATCGCATTGCAATGAATCCCTCGCGACCAAACGTGCTCTTCATGCAAAAACACTGGGACGTCATGCGCAGTAACGACGCGGGCGACTCCTGGCATGAGGTCAGCGGAAACTTGCCGACGGACTTCGGGTTTGTGATTGACGTTCACGCTCATGAGCCAGAGACCGTCTACGTCGTGCCAATAAAAAGCGATGGCGAACATTATCCGCCGGACGGTAAGCTGCGCGTATATCGCAGCCGAACAGGTGGCAATGAATGGGAGGCGCTCACAAAAGGCTTGCCGCAAGCCAACTGCTACGTCAACGTGCTGCGCGACGCGATGGCGGTTGACTCGCTTGATTCGTGTGGCGTGTATTTCGGCACAACTGGTGGACAGGTCTATGCCTCGGCTGATGCCGGAGAAACGTGGACGCCGATTGTTCGAGATCTTCCGGCTGTGCTTTCGGTGGAGGTCCAGACCCTGCAATGATTCTAGTCGTAATGCCACCGCACTTGCGAACGCTTGCTGGCGTTCGCGGAGAGGTAGAACTCGAGGTTGAAGGTGAAGTGACACGACGCTCCATTCTCAATGCTCTCGAGGCACGCTATCCGATGTTGCGTGGGACGATTAGAGAGCACGTGACTGGAGAGCGTCGCCCGTTTCTAAGGTTCTTTGCTTGTGGGGCGGATGTGACCCATGAATCACCGGACGCTCCGCTGCCGCAAGCAATCGCGTCGGGAGCGGAACCGTTTTACATCATTGGCGCAATCGCCGGCGGGTAGGTAGACGGCAGCACCGGACCGGTGCTGAGCATATATATTAAGGACAGAGGGTTGACTTCAGGGATCAACCCTGCCGTCATATTGTACTTCGTCGTCGCTCAGATATCCGTCAGCGTGTCCTTGATGAGTGTCAGAGGGCGATCGATTTAACCTCGCGACAGCGCTTCAGTTCGGCGGTTCACTTCTTCCCAATTCACATTTTGTAGAAACGCATCGACGTATTTTGCAGCCGCTGCTCCATAGTCCATGTGGTATGCGTGCTCATACATGTCGAGTATGAGCAATGGACGGCTCATCGGGACGTTGTGCATGTGATCCCATGCCCAGTAATTATGAAACTCGCCCGTGTGAGCATTCTGCGCGAAAATCGCCCAACCTGAACCTCCGCCAAGCGCATTCGCCGTTTTCTTAAATTCATCTTCCCACTGCTCGTAGCTGCCAAACCACTGTTTGATCAAGTCGAGTACTTTGCCGCCTGGCTTCGTATCGCCGCCGAGGTTCGCGAAATACAATTCATGCAGCACCACAGAGCCACTACGAACTAATTCCTCTCGTTTCAGATCCCCGTAAACGTAGGGAGGTAGGTCTTTGTCTTTGAGCATTGCGGCAAGCCTCTGCTCGACAGCATTCAGAGCCTTAACCGCTCCGCCATAATTGTTCTCCCAATGCGAGCGAATGAGTTTTTCAGAGAGGCCTTTTAATTTCGCGGGATCAAAAGGCAGGGCGCGCGGTTGATGTGTGCCTGCAAAGGCGCGAGGCGTGGCTACATCGGCAGTTGAGCCTTGGCTGGTGATATTGAATAGGTCATTTCCCATGGACAGAGAGCTTGCAGTTAAGCCGAGAGCAAGACCGGCACTGCTACCCGCAATCCTGGAGACTGCTTCTCTTCTGTTTATGTTTTTCATAAGTGCTCCTATCATCGCAGAAGGTGCGAAAATTAATGTAACGGCTGTGCGTGTCGCACGCGTCGTGGCGACCCGCTCTGACATGGTACCCGAACAATTCAGATACTCAGTATATGGTCCTGCGGTCCGCTTTATTTAAATCAGTAAGGATGCTTCGTCGATGTGAAAGTGTTTCAGGCAGTATGCGCCGGCAGGAACCGCGAGAGCCGCAGCATATTCCGGGGAGACAGCGATATTCATCAACGACCAGCGTGGTGCTTCTGTTAGGTCCCAGTTAGTACGCAGCAACGCCGGTTCATCGTGCTTCAATGAAACCTCAAACTGATCTAGTGGCAGGGATAATCCCATTCCCTGTGCCTTGATGATGCTTCTTTGCGCGTCCAGCAATCAAAAAACGCGTGTGGCCGTTCATTGGCAGGAAACTCCAGGAGAGCAGTTACTTCGTTTGCCGAAAAAAACTGCTTAGCAATTTCTTCACTGGCAAACTCTGGATTTATGAGCTCGATGTCAACTCCAATGTCACGACCCAGGGCAAAAGCATATAGCGCAAACTCTCCTGAATGCGCGACGTTGAAGCGGAGTCGGATGGTCCCTTCATCCAGCGAGGGTTTGCCATAGCTTGAATAGGAGAAATGCAGCGTTACCGGCGTTGTTTTTAGATAGGAGCTGATGATCGTTCGGAGCCATCCCCGCCCAGCAACAAAATAATTGCGATGCTGATCAAAGTGAAAACGGGCTGCGCGAGTTTCTTCGTCTGGTGCCAAACATTCAGCAAACAGCTGAAGCGTTTCCTCTGATACATTCAGTGGGGCGCGCCAGACATGGATCTCAGATTCGCCGAGTGTAGGTTCCTGCAACGCTTGCTGCCAGATCGTTAAGGCCGGACTCATTGAGTTGGATTTGCCCCGGATTCCTCCGGCGTCTGTTGCGACACACCAACAGCTGTCCGCTTGATAGATCGCAGCTTTTGACGGTTAGCAGCTTTCATTTTTTCAGTTAACCCCGTCCGATGTTCCTCACTCACTCGGTCCAGATGAGCTCGTATATCGCTTAAACGCAGGTGCGGCTGACTGACGACCAGCGAAAGCAAAGCCTGAAACTGTTTCTCAATTCGACTAGTAGTTGCTGACATGAACAGATCGGTGCTGGTCGGGCCGCAGAATTTGTGGATTGCAAACCTGCCGCCGTACTTAACGTTACGGTTGGAAAGCCAGTCCTTGGCGCCTTTCACATGCCACACTCCTGGAATCTAGGTCGAAGAAACAGTACTCACGCGGAATCGTTCATCAGCTCTCAGTGAGTTCAGTATCTTTTTCGCCCGGCCTTCACTTCAGGTACGCGACAGCCACTGCTGCAGCAGCCATAATGAACGCGATGATCAGTCGTTGCCTCTTCATGGCTGGTCCGACACCAGACTAATTCTCAAGATAATTTCGACGCTCCTGCAACACTTTCCGGCCGCAACGACACGATTACGACTTTACACGGTAACTTTTTAGGACGTAACCTAAAAGTGTTCCCCTCATAACCCCCCTGGCACCAGTTGACTCTTTAAGGCTTAGTACCGACCAGGCCATGCGCTTGCACGCCGATTGGTCGGGCTGAGGTGAAAGTTTGCTGACGCGGTCAATGAACAAGACCTTATTGGTCGGACCAGCAACGAGAAAGGCAGCCTAAACATATATCGCTTGAGCCCGTAGGTGTAGCCTAACGGCGTAATGAGTACTGTTCTCAGATTACGATCCGAAACGAGGTCCAATAATGAACACTCGTAGCCTAGCTTACACGCTGACGAGGATAACGTATGGCCTAATCTTCCTGTTTTACGGCATCGGCAAGATTCGTGGGGGCGTTGGGGCTTTCGTGGGCTCCATGAATCAACAGTTCTCGGGCAAATTGCCGGCAGCGATGGTTATGCCGTTCGCATATTTCATTCCGTTTGCCGAAACTATCTCTGGCGCACTGATTCTTTTGGGACTCTTTACGCGCGGGGGTCTAACACTCTCCGGAGTTTTATTGATTGGACTGACATTCGGACTCGTAATCCTTGGCCAGGCACCGATCGTGGCGCACAATCTGCAATACGTGCTGATCAATTTTCTGCTGCTTTGGTTCGTAGAATTCAACGCGGTTTGTCTGGACTCGTTGTTTTCCAGACGACAGGACATGGATCGCAAACAGTAGAGTTCTCGCCACGGACCATCCCAATCTCATCGGAGCTTCAGATGATTAGGCGAGTCGCATTTGGCAAAGCGATTCTGGCGGGCGCTGCTGCCGCGCTCGCTTGGGAAGTAGCCGTACGCGTTCTCATCTCCCTGGG
>DATBSH010000257.1:0-9879 GCA_036559885.1 Pyrinomonadaceae bacterium
CGTCCAGCAGGGAGTCTTGAGACGAAACGCCGAAGTCATTTTTTGCGCCGACGGGTACGCGTCGGCGCCGTCGCAAAATGTCGGTGACCTCGTCCATGGCAGACTTTACGTACGCTCTGGATATGGGCCGGATGACCATGAAGAAGACCACCTCGGGAAAGGGACCCTCCGCATAGTACTTATCGAACGTTGTGATTGGCACGAAAATAGAATTGTCTCTCGACTGACCAAAGAAATTTCCCAGCGGCTCCATCACTCCAACGACCCGATAGGGATTGCCATTGATTCGCACCTCTTTGTCGATCGGATCTTCATAGGGGAAGAGAGCACGTTTGAGGTCTACACCGACAATGACGACGTTAGATCGGTCTTGCATGTCGACGTCGTTTATGAAGCGTCCATTAGCCACATATTGCGTATGAACGAACTCATAAAACGGGGTAACACCAAGCATAATGGGCGTATCGGACTGTTTATCCTGATACCTGACGGTAACAGCCAGCTTTCGGTGAATGGGCGAAACACCCGCGATTGACGGTGCTTCGCGTCGAAGCGCTTCGGCATCCGCCATTGTGAGATCTTTGCGGTGGATCTCCTCGGGACCTGGCGGTCGACCAAAGCTCGGATCGAACTTCGAAATAAAGATTGTGTTTGATCCGAGTGACTCGACCTGATCAGCAAAAGCTTTGTTTAGTCCCTGAATAATCGAGACCATGAAGATTACGGTGATGACGCCGACACTTACGCCGAGAATGGTCAACGACGAGCGCAGCTTATTTGCCCGCAAGGTATCGAGCGCCATGAGTGCCGATTCTTTTATGTCTTCCAGTCTCATCTTTTCCTTAATCCATCAACCGAATCATTGGTCAATTATCATTTGACATTTCTCATTTGTCATTTTCGTGAACCGCGACCTGAATCTGGCCCCCAAATGATAAATGGCAAATGTCAAATGATATATGACCAATGATTTCCGTTGTTCCATCCTATCTTACTCGGCCCGTAACGCCTCAATCGGATCCAATCGCGCCGCCCGCCATGCGGGCCATAGTCCGCTGATTATTCCCACTACCGACGAAACGCCGACTCCTAGTACTGCGGAAGCAATACTGATCAGCAAGGGAAAACCAATCAATGCGGAGATCACGTATGCCAAACCAAAACCGGTGGCGACACCTATCGCCCCGCCAATCGCTGTAACTGTCACTGCCTCGATCAAGAATTGAGTAAGAATGTCCTTCTGACGCGCACCGATCGCTTTGCGAATACCAATCTCCTTTGTTCGCTCCGTGACCGAGACAAGCATGATATTCATCACGACAATGCCTCCAACAACCAACGACACCGCTGCCACACCGATCGTTACTAGATAAATGTTTGAAGTGGCAGCTCCGTACAAGTTGAGGAATACATCCTGAGTCTCGAGAGCAAAGCCTTGATCATCACCTTCGGTTGGTTTCCCCCGCCGATTCACCATGACTGTTCGAACCTGATCTTCCGCCGCCTCCAGCTGCTCCGCTTCGGGCACTTGTATAAAAACGACAAGCGATCGCCTCGCGCCGTAAGCCTTCTGATACGCGCTATAGGGAATATAGACGACATTATCGCGGGAGAAACCGAGGATCGATCCGAGTGGCTCGAGTACGCCGATAATCGTGAACGGACGGCCGGCTACTCTGATTTCCTGACCAATTGCGCGCTCGCTCGGTGCGTCATTAAAGAGGTTCTTCAAAATGTCAGTACCTACGACGCATACCTCATGACCAGAGCTACCCTCACCCTCCGTCCAGATGCGACCTGAGTTAATTGTCACTCCGTCGATATCAAACATTGTGAGTGGTTCCACTCCACGTATCCGTACATTCTCAGCTTTTTGATCCGCATGTTTGACTGGCTCAATCGCGTTTGCAGCGATACCAACTCGCCAACAGGAGGTGCAAAGGCGGGCAATCGCTTCCGCATCTTCGTGAGTGACGTCCTTACGCTTGTTGACCTTCACAAATTCTTCGCGCGACTTGATGATTTGCGGACTCTTCGAGATCGTGAAAACTGTCGAGCCTTGTGAAGAGAAGGTTTGGGCGACTGTTTTGTCGAGGCCTTTAATGATGGTGACGACCGCGATGACAGCGGTCACTCCGACAACTATTCCCATCAGGGTCAACGCTGTTCGAAGTTTATTTGCGCGCAGGCTGGCAGTAGCTACGCGAAATGCCTCCCAGATTGCGGCGAGACGAAAGAGGGGTAGATTCTTGATACGTTGCGGAAGAACAGCGCGCGCAAAAGTGTAGCGTTGTGGCTGTGCTTCGTCTGCGCCACTTCGCTGCATCGGGTTACTCCTAACGAATCCGTTCGTCTTTTTCGATTAAGCCGTCGCGAATGGAGATGACTCGATGGGCTCGAGCGGCAATGTCGTGTTCGTGCGTCACAACAATGATTGTGTTGCCTTCCGAATGCAGCCGTTCGAAGAGGTCCATGATTTCCATACTGGTGTGCGTGTCTAGTGCTCCAGTAGGCTCGTCCGCAAGTAGGATCGAAGGATGGTTCACGAGTGCGCGAGCGATCGCGACACGTTGACGTTGTCCACCCGATAGTTCGTTTGGACGGTGTGTCACGCGGTCGGAAAGATCGACAGCCGCCAATGCCTGCTTCGCCATTTCGTGTCGCTTTGAAGCACCCACACCACCGTAGATTAACGGCAGTTCGACGTTGTGAAGAGCTGTTGCGCGCGCTAACAAGTTGAACGTTTGGAAGACGAATCCAACTTCCTGGTTGCGGATGCGTGCCAACTCGTCGTCATCCATTTCCGAGACGTTCTTGCCCGCGAGCCAGTAGTCGCCTTGCGAAGCTGTGTCCAGGCAACCAATCAAGTTCATGAGTGTTGATTTACCCGAACCGGACGGGCCAATGATCGCAATGTACTCGCCCTTGCGAACGTCGAAAGAAACTCCGTGAAGAGCGTGTACTGACTCAGCACCCATCTGGTACGTCTTCCAGATGTTGCGCATGGAGATCAGCGTCGCGGGCTCGTGGCCATTGACGGGAACCTTTGTGTTGATTACCGCTTCGGTTGGAGAAGGCGCGAACGTAACGTCGCTCATTTAGCTTCCCTCGCTTCCATTCGCGTTGCCGGGTTTCTTCGTCTGGCGCTTAACAGTCATGCCATCTTTCAGAGTCTTCAGCACACGACTCGGACCTCTTACGATTTCCATGTCGGGCTTGAGACCGCTTTCCACTTCGATGTCGGCTTCGCCGGTGATACCTGTCGTGACTTCGACGAATCTGACCTTATTACCTTCGATCAGAAACACACCCTTTTGCGTCTTCGGCTTCTCCGGTGAAGCTGTTGGAACGCTGCCCGCGACCGTGGCCGACGGAGAAGCTGCTGGAGTCGGTTGCTTTTCAACGATCGATTCGAGCGGTACCGCAAGCACGTTGTTCTTCGTCTTCGTGGTAATCGTTGCAGTCGAGCTCATACCCGGACGAAGTGCCGTTTGAATATCGTTCGGTAGATCTCTCAGTTCCAGAGTAACTTTGAACTCCTTGGCCTCTTGAACATTGACGCGATTCGAAAGACCGCCAGTCGTGTCTGACTTAGAGACGGCCAACGGATTCTTTTGCATGACAACTGCTTTGATTTCCTTGTCACCCAGGGCGTCGACTTTTACTTTTGCCTCTTGACCCACTTCCACGTTATTGATTTCAGTCTCGTCGACATTGACCTCTACGTTGATCTGCGACATGTCGGCGATCGTCATGAGTGGGGTTGTCGAAAGTCCAGCAACTGCGAACTCACCGACGCGCGTTGGTATGTCAGCAACAACTCCGTTGAGCGGCGATACCTGTGTTGCTTTGGAGCGCTGACTGACCGAGCCCCGCAACACAGCCTGCTGTTGACTGGCGCGCATCTCGGACGACTTGATGCTTGTCTCAGCTTCCTTGACAGCAATTTGCTGTTGATTCGCGCGTTCAGTCGCTTCTCTCACCGCTATCTTTTGCGCCTCGAGATTGGCTTTTGCCGTGTCGAGCGCAATCTTGGATTGATCATATTGATCACGCGCTTTGTCGTACTCGAATCGTGAAGCAACGCCTGACTCAATTAGTTCCGTGTAACGTTTGAGTTCTCGTTGCGCAGTTTTCAGATCAACTTCCGCGCGATCTACGTTGGTTTGATACGCGACCACCTGTTGACGGGCGGCAGCGACGGAAGCTTCCGCCACGACGAGGCTTTGGCGTGCTGAATTCACAGCGTTTCGTGCGTTTTGGATGTCGTTAATCGAGGCCTGAGTTGCGGCCCATTGCGCTTCCTGAGTCGATTGCAACTGTGTCGGGTCGATCCGCACGAGGGGCTTACCCTTGGTTACCTGGTCGCCGGCGCTTACATAAATTTCCTCGATTCTCCCTGGTACCTCGCTCGTGAGCTTGATGTAACGAATAGGACGTACCTCACCTGAAGCGGTTACGGTCTGTCGTAATTCGGGCCGGACCGTCAACTTTACGGTCGTTACTTCCGGTTCTTCTTTGCGGCTGGCCAGCACGCTGACGATGACGACAATCCCCAAAACTGCCACCCCGGCCGCAGCGATAATAATCTTCTTTTTGCGAGTTAATGCCATCTTTTCTAATCCTTCAACGGTCGCCTAAAATCTTGATTTGAAACGAGGTAGTGGTTCTAATCGGGAAAGCCAACGCCAAACCGGTACGCTCGAGTAGCTTCTACGTCAGAAGTTATCAAACTGTTTCAATTAACACCAACTTCGAACGCGCTATAAACACGCTATAAGTCATAGACGTATCAGACACCAAGTTATTGCATTTGGATGTCTGATCGCGGCAGGTGCCTACCCGAAATACCGCTAATCGCGTTAGAATGACTTGCCTTATGTATCTCCCCGCGTGCCAGGCAAAGTTTAGGACCAGCACCCCCATTTATTGATGATTACTTGTGACAGATGCAAAACAGAAAACCTCGATGGCTCGCAATATTGTGATGAATGCGGCGCGCCTTTGAGACCCGCTACTCCTTCGGGCCATTACAGAAGCATTACTGCTAGTGACAACGGGCAAAACGGCTCACATACGCCTTCGCCCTCAAAGAACCCGGAATTTGCGGGAGGCCGCATTTCATCCGGCATCAATCTCAGCGCCCTGCCTTCGCGTTCCAGACCACACGCCAGGTTAGTGATCGAGAAGGGAAGATCCAGTGGCAAGCAATTCCTTCTGAGCGACGCGGAAGCCCAAATAGGTCGGTGGGACGCCGATGCTGGGATCTTCCCGGACGTCGATCTTGACACTGATGATCCAGAGGCAAAGGTTTCGCGACGTCATGCGCGCATCACCTTGAGCCAGGGTCAGTATTTCTTAGAGGATCTCGGTTCAACCAATGGGACATTTATTAACCGAGGAAAGCGATTGCCCCCCGGCCAACGGCAGGCGCTCTGCGACGGCGACGAGATTATAGTTGGCAAGACATTCTTGAGATTCCACATCGTTAAGTGAAAGCGCAGTTCAACTGTTTTCCCCCAAGCACGGCTTTTTCATTTGAACTGTCCGAGCAGCATTTCGTAAAGAAATGGCTAAATGTATCGAGTGCGGCGCCAAGATTGTGGCTGGCGAACATTTCTGCGGTAACTGTGGCGTACAACAGCGGCCACTGGCTACCGAACTGGAAACTGTTTCCGACGTACTCGACGCGGATGTGAATGAATCCAATCAAGCGGAATCTCTAAACACACCAGAACTTGAACGGACGTTAGAACCCGAACAGACATCAGAACCGGCGCAGACAGATGAAGCGGCTGTACCGACTGGTTCGTCGGAGCCGATCGATTCACTGTTCGGTCATACGACGGATAAGGACCACCCAGCTGCCCGCCCTGCGACATCGAAAAGAACTACTGGTGGACATCAGCCTGTAGTCAAACAGCTCGAGTCCGGAACGGTACTCAATTCCCGGTACGAAATCGTTCGACGTATTGGCGGTGGCGGTATGGGTGCGGTTTATCTTGCAAAAGATCGGAACCTCGGTGACGCGCCGCGCGCCGTTAAAGAAATGGTCGAGGCGCACCTCGATCCCACTCAGCACGAAAAGGCTATCGGTGATTTCAAGCGCGAATCGTTGTTGCTCACTTCGCTGGAACACCCGTCCATCCCCACTATCTACGACTACTTCTACGATGAAAGCGCAAGTCGCTTCTATCTCGTTATGAAGTACATTTCAGGCGGAGATCTTGCATCGCGAATGCGCTCGGCGATTGGTGGTCGGATCGATGAGAGAACCGTAACGGACTGGGGTAAGCAGGTAGCAGATGTACTCGAGTATCTGCATTCACGTCCCAAAGCGATCATCTATCGTGACTTGAAACCGGCGAACTTAATGATTGACGGCAACACCAGTCGGGTCATGCTTATCGATTTCGGTATCGCTCGCTGGGTTACACAGCAGGAAAAAGGTGTGACAGCGGTCGGTACCATGGGGTATGCACCACCAGAGTTATTCAGCGGACGCGTTCAAGCGGCATCGGATATTTATAGTCTAGGCGCGACGATGTTCCATCTGCTGACCGGATCGGATCCACAGGACAATCCTCTGCTGATCTTTGATTTCAGCAAGAACCCGAGACCCCGACAGATTACTCCGTCTCTCTCGAGTGAGATTGAGCAAATACTAATGCGGGCCGTCGAGTACAAACCCGAAGATCGGTTTCGGTCCGCCGGAGAGATGCGGGATGCGTTAGCTAATCATCTCGAGAAGCTCATACACGGTCGTGTCAGTTATGGAGCGCCAGCTCCGCAGCTGGGTGGCGAAACCGTACAAGTGCAAACTGTCTATTGCGGCTTTTGCGGTGGACGAATTGCTGCTGATGATGTTTTCTGCGCACACTGCGGAGCCCGTCAACCCTTGGGAGCAGTGGGCTCCAGCGCATTGCTGCACACGCCGCGACCAACCGCGAAGTTGGTTGTTGCAGGTACCACGGAGCTTGACGCATCATTCGTGTTACAAAAGGACAGTAACCTTCTTGGTCGCACGGATCCGCATTCGAATATTTTCCCGGAGATCGATCTGTCGCGATTCGATCCTGAAACCAAAGTATCCCGTCGTCATGCACGGATCTGGCTTGAAGGTGATACGTTTCTTGTTGAAGACTTAGGCTCGGTAAATGGCACTGTCATAAACGATTCGGTAAGGCTCGCTCCCCGGCAACCTCGTGTGCTCGACAGCGGCGATAAGCTAAGGGTCGGTGAGACGACGTTGCACTTCCTGGTTGGCTAGCTCTCCACGAACTTTGTGCTATAACCTTCGTACTTTTCACACTGGATGACAGCCGTCGAAGAAACCGCTTTGCCACCGAAAGCACGAAGCCGCGCCGCACTAGAAGGTGGTAGACAGCTAAGAGTGCCGTTTTCTCTTCGCTGTGGAGCTTTGCTGATTGATTACATCATCCTGGCGTCGATTGTTGTTTTCGGAACATTGATCGCACGAATGCTTGGCGGTGGTGCGCGCGCAGCCGGTAGCTCAGCCGAGACGATTGGAGTTGCAGCCGCGTTTGTCGTCGCTGTGCTGGATCTAGCAATTTTCCCCGGGTTGACTGGCTTGACACTGGGGAAATGGTCGACCGGTCTTAGAATAAAACGAACGGATGGATCAAATCTGGGAATCGGCAGAGCAGTGTTGCGCCACTTCGTAGGCTATCCGCTGTCGTTTCTTTTTTTGGGATTGGGTTTTCTTATTGCCACGGTGACAGTGCGCGGTCGCGCCTTGCACGATATCATTGCCGGCACTCTCGTTGTACGTGAAGGATCGGTATAGTTTCACAGATGATGACTGAATTAATCGTCAAGTATCCCGACAGATCGCCGGATCACTTTCCACTCGGCCGTTTGCGGATCACCATTGGTCGTTCAGCAAGAAACGATCTCTGTATTCCCGATCCGTTTGCGTCGCGAGTCCATGCTGAAGTTCGTCGCGAAGGTGATGAATATCTGCTCCAGGATCTAGGATCAGCCAACGGCACGCTATATAACGGCGCGACAGTGCAGGGTGTTACACCGCTAACTGCCGGCGGTCGAATTCAAATTGGCGAGACCGAGATCATCTTCAACGACGGAACGTACAACTCTAGTATGGGCGCGACGATGATCACGGATAACTCCGGAACGTCTCTCCCAGAAGCAACTATCGCGCTTGCATCGGGCGATCGCACCACTTCCGGATTGCTTGAGGCGATTGAAGGAGCTCGCACTAAACCAGAAGAAATTACAGCCGCTGCGACGGGAACAGCGAAACAGGGAGACCTGTTGGCATTGATCAGCAAGGTCGGTGTGACGCTCTTATCCCCGGCAACTCTGAACGATACACTTGAAGAGATTGTGTCGCTTGTGTTTGAAGCGGTGCCGGCTGATCGCTGTCTAATTATGATGCGAGACGCTGAAAGCGAGGATCTACGAGTGGCGGTCGCACGTTTGCGAGATCGTGTGGGTGAGGTTGGTGAAATCCGCGTCAGCCGAAACGTTCTCGACGAGGTGGTAATGCGGGGAAAGTCAGTTCTGACTTCTGACGCGCAACATGATCCTCGTTTCGCGAGTGGAACAGTTGTTTTGCAAGGCGTCAGGTCGGTGCTCGCGGTACCGCTTGGCGTTGAAGATAAAGTTTTCGGAATCATCTACGCTGATTCACCGATTGCTGAGGGTAGATTCACTGAAGATCACCTGAAGGTACTCACAACCCTTGCTTCAGTGGCAGCCATTCGCGTTGAGAACACGCGGTTAGTTGAGGAGCGTCTCGAACGAGAAAGATTAGAGAGAGAGCTCGCGCTTGCGAGCGAAATCCAACAGCGCTTTCAACCGACAGCACCTCCGCAGGTGGAAGGTTACGAACTACAGGGAATAAGTTTCCCGTGTTACGAAATCGGTGGGGACTATTACGACTTCATCGAGCGTGAAGACGGCCGCTTAGTAATCGCGCTGGGCGACGTTTCAGGCAAGGGAACGGCAGCGGCATTGTTGATGTCATCCTTACATGCCGCTGTTCACGCGCAGGCAGGCTCGCACGATTCGCTGGTCTCGACAATCTCGGCAGTACATCGATATTTAGCAGACAACATTCCCGCAAATCGGTTTGTAACCTTGTTCTACGCTGAGCTCGATCCGGTGTCGGGTGCACTTTCGTTTCTCAATGCTGGTCACAATCCACCTCTGATCGTTCACTCAGCGGGAACGGTTGAACAGTTGGCCTCGGGTGGGTTGCCTTTGGGGATCAAACGCGACGCGGATTATCGGGAAGGCCGAACGCAACTACAGCCTGGCGATGTTCTGGTCGTTTACTCTGATGGCGTAACTGAAGCGGTAAGTCCCACTGGCGAGGAGTTTGGCGCGACGCGGCTTTATGAAGTTGTCTCGCGAAACATTGAGGCGTCTGCAGCCGGCATAAGAGATCGGATCGAATCGTCATTGACGAAGTTTGCTCAAGGTACGAGCGCCGCTGATGACATCACGCTGGTTATCGTGAAGCGTCAAGCAGAGTCAAAAAGAGCTGGAACGGTTTGAAATGAGGGATGAAGGATGAAGGATGAAGGATCACGCTCCTTACGGATCCTCATCCTTCATCCTTCATCCCTCATCCTTCGAAAACCTGCCACCAAAGATGTCGATCCAGTGCGCCACGTATCGTTCACTCGTATTGTCGTAGCCGATAAAAACCATCGCCTCGTATTGTGACGGCGTCTGCACATCCTTCATGTGAATGGCTTTGCCTCAAAAGTCGATTTCGGTGGTAACGAGTTTCGTGTTTAGTTCGTGTGACTTCGTGGATCGTTCCTTTTGTCCAGAAAACTAAAGACGATCCACGAAGTCACACTAACCAACACGAACCAAAACACTCCT
>DATBSH010000258.1:0-7468 GCA_036559885.1 Pyrinomonadaceae bacterium
TGATCCTCGCGTCCCCTCAGGTCAGCGACACCGTACTCGGTGACCACGATGTCTCGGAGGTGACGCGGGATAGTTACGTGGCCATAGCTCCACCGGATGTTAGAGCGTAGTTTGCCATTTTCACGTTTAGTACTTCGGATCATTATGATCGAGTGGCCGTCATCCAAGGCGTGCGCCATCGCCACAAAGTTGTACTGGCCGCCGACACCACTTAGAACGCGACCGTCTGCCAGCCCGTCAGAAGCAACGGCGCCAGTAAGCGTGACGAACAGGCCGGTGTTCACGAACCGGGCCGCCCTGCGCTGCAATCGCTTGAGTTCTTCCTGTCCGTAGAGTTCGTTCACGTAAGAGATCCCGGTCATGCAGATTTGTTCGCGCTCCGCAGCATCCATCTGACGCAGGGTATCGTAGAACTTTCGCGGCCCCAGGAAAAAGCATGCATGAGCAAAATGCCCACCTTTCAAGCTGGTACCCAGACAGGAACGGCCGATCTCGTTCCTCGCATCCGTATTCGCCAGATCCGCGGGGATGCTGATTCCGTCGTCTAACTGGATGAAACCATTCTTGTACCGTAATTCCGGCCTCAAAATTCCGAACCGCTGCAGAAGAACAAAGTCTTGCGGCATCAGCAAAGAGGAAATGACTTCAGCATCGAGTAGTTCTTCGAGTATCTCTTGCGTGACTTCTTCGCCGATCCGGCCGTCATTCAATAGCCGCTGGAGGCCAGCGTGTTGATAAACCTTCCGTCGTAGAATTCCGCTGCGGTAGAGTTCGATAAAGCCGTCTACCAGCATTTCTGATGAGGCATACAGTCCCTGCTTGAATTGCCCAACGCCGCCCAACCGCTCAATCACCGTACCGAACCGTTCAAGGATCTTCGCCTCCTTGAGAATTTCACGATACAGATCGTTTTGCTGGTGCCTGAGCTTCAACAGGTAAGTGATTGCGTCTTCAAGCGCACCGATTCCAATCTGAAGCGTGCCGCCATCACGGATCAGGGCGCTGACTTGAAGGGCGATCAGGTATTCGGTGGTACTAACGCTTTCGTTTGGCGGACCAAAAAGAGGAAAATCATATTTCGGTATGTCCACGACGGCATCGAAGTAATCAGGTGCAACAGCAGCGTCCCCATACATGAACGGGAGGTTTGTGTTCACCTGAGCCAGCACTGCGATCTTCGCTCCCTGGCGCTCCGCTTCGCGCAGGCGCGGGACTGCGTCCAAAGTAATATCGGGATTGCAACTTAGACTGTAACGCGTGAAACCATCCTCTTCCGTTTTTCCGACAAGTTGGGCGAGCACGTTGATTCCAGCATCAAGCAGATCGCGCACCACGTGAGTGTAGTTGCTGCTCATATAACTCTGTTGCGCGAGGGGACTGTTGAGGAAGCTCCCCGGCCGGAAATAGAATTCCGTGACGCGGATGTTATCCGGCAACGTCCCGCGCTTGAGTGGGTCAACGTAAGCAAGGTCCGGATAGTCGACAAAAAGCCGTTTGACAAGCGGCTCCAGGAAGCGTCGTTCCAGATCGCTCTTCCAGCGCGGTCGGGCCAGGGTGAGTGCGGTGAAAATGTGCAAGTCGATGGACGGATCTTCGCGCGCGCGGCGGAAGAACTCATTGACTAAATGGTTCGCCTTGCCGAGACCGAGCGGTGTGCCGAGGGCGATGCGTCGTCCGATCTTGCGCAGCGTTTCCTCGACGCACGTTTCCACATCCGGATAGTAGATGGGATGGCCCTTCATTGGCCCTCCTTCAGTTTCGCTTGTTCGTAAAGCTTCAGCACCCGCTCACGCAGCCACGCTGTCCCAGTATCCTGATCCAAATCTTCGGGGATCCTAACCGGTTCGCCAAACTCAACCACGCAGCGGCGGCGCGGCCACCATCGCTCACTCATCCAGATGGCAATCGGCACAATAGGTGCGCGTGATTTCTTGTGAAGGTAAGCCACTCCCGGTGCGAATTCCCCAATCGGAGGTTCATGCTTCCTCCAGACTTGTCCTTCTGGAAAAATCGCTGCCACCTCACCCTCATGCAGAGCTACGAGCATGCCCCGCAGCTTCTCAGGAAGTGATCTGTCGTCATGTTCTTCGGACGGCAACGCGATAACGCCTTCCAACCTGTAGATGATTTTGATTAGCGGCTTAAGCCACTGAAGAACAGGACTGCGAAAGTCCTGCGTTCCCAGCGTCCGAACCGGAACCAAAAAGCGAAGGCGCCGGTAGCCTAGCGCGACCATTAGCAGTCCCAGATCAACGTATGTTCGGTGATTGGCAGCGAGGATAAGGCAGTGTCCGCGGTTGCGCTCAAAAAGCCCTGTGGGAAAGTGTCTAAGGATCGAATAACGCAAGCGTAGGAGTTGACCGAAGAGCCACGAGGCATATTGGCTTGCCACGACAATCGATCGATAGCTGATGCTCTCTCCCACGCGATGCTCCTCTGGCAGTTAAAACAAATACTTCTCAATCCCATTTCCAGCTTTAAGTGTATCGGAAATTCGCTATCGCCGACTCTTTGAGTCTGCAAAGGACGGCATCCTCATCCTGGACGCACAACCGGAAAGGTCACCGATGCCAACCCGTATATCGAGCAGGTGTTGGGCTACGCACCCAACGAGTTATCAGGCAAAGAACTTTGGCAAATCGGGTTGTTCCAGGATATTGAGGAAAGCAAAGCCGCATTTCGACAATTGCAAGAACAAGGTTATATCCACTATCACAATTTGCTGCTCGCCACTAAGGACGGACGACAGCGTGAAGTTGAGTTTGTCAGCAACGTTTATCCGGAAGATCACCACCATGTCATTCAGTGCAACATACGAGACATCACGGAACGCGAACAATTAGCGCGAGCGACGGCGCAGGCGGAAGCATTGGCAGATCTCCATCGTCGCAAGGACGAGTTCCTGGCGATGCTCTCACACGAACTGCGCAACCCACTCGCGCCTATTCTAAACGCCGTACATCTTCTGAGTCTCCAACGAGACGAGAGCCCCATTCAACATCAAGCGAGAACCATTATTGAACGCCAGGTGGCACAACTTGGGCATTTGGTAGATGACCTATTAGACATCTCCCGCGTTACCACCGGGAAGATTAGACTTCACGAAGAAGATACCGATCTCAGAAGCATCGTTGAACGCGCGATTGAAGCGACCCGCCCGTTAATAGAACAACGTAAGCATGAATTGACGGTGTCGCTTCCTCCGAATCCCATCTGGCTTCGAGCTGATGCAACGCGCGGATTTACATACAAGCCCTGGGAGAGCGACTCGAATTACCTATGACGGTTCGACGGCGGCTTAGAAGGTCTCGTTGATTGTCGCGCATTGTCTGCGCGAAGGCTCGCTCTCACGCAATAACAAGGAGAGTTAGATTTCGTCCCAAAATGGTTCGGGTAAAATGATTATTGGCGATGGAGTTCGCTATTAACCACCCCTGAAGGTTGATGATTCTTGATCATTATCCGAGAGCACATTTCTCCTTCATCGGCACGGCACAGTTTACGAATCGATTTTCATTTAAGGAAGATTGTGTTCTGTAAGACTTGAGTGAAAGACTTCAAAGAAAGCTCACAAAAGTTCCAGCGGCCACTGCCAAAATCCACATTGAAGCGGCAACAAGCGCAGCCACCTTCCAGTTCGTCGACCGCATGATTGTGAATAGTGAGGGAAGATTCACCGCTGGCCCGGCGATGAGCAGCGCCACAGCAGCACCCGGTGGCGCACCTGACGCGATCAGAATCAGAGCGAGTGGAATCTCGAAGAACGTCGGCAGCGCCAGTGGAACAGCAAAGGCGGCAACGATCATGATGGCCAAAAGTTTTGCAGCAGTTGAATCAAATGTTCGCACGGGAAACATCTGAGCAATAATCATTGAAAGCAGCACGCCGATAATTATTACTGGTATCAAGCGTACGGTGACCCGAGCGCAGGCGCGCAAAAAATGAAGGAAGTCTGCTGGCCGGGCTTCCGCTTGCCACTCATCGACGTCACAGCGAACTCTAGTGTGACCAAATATCCTGTCGGCGATCATCCCCGTAAACAAAACCGCAGCGACGCTTGCGGCTACGCGTGTAGCGCCAATCTTGTAATCGAACAACATAAACGTGAGAATCAATGCGGCAGGATTTAACGCAGGCGCGGCGAGCATCAACCCGAGAGACGGGCCAAGCCGCGCGGAACGCTCGTACACGCCGGTGAAAATTGGCGCTACACAACAAGAACATAACATCAATGGCGCCCCTATGATTCCGGCGATTGCTTGTGAACGCAGCGAGCGTTTTTCCAGTAAGCGCGCCAACCAGCGTGGAGAGATAAATGTGCTCACCGCTCCACTAATCAAAACGCCAAATAGCAGCGCCGGCCAGATAACAAGAAAATAGTTCAAAGTTCGTGTTAGTACACCGGCTTCCGTGGCGCCGATCCCTGGGATGACATTACCGCGCGGAGTAAATATTCCTGTACCGGAAACCCTCCCAATAACAATCAGTGCGGCTGAACTTTTGTAAGCGACGAGCGTTCCGACGAGGACTAGTATTGGGAGTAAGAAATACAGGAAGCGCCGTCCAGTAGTCAGCGACGCTTCGTTGTTTCTGTTGTCTGTTTGTTCTGCAATCATTGACTAAGGGCGCTTCATTCCCAGCGATCACAGCGCCATTCCTTATCAAGCTCAACTCCGGAACGAATCGCTGATCAAATCTTCCCAAGCTTGTTTCTCGCGCTTGGGATCAAAAAGGGGGGCCAGTTTCTCACCGCGGTCTCTCAGTTCAGCCGGATATTCCTGATGATTTTCTGCGCGCGCCAACAGTCGCGCAAGCTGCTCGGTATCGCCGACGTCAAAAAGGCCAGGGTAATCCTTCCCCAGAATGCCAACGTTGCCATCAATGCGCGAGGCGAGAATTGGAACTGAAGCCACTATCGCTTCTGACAATACGTTGGCGCCTCCTTCGATTCGAGATGAGAGCACACAAAGGTGACTCTTTGCCAGGATGCGACGGACACGGGATCGTGGCTTCGGTCATCGCAGCCCCGATTTGTACAACACGGACTCGTGAATTCTCAGTAAGCAGCCGCGAGGCCATCGCAGCACGAAAAGGATCTTTTACAGCACGGAGATGAGCGATTACACATACATCGAAGGTGCCGTTGGGTTGGATGTTAAGGTCAGGCTCGTTTACCGTTATCTTCGTGGGTCTCCCGATTGTGGATGTGGATGCGGGCGGGTCCTCAACTGACTGATAAATTACACGTGCCTTGTTTCGCAAACCTGGTCGCAACTCTTCGATAGCTTTCGGTTGCAGGACGACTATCCTATTCGCAATCTCGAGGGACTTTTGCGCCAGATGATTTTTTTGAAGGTCGCGATAGAGATCAGTTCCGGTAAGAGCTGCTATGATTGGAGCTTCGGGGTTCTGGCGTCGGAACTTGATGATTGATGCATGACTGCGCCGAGCGTGCAAAGCGACCAAAAGATCATACGACTCGTCATCGTACGATTGTGAAATCGAGACGCGGTTGCCCAGTCGTCGGAGAATCTTCGCCCAGCGAAGCGCAGTGATCCTGTTTCCGGAGCGCGAGTCTGGAGGAGCCGGCGTAACTATTCCAATTCTCATGCTTCTTCCAAGTTACAAGGCACACGTGCGGAACCCCGCCCATACGTCGCACCGGTCCGGTGTGTAGAAGTTCCGATAGCTATTGTGAATCAAGTGCGAACGGGTCGCCCAACAACCACCCCGCAGTACTTTGTGATCTCTAAACCAGGGCGCAGAATATTCTTTGTAAGGGCCGGCGACGAAGCCCGGATACGGTTTGAAGTCGCTCGCAGTCCATTCCCACACGTTGCCGATCATCTGCCGGCATCCGAACGCACTATCACCTGCAGGCAAGGCTCTAACGTCGATACAAGCCATCTCATGCCAGTCGAGATTGGCGCACTCTGGTGTGGGCATTTCATCGCCCCACGGAAATTGTCGTTTGTGCTCACTGATTCCCTGTCCACCCGCCGTCGGCTCGGCACTGGCCGCCATCTCCCATTCAGCTTCCGTTGGCAATCGACGTCCCGCCCAGCGGCAATAGGCATCCGCCTCGTACCAATTGATATGCAGCACTGGTAAATGATCTTCAAGCTGAACCATTTCATCAAACTTTCGGCGCCACCATTTACCTTCGGTAAATCGCCAGTAGACCGGATGCTTTGCGCTGGTACCTTTACGCCAGCGCCATCCCTCATCGCACCATAGCTTTCGACGCTCGTAACCACCGTCATCAACGAACACAGCATACTGCGCATTAGTCATAGCCGTACGTGAAATCGCAAATGGGTGAATCTGAATTTCATGCGGCAACATTTCATTGTCAAATGCGAAGCGTTTACCAGGCGTGCTGCCAACAAGAAATACGCCCCCTGGGATTTCTACATCGCCCAACTCACTTCCGACATACTCGGGCTTCCTGACTACTTTGGAACATACTTGAGCTATCCCATCATCGACCTTGAACCGAGGTGCAGGGTAACCCAGTGTCTGACGCGTGTATGTAATTGCTTCGGCGTGCATGTCTTCATGCAAGAGCACTAAAGAAAGGAAATAAGCTGACTCGGCAGCTAGCTCACGCGACTCCTCTTGATCGTACAGATCCAACACATGATCGAGGATGCTTTGCATGTAGTCAATCGTTTCTGCTCTTGAAGGGAGAGGGAGATCCCAGCGCGTTTCATGGGCAACGCGCGCCGAATCGTAAAGACTGTCGCCGCAGGCAAGAATCGAGGCACGTTGATGCAGATGCCGCAAGATCCAATATTCCTGAAACCAGGCAACGTGGCCAATCTCCCAACGGAGCGGGTTTATGATTTCCAAACGAGGCCCAATCAATTGGCCGTCATCCAAATCTGCAACTAGCGCGAGCGTACGGGTGCGGGCTTCCTTGAGAAGTTCAATAGGTCTGATTGCGTTCGAACTGGAGTTCATTTGCAGAGTCTCGCAAGCGGGCAGAACCCTTACGATTTCCGCGCCCGTTCCCGGAAATCCCCTTCAACACTAACTCACTTCTGCTGCCACGAAAGGAGAGTGACACCTGCTATCGTCAGCACGATACCCGCAGTCTTCATCCAGGTAAAACTCTCATTCAAAAAGAACCACGAGAGAAGCACGACAACTAATACGTAACTCGTCGAAATCGCCGCTGCAATGCCAACGGGTAGCTTTGCTAAAGCCAGCACAAAACAGATCGACCCGATCGCCATCAAAAGGCCGATGGGTGCGCCAACCGGCAAAGCTCTTGCTGGCACGGTCACGCTTCCCTGTTTGATCCAGAGCGCCGGCACGGCAGTAACCACCATTCCGATAGCCATGAGAAAGTTCACCTGATACGGATTCATTTGCTTCATGCTGAATTTCTCGAGGAACGACGCCGTTCCTACCAGCACGATGTAACCAAGTAAGAAACCAAACCCTGTGATTGAACCTTGCACTG
>DATBSH010000259.1:0-9397 GCA_036559885.1 Pyrinomonadaceae bacterium
TTATGAATACCGGCTTGTCAGCGAACGGGGGAATCCAATCTTCCTTCCAGACTAGTTTGATCGTGTCTGCAAGCACCTGAAGCAATCCAGCCGGACCGACACGATTCGGACCGTATCGATCCTGCCAAAGCGCAAGCAACCTGCGTTCGAGCCAGATTAGCCCGGCGGCAATCGTGAGCACTGCAATCAAGACTCCCGTAACAATGATCAGCGATCGACTGGCCTCGTTCATCTCAATCAAATTCTGGCTAGCCTGGCCCACGCCGGCAGATCTACAAACTGTAACTCGCGCATGCCGACCGGAAGACCCGCGACCCCTTCGGGTATCTCGGGTCGACCTTTCACGGGAAGGGAATATGTACTACCCATCAAGTCAAGCTTAACTTGCTCGCCATCATTAACACCCAGGCGAGCTGCATCATTAGCGTTGAGGGCTATGTAGAGCGTCGGCGCTTGTTCCTGGATCGCCGGCGATAACAGACTCAACTCCTCCGAGCCGAAGATGTGATACAGCGGAACGATCAACCATTCATCGATTAGTCGTTGAAACGCGCGGGGAACCTCGTCGAAAAAAGTAAACCGGGGGTGCGCTGGCTCGAATAGGCGCTGGCCCGGATCGCCGCCCTGGAGCGACTCACCAACTTCACTCTGGAATTTGTTAAGCGATTGAATAGAGTTCCAACCCGGAGACCAAAAACGGGGGATAAGTGACGACGGTGGCCTACCTTCGTAACCTTCCATTGAAAATGACAAAGGCGAATCGGGGTCGTCTGGCGGCTTAGGCTCGTGAACGCGTAGCTGGGCCAGCATTGCCGTGCGCCCGCTGTAGCGATGAGGCTGACGAGGAATCTTCTGCCCGACAATACGGAAGTTAGCGGTCGGCGCGATCCTAAGAATGGGCTCAAAGACCGCCAGCTCAGAAGCCAATGCCAAATCGACGTCATCAAGATTGGTCCAACTTTCGGCATCGCCGCGGCCTGTGGCTCTGATGGTGTCGCGTAACCAGCGCCACGCCTCATGTACGTTGTCTTGCGGCGCTAGAGCTTGGTAGAAACGTTGGGCGCGTCCTTCATTGTTGACGAAAGTTCCGTCACTTTCGGCAAAGGTTGCAGCCGGCAGCATCAAATCGGCTTTCCTTGTAGTTGCATTTTCCAGATGGTCTATCGCGACTATATATTTTGTTGCGTCGAGCGCGGCATCAACGCTTGCGCTATCGGCTCTGCGATACAGATCGTTTTCCAGGACAATGACGGATGATGCATCGTTCGCCAATCTCTCAAATGCGGCCTGGATGCTGTCACCGCCCAGTAACGCCAGGCCAAAACTGTTGCATTCAGGCACGTTGAAACAAAGGTCAGCTGAGTGATTACCAGTGCACAAAGCCGAGGCAACGTTGGCTGCCGATTTGATCAGTGCTTCAGAGCCGCAACTCACGCCGGAAATTACCAGCGGACGCTCAGCCACTTTCAACGCAGCCGCGATGCGGGTGGCTAACGCCGTCAACTCGTCTGACAAGTCCGCGATTTTCGGCGCATCGCTGCTCAAAGCCTGCGCCACTGCGAAGCCCAGACGCGCAAGGTCATCAGGTGCGCCGTGGTACGTCTCCATCGCGATGTCATCGAGCTTGGTGCTGCCGGTGCTGGCAATGAAGAGTGGTCCTCTTTCCTGCTGCACGGCTACGCGCACAGCCGCATCGTCCCATTCGGGGATGTGCAAGCGCTCAGCAATCTTCAAGGTCTGTCTGCGCACAGATTGCCGAAGCGCCAGCGCTAGAATTGGAGCGACGTTAGTAACGTCTTCCCCGAGCACAAGTACAGCGTCAGCCAGCTGCACGTCATGAAGCGATGGAGAGCGAGCCGGACCGTGCTGCAGAATCTTAAGCACCAGAGAGGCCAGGCGCGTCTCCCGCTCTGATACTCCCTGAAAGAAATTTTCAGGACCAACCAAAGTACGCAGGGCAAAATTGTCCTCGAGCGAGGCCCGCGGCGAACCAATTCCGATCACGGCCGAACCCTTTGCGAGAATCTCTTTTAGCTTTTCAATAGCAGAATGTTGGCTGATGGGTTCAAGCTGACTGCCGCGTTTTATTCTGATAAATGACTCGCGAATTCGCTTTTCACTATTAACGAACTCATAACCATACCGCCCTCGGTCGCACAGAAAGTAGCCATTGACCTCGTGATTGAAACGATTCCGAATGCGTCGCAGCGTGCCGTAACGCTCACCGGCAATTGTGTTGCACCCCAAAGCACAATGCACACACACGGAGGGTGCGGTCTGCAGATCCCACTTGCGCGTGTAATGCTTCTTCAGCGTCTTGTCTGTGAACACCCCGGTGGGGCAGACTTCCACCAGGTTGCCGCTGAATTCACTCTCCAAAGTACCATCTTCGTGCCGGCCAAAATAGACGTGATCGTGCGCGGCAAACACATCAAAGTCGCGTCCGCCTGCATAGTCGCGATAGAAACGCACGCAGCGATAACACTCGATACAACGATTCATCTCGTGGTTGATGAACGGGCCGAGATCCTGATTCGTGAACGTGCGCTTCGGAAAACGGAATTCACGATATGTGTGGCCGGTCATCACGGTCATGTCCTGGAGATGGCACTCGCCGCCTTCGTCACACACGGGGCAATCGTGCGGATGATTCATCATCAGCCACTCAATTACACTAGCGCGAAAGTGATGGGCCTCCGGGTCATTTATGGATATGCGCGTGGCTTCAATAGCCGGTGTCATGCAAGCCATCACGATCTTACCTCTCGTGTCGTTCTCATCTTTGAATTGCTTGATCGCACACTGCCGGCATGCGCCCACCGAACCCAGCGCCGGGTGCCAACAGAAATACGGCAGATCAAAGCCGAGTGAGAGACAGGCCTGCAGCAAATTCTGCCCGGCATTGACCGTGTAGGGTTGGTTGTCTATGAAGATACTAACCATCTTCATTTCCACGGACACCGCTTCTCCCGAATGTGCCGCTCAAAGTCTTCTCGAAAATAGTTCAGTGCGCTTTGCAGTGGTTCGATCGCCCCCGGCGCAAGTGCGCAGAAGGTCTGCCCCGGCCCAAGAAACTTCGTATGCAGCGCGAGCCTTTGCATGTCGATCGGCTGCCCATCTCCATTTTCAATGGCTTGTAAGATCTTCGCTGTCCAGGGCAGTCCTTCACGGCACGGCGTGCACCAACCACAAGACTCTTGCGCAAAGAACCGTTCAAGGTTGTGAACAAGGCCGACCGGGCACGTTTGATCATCCATGACGATCATCGTACCAGTGCCCAGACGGCTCCCGGCCTTCTGCACCGACTCGAAATCCATCTTCACGTCGAGATGCTGCTCGAGAAGAAATTCCGTTGACGCGCCGCCTGGAATCACGCCGCGAAATTTCAGACCGTTGCGTAGTCCGCCAGCATGCTCTTCAAGGATCTCGCGGACGGTCGTGCCCAGCGGTAGCTCCCACGCGCCCGGACGCTTAACCTTTCCGCTCACGCCGTAAACCTTCGTTCCACCCTCGCCGGTCAGACTCAAATTCTTGTACCACTGAGCACCGTGGTTCACTATGTGGGGGACGTTGCAAAGCGTCTCAACGTTGTTCACTATCGTTGGCTTTCCCCACAATCCGGAGATCGCGGGAAACGGCGGCTTTGCGCGCGGCGTCGCGCGTTTGCCTTCGAGTGCGTTGAGCAGTGCGGTCTCCTCTCCGCACATGTAACGACCCGCGCTCACGTGTAGATACATTTCAAGACTGTGGCCGGATCCGCAGATGTTAGGGCCCAGATAGTTATTCGCATACGCTTCGGCGATCGCGCGCGCCAGTCGTTCAGCGGCTAGACGATAGGCCCAGCGCAAAAAGATGTAAGCGACGTCAGCTTCGATCGCATAGGATGCGATGATCATGCCTTCGATTAACTGGTGCGGATCGCCCTCGAGTAGTAGCCGATCTTTGAACGTACCCGGCTCCATCTCGTCTGCGTTTGCAATAAGGTACTTTGGATGAGGCGCATCATCACCCATCGGCACGAAGCTCCACTTCAAACCAGTCGGAAAACCTGCGCCTCCTCGCCCTTTCAAGTTCGAATCTTTAACTAGTGCAGTTACAGCTTGCGGAGTCAACTCGCGCAGAACTTTCCGCACCGCTTCATAGCCGCCAGCCTGCTCGTATTCTTTGAGGGTCGGCGCCTGGCCGTCTGCACGGATGTTTTTCGTGAGCGGTCTCTCCATCTATGTCCTTCGTTCTATGTACCTGTCGAGTATTGCTTCGATCTTGTCAGGCTGTACGTTACGATGAAGATCGTCGTCGATCATCAGGACGGGCGCGTGATCGCAAGCGCCAAGACATACATTTGGCAACATCGTGAAGTGACCCTCGGCGCTGGTTTCGCCCAGTCTTATACCGAGCAATTCAGTCAGACGGTCGCGCACTTGGTCGTATCCCATAATCCAGCAGCTCACACTGTCGCAGATCCAGATCACATGCTTTCCCACCGGCCGGCGCAGAATCTTGTCGTAAAACGTTGCCACGCTATCCAGTTCATCCGGCGTCATCTCAAGAAACTCCGCCAGCTCGCGGAGGCTTTCGTCTGATACCCATCCGCGATGCCGCTGCACAACCTTAAGTGCATCGATACATACACCCTGCTTGCGCGGGTAGTGAGCCATCTCAGCTTCTATTTCGTTTTTGATCTCATCTGGCAGCATTGGTGCTTTTGATCAATCAACGATCCACATCAGCCAGCACGTAATCCAGACTTCCCAGTATCGCCAGGAGGTCTGGAATCATCAGGCCACTACTCAGCCGCGGAAGTATTTGCATGTGCGCAAACGAGGGTGTGCGAATGCGCACTCGATAGGGCATGGTGTTGCCGTCGCTGATTAGGTAATAACCGTTGTTTCCTTTCGTCGCTTCGATGCCGGCGAACGCTTCTCCAGGTGGCATTACAGGCCCCCAACTCACACTAAGAAAATGAGTGATCAGAGTTTCGATGTCGTGCATCGTTTGTTCTTTGATAGGCGGGGTAGTTAAGGGATGGTCCGACTTGTAAGGACCCGCGGGCATGTTGTTGAGACACTGCTCGATAATACGCAAGCTCTGGCGCATCTCCTCGACGCGCACGAGCGCGCGGCCATAGCAGTCGCCACCATCTGCCGTCGGAATATCAAACTCTAATTGATCGTAGCCTGAGTAAGGCCTTTTTTTGCGAAAATCCCACTCAAAGCCGCACGCGCGCAGGTTCGGTCCGGTAACGCCCCACTCGATCGCTTCTTCCAGCGGCTGACGACCAACTCCTACTGTGCGGGCTTTGAAAATACTATTCCGCATGACCAATTTGTCGTACTCGGAAAGCCGCGCCGGAAAGTAAACGACGAAATCGCGAACCAATCTATCCCAGCCGCGGGGCAAATCCTGTGTGACACCGCCTATGCGAAACCAATTTGGATGCATACGACCGCCGCATACCGCTTCGACCACGTCGAAGATTCGCTCACGATCAGTGAACATATAAAAGACAGGCGAGAGTGCTCCGAGATCTTGCGCGAATGTTCCGTACCAGACCAGGTGGCTCGCGAGACGAAAAAACTCCGACATCATCACGCGAATCATCTTCACCCTGTCCGGTACTTCAATTCCAGCAAGGTTCTCAACTGCCAGCACGTAGGCGAGGTTGTTCATCACGCCCCCCAAATAGTCGATGCGGTCCGTGTAGGGAATGAATGTATGCCAGGACTGTCGCTCGCCCATCTTCTCTGCGCCGCGGTGGTGATAACCAATATCAGGTATCGCATCGACGATGCGCTCGCCATCAAGTTGCAACACTATGCGTAGCACTCCGTGAGTGCCTGGATGCTGCGGACCCAAATTGAGGAACATGAAGTCTGTGTCTTCGCTGTGACGAGTCAGGCCCCACTCTTCGGGACGAAACTTGAGCGCCTCCTGTTCGGCTTCCTGTTTGTTTTCCGTTAGGCGGAACGGGCCCATTTCAGTCGCACGCGCGGGATGTTCTTTTCGTAGAGGATGGCCTTCCCAGGTGCGCGGCATCAGAATTCGTTCAAGGTGAGGATGGCCTTCAAAGATGAGGCCAAACATGTCCCAGATTTCGCGCTCGTACCAATTCGCCGCGGGCCAGATGTTCGTCACGGTTGGCAGCGAGGGAGACTCACCTTTGAGCGCCACTTTCAGGCGAATGTCTTGGTTGCGCTCGTAAGAGAGCAGATGATAGATGACGGTGAAATCGCTGGGCGGTTGATCATCGCGATGGGATCGCACCCGCTCGTCGATGGCAGTCAGATCATAGAGTGTACGATAGGGCTGTGGGATTGCCGTCTTTAGACCATATAGCACCCCATGCGCGCTGTTCTTATCGACCCAGATAGTTGGCGTTTCGTCGCGGGTGTGTTGTGTCGTAAAGGACCGATCGCCAAAGGTGCGTTTCAAGTCCTCGAAGATCGTCGGGGCACTCTCTACTGCTAGCATTCGAGTTAACCTCCTCGAGCCAAGCACCCTGCTTCTTGGAAACGAACCTCTTGCGGCGCGTTGGCAACTGGTTCTCTCAAACCTCGTCTGGTGAACGCAGTGACGTCGTGCGCTGCCGTTGGACTCGCTTCAAGTCTCTCATCGAAGGTGGTGCCGGGCGGCTCACACCCTGCGGACCAACGGCCCAACTCAGCGGACGCCTTTCGTTACCTACCGCTGTCCGTAACAGCGTCAGACCTTCCATAAAAGCTTCTGGCCGCGGTGGACACCCAGGCACGTAGAGGTCCACTGGCAGGAACTTATCAACTCCCTGGACGACGCTGTAGATATCGTACATTCCGCCTGAGTTCGCGCACGAACCCATAGAGACTACCCAGCGTGGCTCCATCATCTGTTCGTGAAGTCGTTTGATAATCGGGGCCATCTTGATGAAGACTGTTCCGGCGATCACCATCACATCTGCTTCGCGTGGGGTCCCTCGAATTACCTCCGCGCCAAAACGAGCGATGTCGTATTTGCTCGTAATACTCGTCGCCATCTCGACGTAGCAGCACGACAGACCAAAGTTGAATGGCCAAATCGAATTCTTGCGACCCCATGCCAGTAGATCCTGCAGGCGTGCCAGAATTAGACTGCGGCGAACGGACTCTTCGAAGGAAGCATCGCCCCGGTCAATTAAAGACGATGAATCGGGTTTGGTTAATGACCATCGCAAGGCGAATCTAACGACCTCCCGTAATGTAATCTTCGAGGTGCTTTATGGTGGACTCGTGCTCAGCGATGAGAGCCTTTACTACATCGCCGATCGAAATGACGCCAACCAATCGGTCATTCTCCAGCGCAGGAAGATGCCTAATGCGCTTGTCAGTCATCTGCGCCATGCATTCCTGGAGATCCTGTTCTGGGCGCGCGTAATACACTTCGCTTGTCATTATGTCTCTTACCCTGATCTCTTTGGACGATCTGCCATGCAGGATTACCTTTCTGGCATAGTCCCGTTCCGAAATGATGCCGACTACCGTGTCCGCATCCAGTACCACCAAAGCTCCCACGTTCTTCTCAGCCATCGATTTGAGCGCTTCATAGACAGTGGAGTCGGGCGTCGTAGACCAAACGTCGCCCCCTTTGATCCGTAGAATGTCTCTAACGGTTTTCATAACTAAACCTCCGAGGACAGCGATCCCCACTGACTGGCATGGAAGCGGGATCTGGAGCGCTCGTCCCATGCCTGAATTCTATGCTAGGGCGTGAACTTTGGTCCTGAGCTTATACGTTCTTTTGGTTTTGAAAAAGAGCTATGCTGCAAACTATTTGATTCGATTCTGTCGACTTGATCCCCAGTCAAGGGCTCCGAGACGCCACTCGTAAAACAGAGCAGCGACGAGCACGCCAATGAAAAACAACACTCCAAGATAACCACCCCAGCCCACTTCACGGAAAGCAATGGCCCATGCGATGACGAATGCTACTTCGAGATCAAAGATCACGAACAGCATTGCCACCAGATAGAACTTTACAGAGAAACGTATTCGCGAAGAGCCCGTCGACACGATACCTGATTCGTAAGGTTGACCCGTCGCTTTTTCGGAATGGCGCTGTCCTAGTACGTACGAGAAGACCAGCATGCTCGCAACGAGCACGAGCACGGCGATAAAGTAAACGATGATGGGCCAGAGACCGCTCACGATCACCGCCTATGTTGCTTAGGTTTACTGCAGATAATAAGCAAGCTCGCAATTCCTGTACAGGCTGTGTGGAAGGCTTGTTGGTCACCCTCGGTAAGTTGGCGACTTTCGCCTGATTCTTTCATACGTTCCTCCTCAACAGTCGCAACAGTGAAGCCCATGGCAAGAAGCGGGCCACCATCAATATTGATTTGCGTGACCATCAAGCGAGTCCTTTTAACGATGTTCGCAATCAATGTCGTTATTAGGTCAGATTGTCGCGAATTTCGACACGCCTGGTTACATCTCGCCGTCAAGACTGGCGGTGTCACAAAAGTGTCTTGCGGATGAAGGCGTGAGTTAGAGGGTAGGTGTTGCTATCCCTTGCGCAGCCTCGATGGCTGCCTGACATTCGGCATGATATTTAGCGGTTGGCATTGCCTTGAGTCGCTCCTCATCGAGCGGCTTGCCACACCGGGAGCACTGGCCATAAGTACCGTCTTCAATTCGGCCCAACGCTTCGTCAATTTCTTCGAGGAGTTGCGACTGACGGCTGGCGAGGGTAAGAGCAGTCGATTGATTGAGGTCAAACTCTGACATTTCGCCAGCATCCTCTACGCCGTCATTGCCTTCGAGCGCGGTGGCCCTATCGGCTCGCAGGTCTTCAATTGCCTGACGGCGCTGTTCGAGGAGAAGGTTACGAAAGTATTTTAGCTTCTGTTTGTTCATCACTCGCTGCTCCGATTTTAGCGTGAAATTCTTATGCGGTTCTCCTTCAGAAGCCGCACCAAGATCACGAGAATTATCGCAAGGATTGGACCAATACCGACAACTGATTTTCCGCGTGGTAAAAGAAAGTCGCCGTGCGTCAACGATCCTTCGCAAGTCCCACGAGATGGCGCATCCCAATGCAAGGTCACTCTTGTAATGTTCCTGGTATCGAAGTGCCACGATCAATTCGTGTTGTCGTCCTAGCGACACGGAGAGACGGTGGCTCGACACGTTCGACACGTGCTCAACCCGGCCCACGGAGCGAGCAATCGAGCAGACTGAGAATCAGATTAGTCTGCTAGTGGGCAATAATCCGGGACCAATTTCCCGCGGCCAGTCCCTCACTCAACAACAAGAGCTGGCCCGCAGCATTAAGCGCAGGCTCAGGCGCCAAGCGATAGCGACGCCGAACCGACCATTTAAATTGAATCATCAACGGTAACCGCGGATTACTTGAGCGTTACAAGACACGCCTAAAAGCGCGCGTCCAT
>DATBSH010000260.1:0-3393 GCA_036559885.1 Pyrinomonadaceae bacterium
TTAATGCCCTGCCTGGGGGTCGGGTACGAAGTCAACAAGCCGTGGCGGCTGCCTGAGTAAGTTGCGGTCAGACCAGAGACAACGTGTTTTAGGAGGTGACTGAAATGGTGAGTAGAAGAAAAAGGCTCGTTAGAAAGATGCATTTGCGACGCAGACAAATGACTAACCAGGGCCGAGTTGAAAGAAGATGCAGTGATTCTCAAGGGGAGGCATGGTCCACAGTAAGTCCCGACGGTTACATGAACAATGAATGGCAATCTGATTTCGGTGATGTCGCCAAGCAATGGGGCCTGGTGTTGTCGCGCTACTGGACAAGCCTTTTAGTGACGAGCGGTTGCTAAAAAGCATTCGTTCAGCCTTAGAACAGACGAGACGAACGTGTGACTATGCACTTTACGAAGAGCAATTAAGGAGTGGGCCATGCAAAATCTAAACAAAGTTCCGACGCGTCTTCAAGACTCTATTGAAGGTAGATTCCCGCAAATCATCGGTAATAGCTCTGCTCTCAACCTTGCACTTTCGGAAGTGGAACGCGTAGCGCCGACAGATTCCACTGTGCTGATTCTGGGAGAAACGGGTACTGGAAAGGAACTGATTGCGCGTGCCATTCATGATCTTAGCGCACGTTGCGAACGACCTTTTGTTAAATTAAATTGCTCCGCCATTCCCTTCGAGTTGTTAGAAAGCGAGTTATTCGGACACGAGAAGGGGGCTTTTACGGGAGCCATCGCGCAGAAAATCGGCCGCTTTGAATTGGCTGATACCGGCACCTTGTTTCTGGATGAAATCGGAGATTTGCCACTGGCTTTGCAGCCCAAACTACTTCGCGTCTTACAGGAACACGAGTTTGAGCGCTTAGGCAGCGGCCGGACACATCACATCAACGTCCGTGTGCTTGCGGCAACCCACCGCGACCTGGCGGAGATGGTGGCGATTAAAGAATTTCGCAGCGATCTCTATTACAGGCTCAACGTGTTTCCCATTGTACTGCCACCGCTGCGAGAGCGCCGGCAGGACATTCCGTTATTGGTATCTCATTTTGTGCAAATATTTTCCCAACGTATGGGTAAGCAAATCTATTCCATATCGGATAAAACGCTGGCTGCCCTGGAAGCCTATTCTTGGCCCGGAAACGTGCGCGAGCTTCAGAACCTGATCGAGCGCGCTGTGATTCGAGCAGACAACGGAGTGCTCCCGAATCCGTTGCCTAAATTGGAGAACAATCCTTTACAACTATCGCACACTGGAACCTCGTTCGACGATTCACAGCGAAAGGTGATCCTGACGGCACTGCACAAGACCCGTTGGGTGATCGGGGGACCGCGGGGAGCGGCAATGCGGTTGGGACTGAAGCGCACTACTCTGATCACGAAAATGAAGAAGCTCGGAATATTCCGACCTATGCCGCAAGATGATGAGGAAGAATTCCTCGGGACGTTCGGGAACGAGCGCTTTTGGCAAGCTACAGGGTGAAAGCTCATTCTAAAGCGTGAGCGGCGTTAGCCCTAAGATTGGTGCGGTTACGCTGGCCGGTAGAAGCATTGCTACCAGCCTGAACAGAGATTTTTAAGTGAGCACGCTATTGCGGGATGGTTGTGCTCGAAGTGGGGGCCTCTTCAGGGGCTAGAAGAGGTCCACCTGCTTCAAACGTAATGAAAACTCCCATCAAAATAGTGAAGCGATTGGACCGGAAAGTTACACGCGACGTAGCGATTTCTTCCTCGAGAATAAAGCGTCAACGCACCCTAGAGGTGATGGTGAAGAGCTGGATAATAGAGTCCCATGAACGTCGTTGGGCCGATTTGAATCAGCTTGTGAGGCGCGAGAGTGGACAAACGTGGCTTTTCGGGCAACGAAGTTCATTGTTGCCATCCACCGCCCAAAGCCTTGTAGAGCTGTACCAGCGACAACAGTTCGTTGCGTTTGGTCTGAGTTAAGGTAAGCTCAGCGTTGAATAACTCACGATCCGAGTCGAGCGCATTCAAAAGCGTGTCAACGCCGCCTTCGTATCGGAGATGTGCCAGGCGGGATCTATCACGCAAGGTTGCCACGAGCAACTCTTGTTGAGCGCGAATCTCTCGAACTTTCTGATATTGAACGAGAGCATCTGATACTTCTTTAAATGCATTTTGAATCGTTTGTTGATACTGAACGAGTGCGAACTCCTGTTGTGCTCTTGCGAATTTCACCTCTGACTTGAGCCGGCCGCCTGTAAAGATTGGCTGAGAGATCTGTGGTACGAAGGACCAGGCCTTACTCGGTCCAGTAAACAGGTTCGACAGTTGATTGCTTTCAAAACCAAATAGTCCCGTCAAACTGATGGTCGGGAAAAAAGCTCTCTTTGCGGCGGAGACTAGCGCGCGTTGAGCAACCAGGTTCTGCTCGGCAGCGCGAATGTCTGGTCTCCGTTCGAGCAAAGAGGAGGGAAGACCTGCCGGAACAGTCGGAAGTGTTTGTTGCTGATCCAGCGGCCGACCACGTGTGATGGATCCAGGATTGTTACCGAGGATAAAACTTAGTTGATTTTCTGTCTGCGCAATATGGCGTTCTGTATCGGGAATTGTCTGTGATGCCTGGTAAACCAACTCCTCAGCCTGGCGAACATCCAAAGCCGTCGCCAATCCACCCTGCTGACGTAGCGTGATAAGTCGTAGCGATTCTTGTCGCGTTGCTAAGGTCTGCTTGGCTATATCTAATTCGCTGTCCAGCTCGATCAAACTAAAGTATCCGGCTGCGACATCTCCGACGACAATCGTCTGAACCGCCGTTCGATCCTCCTCTGAAGCGCGAAGTTCAGCCCGCGCAGCTTTAGTCTGTTGACGTAACCTCCCCGAAACGTCCAACTCAAATGTGAGCAGACTCAAAAAGACGCTACCAAAACTGCGACTACGTCCACCTTGTCCGAAAGCGCCTGAGGGCCCATTCACTGATGAGCGGCTGGTGGTGAGATCTGCGCCGGCAGAAAACTGAGGGAACTGATCTGATCGCGCAAGACCCAGATTTGCGCGTGCGGCATTGATTTTGGCGACAGCCAGACGCAGATCATAGTTTTGCACCATCGCGGTGCGCACCATCTTCTGCAGTTCGTCGTCCTTGAAGATCTCAAACCATTTCAAATCGCCAATCGAGGTCTGATCCGTTGGCACAGAGATTTCTGCTCCACGAAACTCATTTGGTACGCTGACCGGCGGACGCTCATTCTTCTTCTGGCCAGCTGCAGTACCCGCCAACAAGCTAACAGCGACGATCGCAGACGATACTTTTGTGACTACTTCAATCACCGTTTTAGTCTCCCGTCGCCGGCCGCGGCTCAGGTGTAGTGAGGTCGGTAGCATGTTTTTTACTGAACCTCATAGTGACTTTCTCGACCAGATAGAACGTCACGGGAATTAT
>DATBSH010000261.1:0-3567 GCA_036559885.1 Pyrinomonadaceae bacterium
GATGGTGCAACTCACAACGATCATTATCACAACTTCCTTCTCCGACATCTTCCGCCAAACTGTCATAACGTGTTGGAAATTGGCTGCGGCACAGGTGGGTTCGCAAGACGCCTGGCCGAGCGTTCACAGCATGTGCTGGCCGTTGACCTGTCGCCCGAGATGATTCGCCTTGCTCGCGAGCACTCTGCGCAGTTTCCGAATATTGAGTTCCAGCTCGCTGACGTCCGCGACGTGCCTTTTCCTATCGCGAGCTTCGATTGTATAGCGACCATCGCCACCCTTCATCACCTGCCTTTTCCGAAGATGTTGTTGAAGATGAAGGCGGCACTTAAACCAGGTGGAGTTCTGCTGGTCCTCGATCTATTCGAGCCTGCCAGCTTATCGGATTCACTCTTAAACCTTTTGGCCGTCCCAGTGAGCACCTCCCTGAGGTTGATACATCACGGCCGCCTGCTCCCGCGCCGCGAAGTGCGCGCCGCCTGGGCCGCACACGAGCGCCATGATCTCTATCCGACGATGACTGAGGTGCATACACTTTGCGCGTCGGTGCTGCCTGGCGCGAAGATTAAGAAGCACTTCTTGTGGCGGTATTCGATTGTCTGGCAGAAGGCCGGGTGATGTAGCGCAAACTTTGGTTTGCGATGTCGTAGCAAGGTGTGCAGATTCTTTCTTTTCCGTCTTAGTCTCTTATGAATCGCTGACGTCTCTTCCAAACTCATAGCGCAAACGCAAGCGGGGTTTGCCGCCCGATGTGCGGAAGGTCTCCGACAGTTTCCGACCTTTCGGCGCAATCGGTAGTTTCCTTTGGGGCTGCGCCCCTATTTCCTGGCCCTCCCCATAATTAACAGTAACCTTACGGTAGGGGCACAGCCCAAGCGGCGGAGCCGCGGTGTTGTTCGCAAGCTTAGCGAATTGGGCCATTTCGGTTTACCATCCGCTCACCCGAGTTGCACCGCTGATTCCAACTCGGGCTTCACCCTAGTATGAAACGAGATTATCACTCTGATTCGATCACGACGTTTCTTACCGCTTCACCAACTGACATTCTGGGCACACTCGTTACAAATAGCGAATTCGCCATAGAACTCCCCGAAAGAGAAGCCTGGCGTGAGGAAATCAGAATTCTGAAAGACGTTCTCGCGAATGTACAAGGACAGATTTACTTCGAATATTCAATTCCGCGAATGGGTCGTCGAATTGACGTTGTACTACTAATTGGTTCAGTGCTCTTTGTTCTGGAGTTCAAGGTTGGCGAAAAGCAGTTCACGTCTCATGCACTTAGCCAAGTCTACGACTACGCGCTCGACTTGAAGAACTTTCATGAGACTAGCCGCGATTTATTCATCGCTCCAATCGTCATAGCAACCAATGCGTCCGCGAGTACACCTCCAATTCTCGCTACGGTGCACAACGATAAAGTACTTATGCCAATGCGTTGCAATGTCGAACTGCTTGCAGAGACTCTTCGCCGAGTGTTGGACTTCGCCGCTGATGACGCAATCGATGTTGCAGAATGGGAAGCGGGACGATATTCGCCCACTCCAACGATCATTGAAGCGGCGATGGCTCTCTATAACAATCACTCAGTGAGCGACATCTCACGCAGTGACGCGTCAGCCATCAATCTAACGGTTACCTCAAGTGCAATTGCCGAAATTGTTCAGTCTGCAAGAGAGAATTCTTTCAAAGCCATTTGCTTTGTGACAGGCGTGCCTGGGGCGGGCAAGACACTAGTGGGGCTTAACATTGCGACCCAGCGGCGCGATGAATCAGACGAACTCTATAGCGTTTTCCTTTCCGGAAATGCACCTTTGGTAGCGGTTCTGCGTGAAGCGTTAGCCAGAGATCGAGTCAGACGTGACAAAGAGCTCGGACGGAATACGGGCTTGGGCGAGGCAAGAAGCAGGGTGAAGGCCTTCATTCAGAATGTTCATAACTTCCGCGACGAATGCCTCATAGATCACGGCCCTCCTATCGAGCATGTAGCATTATTCGACGAAGCGCAGCGTGCATGGAATCTAGAGCAAACCGCTAGCTTCATGCGACGCAAAAAGCGTGTTTCCAACTTCAATAAATCTGAGCCTGAATTCCTCATCTCTTGCCTTAATCGCCACCACGATTGGGCGGTCGTTGTTTGTCTAGTTGGCGGTGGTCAGGAAATCAATACTGGCGAGGCAGGTATCAGCGAATGGATTGACGCACTTAATCGGTCTTTCGCGGATTGGCATGTTTACGTATCGTCCCGGCTTACGGACAGCGAATATGCCGCTGGCCACGCGTTAGAACAATTTCAAACACTCTCAAATGTAACGACCAAGGAAGAGCTGCACCTATCAGTGTCGATGCGTTCATTTCGCGATGAGAACGTATCTCGGCTGGTAAAGGAGCTATTGGACCTTGAAGCTCAGGACGCGCGAAACACGCTGGCTGGTTTGAACCAGAAGTATCCGATCGTCATCACGCGCGATCTTTCCAAGGCAAAAAAATGGCTGAGAAACCATGCGCGGGGTTCTGAACGCTACGGAATTGTTGTTTCTTCTCAAGCAGAACGACTAAAGCCTCATGCAATCAATGTTAAAGCGCCAGTGAAACCTGTCAATTGGTTTCTCAGTCCAAAGGAAGACGTACGTTCATCATATTATTTGGAGGATGTGGCAACGGAATTCGCTGTACAAGGTCTTGAACTGGACTGGGCATGCGTGACGTGGGATGCGGATTTTAGGCATGCGCGCAAGGGCTGGGAGCATTGGAGATTTCACGGCTCGAAGTGGAAGCACATCAATCTACTGCACCGACAACAGTACCTCAAGAACGCTTACCGCGTTCTTCTCACTCGCGCCCGACAGGGGATGGTGATTGTCGTACCTCACGGTGATTCGGAGGACCCAACTCGCAAACCTGAGTTTTACGACCCAACCTTTGAGTATCTACAAGAAATTGGTTTCAAAACTATTTGAGCCCATATCAGCCGTCTGTTGACCCAAGGATTCGATTTTGTGATCGCCGAGGGAGCACCGAAACATCCTACTCCGAGAACGGGGCAATCAAATAACAGTAACCATCCGCATCCGTTTGTGGCTGGTAGTCAGGATCATCATCTATCTTATAATAGCTAAGTAACCGTTCCTTCTTAAGTCGTTCAAAGTGATAATTGATACCCTCAATCGTGATTGATCCGCCTTCCCTATCGCCTTCAAACTCCAGCTCAACTTCAATTTTTGCGCCGAGGCCGTTTGTGATCTGCACAACTCGTAAGCCCTCCATAGATCGAATCCTTTCTTCCTACTCGAGACTTGAAATGAAACTTCCCAACGCATGATTAGGGGATTCAGAACATTGCGATGCGCCAATATATGCTTTCTTTAACTATGCGTCAGTGGGCCGGACAACGATGCCTACTGGAGCGACTAGCAAGAACACTGGTATCTTGATTTGCACCATGAAAGAGATCTTTTAGTCACAGCGACTTAGTGCTTCCCACCATTACCTTGCCGCCTAAAACCCGCCTGGATAGCATTCCAAGCTATGACCATTCAGCGCGCTTCACGCAAGTTGGAGATTGTCAGC
>DATBSH010000262.1:0-7332 GCA_036559885.1 Pyrinomonadaceae bacterium
AGCGAACAGCCTTCGCTGTACTGGTTTATTTCAGGCCCGACTTCGCTTCCAGTGGAACTTACCGTGATGGACCCTGAGGGCGTTCAACCTATCCTGGAAACTCGTCTTCCGGCTCCGGTTAACGCAGGTGTGCATCGCATCCGCTTGGCGGATCACAATATCCGGCTCAAGTCCGGGGCGGCGTATCAGTGGTTTGTCACCGTGATCCCGGATTCCGATCATCGATCGAAAGATATACTCGCCGGTGGCGCCATCGCGCGAATTGATGTGCCGGGCGATCTGAAAACCAAACTGACGACAGCAAATAAATCGGAGCTTGCGTCACTCTATGCGGAAGCTGGAATCTGGTACGATGCCATTGCTGCGATGTCGGATCTGATCGACGCTTCGCCGCAGGACCAGACTCTGCGCAAACAGCGCGCCGCACTGCTCTCTCAGGTGGGTTTGACGGGAATCAATGATTAGCGACCTAGAACGCCGCAAGAATAACCTGGAAGTGAAACCCGTTATCTTGCGCCGTGTTCTCCGGTCTTTCAACTTTCCGCAAGCGATGGCCCCAGTATAGTTCGAACTGGGGCCGCAGGAGCACGGGCCAAGAGGAGGTGGCTCCCCAGCGTAAGCCAACACCTACGCTGGAAATATCTTGTGGAGCAGGCGTCGAACGATCTCGGTTCCAACCTCTACCGAAGTCGAAAAACGGTCCTACTTCGAGGTAATCCGCCCATCGGGTATTGCGAATTACCGGCACACGTAATTCCAGCGAAGTGATCAGCGCGCGGTCGCGCAACATCGTAGTTTCCCGATATCCTCTTACGCTGTATCGGCCGCCTAAGACGATCTGTTCGAGCGACATCAGCGAATCGTTTGCGAGTTGCACATCCGACCTGAAGATCAGTTGGCTGTCGAGAATTCCGAGACGTTGAACCCATTGAAACTGACCGAGCCAGGCGAAAAACCTGCTGTCCGGCGCGCCGTTGTGGTTGATCGTCGCGTCCAGCGCATTCACCCCAAATGAAAAGCGCGATCGGGCCGCGATCACTTGATTCTGCGTGCGATAGACGAAGTCCTGAGCGAATCGGAGCGCCGTCACAATCGAACGCCCGTTGTGCGCTCCGGGCGAAAGGCTGAATCGCTCACCGAGGAGAAATTCTTTGTACGAAAGGCGCTCGCCCATAAGTTCCAGCCCGACTTCCGTGTTAAGCGTACGATAGATGGGCTGTCTTAACGCGAGCGTATAGACGTCTGACTCACTTTTGATGTCGAGCTTCTCAAACGGCGGCTCGACGATCGCAAAGGTATTCTTGCGGTATTGCAGACTGAGAGTCGTGTCACGGGCGGTGACGGGCAACGAGTATCTGAAATCGAGCAGCGGATTAAGACCTTCCGATCTGCCGTAGCGTGCCGTGAGGATATCGCCATTGCCGGTAAGGTTTTCGTGCTCGACCGAGACGATGCCACGGAGCTCTCCGACCGAGGCTGACTGGTAGTTATTAAATTCAAACCAGAGCTTGTAGGGAGGACGCTCTTCCACTCGTACGTCGAGAATGCCTTCACCGGCTCTCAGTCCCGGCTTCAGCTGAGCGTTCAAGCGCTGGATGCGTTGATCTTCGAGCAGAAGTTGCAGTCGCTCCTGCAGAGAATTGATGTTCAGAGGCGGGCCGGCCGCAAGCGAAAAGCGTTTTTCCAGATAACTGGAGCGAAACCACCGATTCCCTTCCAACTCTACCTGAGTCAATTCTCCTTCGATGATGCGAAAAGTCACCACGCCATCGGTAATGGTCTGGTCCGGCAGAATCGCCCCGGAGTTAACATAGCCCCGGTTGATATACAGAAGAGTCAGCGCGATCCGAAGCGCCTCTAGATCCTCCGTTGTGACTTCCCGATTTTGATATGGGCCGGTCACCGTAGCTAGTTCTTCAGGAGAGAAAACTGTGCTGCCAATAACTCGGATCTCGCGAACGAACGCGCGAACAGGCGGGACCCCTGCCTTCTCTTTTGGAACAGGAGCGGGAGGCAAGATTACGGGAGGCGCTTTGGGTGCTGGTCGAGGCTCTTCCTCGCGCAGCCGCGGCGGTTCACCAGAGCGCCCCGTGGGGTCGATGACGGGAGGGGTTTGGGCATAAGAAAAAGCGCCGCGCGCGATAATGGCCAAAGATAAAACGAAAACGAATCGGCTGAGCCCTATCTTCACCATCCGAAAAACTTCGGCAGATTCAGGACCGCTATTGGGAGCAGTCTAGGCCCAAAGTCGTCTTGGCCAACTGAAACTGATCCCATCCCATGCGCAGCAGCGGGCGCTCGTTGTCCGATGCTAAAATAGAAAAGCTCGAAGGTGATAGAGTCGGTCGTTCGCCGGGTCGGCCGTGATTGTCAAAACTAATGGCCGAGTCGGCGCCCAGATAAACCGGACTCGGCAACAACCCGCCGGGTTCGAGCGGCAGACCACCGCGTCCCCCAAGCACCAAACTGCTCAACTTGCCGGAAGCGACCCGCGCCGCGCAGGTCGCGCGGAGCAGCTCCGTGGCCTGAAGCGGAGCCTCGGGCAATTGGGAAACATTGCTAGTGAACTGCGTAATTGTAGCCTGAATATCGATGGTACCCGGCGTGTTCAAGGCCGACGACGCGGTGATTGCGCTAGCGATTGGCACACTGCTCAGCAACAGGTCCGTGAAGATATTGATGTTGCCCCCAGGGCCGCCAAAGGCATTGGCGTGGATGCCACTATTGTTGAGCACGATAAAGTCAAAGGGGTTAATGTTTACGAGGTTACCAGAGGAATCGAGCTCGGCACCAATCGCGATGTTTCCTCCGCCGCCCAACCCACCGTTGACGCTGGTCGTGATTTGGCTGTTGGTCAGATTTAACATAGATCCCGTGTGGGTGATGGTGATGTCGCCGCCAGCAGCCTCCGAGGCAGCCGTCGTGATCGTCCCGCCGTCCATGCGCAACGTGTCACCGACAACTATATTGACATTCCCCGCCGTGGCCGTGGCGGTTCCTGTACTGCTGGCTGAGATCAATGCTCCATTAAGGATCTTGATGTTTGCCGCTTCAACCGCGACGTTCCCCCCAGCTCCCGTGCCCGAGGCGGTGCTAAACAATCCGCTTCCCTGATCGGCGATCGAAACCGAGTTGGCCGCCGTCACTGTTAAGTCTCCCCCTCGGCCGGCACCCAACGTGCTGCTGTCGACCCTAGCGCCATCGGACTCTGTAAAGTTGGCGACATTCAGCGAGATATCACCAGCATTGCCAGCCCCGGAAGTCTTTACGGATATTGTCCCGCCAGTCATCGTTAACGACGGTGTGGACACATTGATCTGCCCGGCATTACCGGTGCCCGCGAACAACTTACCCGCGAGTGTCCCGCCGCTTTCCGAAGTAACACTCCCACCACTCTGAATGTCGACGTTATTAGCGCTGAGGGAAATAGTGCCGGCATTACCGTTGCCAAAAGTCGTTGTCGATATGGTGCTATTGACATCTGAGATTGAAATCGTGTCCCCATCCCCGAAGGTAATATCGCCGGCAGTACCAGTGCCGATGATTACGCCATCTGGTGAACGTTCTCCTCCGCTGCGGCTACGAATTGATGCACCGCCTTTGATAGACAGCGAACCGACCTCCCCTAGAATTGCACCCGCGTTCCCGTCCCAAAGGGTTGATGTTTCTATCCTCGCGCCGGCGTCCAGGATCAATATAGGCGTGTTGATGATGGCAACCTTACCCCCATCGCCTGGGATGAGATCGGCGACTTTGGTCAAGCCGAGCGCGTTCAATTGATTTAGTACATCCATGAGGTCGCCTGGCCGCGGCTTCACACCTAGCAGTGCGCGCAACGTTGGATAAGCCGCGTCCGTGTTTGGAATTGGAGTCCGAAACCTCGGGTCATTTGTGAAAAAAGCGTTGAATAAGCGTGCAAAGGTGCGGAGATTAGTGTCACTATCGGGCGGCTGAGCAGTCCCACTCTGTATCCGTGTGTCAGCCCCTGTCACTGTAATTGATGCTCCCGTGAGGCTCACGACTCCAGCATCACCGCTTCCTCCTGTATTGGTACTGACGCGAAATCCATTCTGTACGTCAATCGCTCCTGTAGCATTAATCGTGACATTTCCTGACGCACCGGCCAGTATGCTTTGAGCCGCTATCGCCCCCGTGTTAGCCCCAGCGCCGACAAGCAGCACGTCGCGAGCGTTTATCGTCACATTACCGCTCCTGCCAAAGGCCAAACTGTCGGTAGTGACCCCTGCTGCTCCGAGCATGGTCAACTTGCCGGTAGCATTAATGGTAATCGACCCGCTATCCGCGGTGGTAAGAAGTTCAGAGAATGGAGCCGGACCCGTCAGAACCCCATAGCTTGGATGAAAGGTTCCTTGGGCTGCCAAGCCCGTAAATACGGGACTCCCGCTAAATACGAGATTCCCGTCTGAAGAAAGCGTTACGTCTCTCGCATTGACGACGATCTCGCCAGCGCCCTCCGCTGCAGAATTCGCATAGAAATTTCCGGCGAGTATGAAAGCTCCGTTTCGCACCTCTACCGTATCCGCCGAAATGGTTATCAACGGGGACCTTCCCGGCCCCCTCCTAATGGTCTGTATCTGCGGCTGGCTGCCCCTGGCCGTCGCGGGTTGTCCTACTAAGCGGAAAGAGCCTGCCTGGATAGTAATATTGGGCACATCGGCCGCCACAATAGAGTTGTTCGCCCCCAATGGCCCCACAAATTGGATACCGGGAGCAACCAAGTTAAATGGTCCACCAATGGTCACACCGTTGGCGACGCGGATATTGACTTCTCCGCCGCCGACCGGAGGCGCTGGAGCATTATTCGAAGTGGCGGTAGGAGCCACTGAGGTAAAAAATCCCGGAAAGATCGCGGCGCTAGTGATCGCTAGATCACCACCCCTTATGAATACGTTCTTGGCGTCGACGATACTGCCTCCCGTGATGTTGATTTGCCCGAGTTGCTGAAATGAATCGACGTTAAATCCACTGCCGTCGAAGGCCGCTTCGCCCTCGGAAGCAACGCTCACCAGATTCACGCGCCCACCGGGCGCACGCACCCAGCCGCCACGCAACTGCCCAGCCGGTGGGCCAACATTCACCGGCCCTCCAACGAACGACAGCGTGTTATTCCCGGGGGGCACCTGCAACACGGTGAAAGTGCTCCCAGTTAACGTCCCGGCTTGCACATTGATGGGCCCAGGATTGATGGGCCCCCCAGGATTAGCTGCGAGAAAGCCGAAAGCGGACGGAGACGCCGAAGTCAGCGCGCTTGCTTTCGTCGGATCGGCATAGACAACGCCATCGGCCCCGAGGTTGATGTAGTTGGCGGTTGTGGCGTGAAACGAGCCGCCGACGTTGAGCCGCGCCGTGGACCCAAAAATCCAACCGGCCGGATTCATCAAAAATAGATTTGCGGCGCCGAAATTCGTCGTTTGAATAGTCCCAAAGATATTGGAAGTTAGTCCTCCGGTAACTCGGCCAATGATGTTCGACGTGCCGAGTCCGGTGTCATTGCTAAAATTCGCGGTATTGTTTACGCCAATATCAAAACGACCAAAACTATGAAATAAATTTTGGCCTCTTCGATCTCCCCCGGTGATAGTACATGTTCCACTAAGACATGGTGCACTTGTAGATCCGTTGATCGTAGTCCCTAGGCCGCTCGAGGTAATGTTCGTTTGGGCATATCCAACAGATAAGAGCACGCCTGCTGCGTTCAGTAGCGCTGCAAACAGCACAGCCAGAAAATAGCCCTGACATCTTCGCGTCATCATCTTTCCTTCTTGCCTACTACAACGACCGGCCGAGCGAGAGATATGCGACCGGGACGTGAGGTGGCAGAATTGCTCCCCCACGTCCAGTTTCGCTCGCGTTGCTACTTAGGAGATACATCAACGTCAGCAATGCCCACGATTTGTGTCCCAGGCGCTGTTCCAACAGGGTTCAGCTGACCCGTACAAGTCGCGCTCACGACCCCGGGGGCGATCCGCGGCAATTGCCCGAGGGCAGGTCCAAAGGTCGGACAAGTATTCACCCTGCAAGGTAAGTCGAGGATACCGTCATTGTTCAGATCAGTAGGAGTGTCGCACGTCAAGGACGCCCCCTCACACTCCAGCGACGATTGATCAATGTTAGCCACGTTAAAGGTGTTCGCCGCGCCAAAAATACTTACCGTAGCCTGGCCTTTGTCGATGGACTTGCCACCCTTGCAGAAGGTCGGGCTCGTATTAACCGTTTGCGTCACGGCAAAGTCGAACGGCACGGCGCTGGGGTTCACCGTCGTTGCCTCAGTGGTCGTCCCCCCAGGTCCCCCTGTAGGGGTACAATCAACCCCCAAGCCAGAAAATCCGTCATTGCAGTACCGCTCTTTGACATTACTAATGGCAACAAACGGTCCCGTGCAAGCGCTTCCTTCTGTGGTTATGGTCAAGTCTAAGACTTTTCCGGCCGGCAGGATAACAGTATTTTTTTGCTTTATCTGCGGAAACACCTGGTTGCACTGGTTTTGAGTCAGGCCCGCAATGCCAAGTTCCATAACCTTTGGTGGTGTTCCGGGGCACGTGACCGTGCCTGTTACGGTAAGACCGCCCCCGAACAAATCCGTACAAGAGGCACCTGCTGTAAAAGAATTATTGGCCGAATCGCACGAGCTTATGCTAACTCCTGTCCACGTCAGCTTGAAGTCGCATGTCCCGAGATCGGCATTGTCAGGCAAGTGTGTGCACGTCGCTGTCCCTGTTTGCGTGAACGTTCCAGTATTCGATAGTGTATTAAACGGCTGACTCACGCCGCCAGGTTCTAGGTCGCACTTAACGCTAGAACCGGTGATATTGTCGACAGGGCTGGGGATGCCGAAGTCCCAGCAAAAGTCTGGGTTGTCACAATCTGCTCTGGCCGCTTCGGTGAAGCAGAATCCGAATGCCGCAAAAACCAGTGCCGAAATCAATTTTCTGTAAGACATGATAACTCCCTTCCTTTCTTCTAATCGCGCGTGCATCGGGATGGAGGCAATCGCGAGTTACGTTCTGTTATCCTTGTTCCCGAAACGGCGAGTCGACTCCGCAATATAATTGCTTCGTCCAACGTCGTCTCGGCCATTCGTGCGGTGATCTTCTTGCACAATGTCACCTGCAAACGAAAACTGCTTAAAACGACCTTGAGGGCAAACGAGCCCTCGCTGCAAAAAGCGATATCGAAAATAATTTTGCGAACGACGGACCGCTCGACAATCGATAAAATAGCTTTTTCATTTCATGTCCTCCTCGTATGTTGTATGTCTACATCCCCTATTCTTTTTCTGACGATAGAAGAATTTCTATCGCTTCCGAATTA
>DATBSH010000263.1:0-9780 GCA_036559885.1 Pyrinomonadaceae bacterium
ACGCTACCGCGTTTCGGTACTGACTGTTTGCCACTAAGTTGAGCCTAAGCGTATCGGACATTTACTTGCGCATTGCCTCAATCAGAATTCGCCCAACAGAGTTCGATGGCGGTGTAGTTCGCAACAGTGCAGATATTGTCGGAGCGATGTCAGCAGGTGATGCTTTGTCGTAATACTTTCCGGGCATTAAACCCAAAGCGACGATTATGACGGGAACGTGAGTGTCGTACGCGTATGGCGTTCCGTGCGTTGCCGGTATGAAGTCGCCAAGATACTTGTAAGGCTCGGCCAGGATAACAACGTCTCCACTACGCGTCGAATAGAAACCATGCAGCACGCGACGCTCAATCGGATCTGTCACCGGTATAGCGCCGTCATGCAATTGCCTACGTGTGAAGTATCTGGCCGTTCCCCGAACCGACAGAGCGGCTTCTCCTGCGACGCGGTCAATCTCGTCCAAGTCAACTCCGTCGCGTTTGAGTGCAGCGTAGTTGAAGTAGAGATTACCGTTTATGAATGCGGGTTGAGAACGGCCGCCGGCGTCATACGTGTAGATATAGTCGGCAGTGGGATCCGGCGTTTGTCCCTTGGAGTTATACCGTGCGCTGAGCGCTGTCCGCACGGCCTTTAGAATGTCGTCGCTTTGGACTCGCGCCCCATCAAGTCCCAACGCAGCCGCATGTTCAGGAATCGGAGCGACACCATGGTCTGCGGTTAAGATAACGATCGCATTTCGTAAACCAACTTTAGTGTCTACGAAATCCAGCAGTGTTCCGATCTGATGGTCAACGCGCAACGCCATGTCCATCACCTCCTGGCTGTATGGTCCATAGCGGTGACCCACGTAGTCGTTGGCTGAGAAGCTCAATGTTAGAACATCCGTGTCGTCGTCCTGCCCGAGGTTTTCATTTACCAAGGCTTCTTCAGCAAACTGCACCAACAGATCATTTGAGAACGGTGAATAATCGAGTGCGTTGTAAAACTGCGGGCCCGGCGTGGTGGCGCCGCCCGTGATCGTGTGTGGAAACGAGTTCGTATCGCCCGCAACTCGTCCGATGTTTTCCCATAGCGGCGAGTCAGCTCCGGCACGCTTCAGGTATTCAGACTCCGGCAGCAAGCGTTCCCATTTTGCCCCAAAGAACTTGTCGGCCGGTCGCTTGTTATTGAACTGAACTACCCAGTTCGGCAATTGATTGAAGTAGTAAGTCGACGAAACCATGTTGCCGCTGGTACCGCTGAACCAATACGCGGCATTCGCGTGACGGCCGGCAGGTAGAATCGCAGATCGGTCCTTCACGGAAATTCCAATGACCTTCGAACGGTCATTTGTAGCAAGTCGCAATTCATCGCCCACTGTAGAAGCTAATAGTCGACGAGGACTCGCTGCCGGTTCGTTTGCATTGCCACCCAGCAATTTAACTGAGGCATCTGAGACGCTCGTGATTCGTTTGCCCGTTTCACGATCAATCCATTCGTTACCGATGATTCCCGTCTCAGAAGGATAAGCGCCGGTCATCATCGTGGCGTGGCCGCAAGCTGTGTATGTAGGCGTGTGGTCGTAGTTCGCCTGCGCCCAGGAAGCGCCCTCCCTCAGTAATCGCCTGAAACCATTCTTTCCAAACAGGTCTCCAAACCGCTCAAGATAGTCGTAACGAAACTGATCCACAGCGATCAGCAAGACAAGGCGTGGCCGGCGCAGTTCGTCTGGTGAGTTTGTTGCGGGCCGTGTGCGCTGCGCCAGCACCGGCAGCACTTGAAGGAGAACGAGCAGGACGACGATCGCCGCAGAAGCACGAAACCGATGCGAGACGGGTGTTTTCATAGCGCGGCATAGTAACCGAAGTCCACCTGCAGGTGAATATTCATCGCGGAGGGGACGTGAGTTTCAGGCAAAGCGGGTCAGAAAGAACGGGAGCGAAGCGACCGATTTCAAGTTACTAGGCGATCAACCTATTCAGTACCGTTCGCGGTAGCGAATGGCTAGGAGTTCCCTTAGCATTGACCCTTGACCATTTGCTATCGCGAACGGTACTGAATGGCCGCTCGTAGGTGAAATCGGTCGCTTCGCTCCCGTTCTTTCTGACCCGCTTTGCCTGAAAGGTTGATCGCTTAGTAACTTGAAATCGGTCGCTTCGCTACCGTTCTTTAATTGATGCTCTTGATTTTGGAGTGCGATGACCTGTCAGAGCTTTGGTAGCCGTGCCCAGAAGTCGGGACTGCCACCTGGGGTGATGACCGCGTCAAGTCGCGGCCGCGAAAGCAGTGACAGGTCACCGCACTCCAAAATTAGTTATTCGTATCTCAGGGCTTCGATCGGATCCAATGCCGCAGCTTTGCGCGCAGGGTAGTAACCGAAGAATATTCCCACTGCGGCTGAGAAGATTACTGAGCCCACAATCGCAGTCGTCGAAACCAGAGTGGGCCATCCCAACATCATCGGAATTGCAAGACTGGCGGCAATGCCAAGGAGAATACCGATGATACCGCCAGTTAGGCTCAGCACGATCGATTCGATCAGGAACTGTTTCTTCACCGCTGACGAGCGTGCGCCAATCGCCAGGCGTATTCCAATCTCCCTCGTCCTCTCTGTCACCGAAACAAGCATGATGTTCATGATGCCGATACCGCCGACGAGTAGTGACACACCGGCGATACTTCCGAGCAACCAGGTCATGATGCTGTTGGTTTCATTGGCGGCCTCGGCGATGTCCGACATGTTTCGCACCGTGAAGTCATCAGGCTGATTGCCGGAGAGTTTGTGACGCTGACGCAGTAAGTCGGTTACCTGAACTTGCGCGGTGTACGTTGCGTCCGCCGATACCGCCGACACATATGCAACCTGAATGCGTGTGGTGCCGAGTAATTTCTTCTGTACAGTCGTATAAGGCGCGAAGGCGATATCATCCTGATCACGCCCTTGCGGGTCTTGTCCTTTGCGACCAAGGACCCCCACAACACGGAAGGGAAGATCCATAACACGAACGCTCTGGCCAACAGGATCCATCCCATTGAAAAGGTTGTCAACGACGGTCTGCCCGAGCACGATCACGCGCGTGGCGGAACGGACATCCGACTCGGTAAAGAATTCACCACTCGCCACCGTCCATTTTCGGATGGCTGGTAATTGCTCACTGACACCCTGAATTGAGGTGTTCCAGTTTTGGTTTCCTACAACCAACTGTGAGCGTGAGTTAACCATGGGACTGATCATTGACACGCTCGGAACTTCACGGCGAATTGCCATCAAATCGTCTTCGGTCAACGTGTTCGTGCCGTTGTCACCTGTACCACTGCGAACACCACCAACGTTCTGCGCACCTGCACTAACAAACAAAAGATTGGTGCCCATATTTGAGATTTGGGCTTGCACAGATGCAGACGCGCCCTGGCCGATGCTGACCATTGCTATGACAGCGGCAACACCGATGATGACGCCGAGCATAGTTAATGCAGCGCGCATCTTGTTTCGCGCCAGCGCTCGATAGGCAATTCGGATAATGGCTAAGAGATTCATGGTTTACTCGTCTTCGTCGTCAACATCAACCGGCGGAAGATTTCGCAACTCCTCAGCGGCGTCGCGTTGGTTTTCAATTCGATAATCCTTCTTGATACGCCCGTCTTTGAAAACAACAACCCGCTGGGCGTACTCGGCGATATCAGGTTCGTGCGTAACGAGGACCAGCGTAATGCCCTGTTCTCGGTTCAAACGTTGAAATATCTCCATCACTTCGATCGAAGTGCGGGAATCCAGATTTCCTGTAGGTTCGTCCGCGAGGATCAAAGCGGGTCGATTCACCAACGCGCGTGCGATTGCAACGCGCTGTTGCTGTCCGCCCGATAATTGGTTCGGATGGCTCTGCTCTCGTCCCAACAGACCAACTGCGGCAAGTGCTTCCTGCGCGCGCTTTTGACGTTCGTGTGAATCGATATTGGCGTAAAGCATCGGTAACTCAACATTTTCGATTGCTGAAGTCCGCGACAGAAGATTGAAGCCCTGGAAAACAAAGCCCACCTTTTGACTGCGTATGTCAGCACGTTCGTCCTTCGACAGTTCCGAGACATCTTCGCCGTCCAGGATGTAGTTGCCGCGCGTCGGCCGATCAAGACACCCGATAATATTCATGGTTGTCGATTTGCCTGAGCCTGATGCGCCCATGATTGCGACGAACTCACCTTCACGAATCGTCAGCGAGACGCCGCGCAGAGCGTGTACTTCCACATCACCCATCGTGTAGGTTTTGTGAATGTGATCCAATTCGATGACCGGCTTTGCCTCTACTGGTCTAATCAAGTTCTGCCGGTGCCACGCCTCTGCGCTGGGAGTTTGAATTTGTCGTTCAACTACTGCCATATCGGATAACCCTTCTTACCGTCTTACGGCTCCGCCGAAGCCACCACGCTGAGCTCCACCAAAGCCTGGCGTTGTTTGCGTAGTCTGCGTTCTGTTCTGGCCCGAAATTGTCTCGCCGATGATCACCACGTCACCTTCCTGAACGTTTCCCGAAACGATCTCGGTCGACGCACCGTCGCTGAGACCTACAGTGATGCGACGCGGTTGAGGGTTGCCACCCTGTCCCAGCACCCACACCAATCGATTCTGGCCGGCGATAACAGGCGCAGTAGAAGCCGTCAAACGATTCTCCGTCTGACCATTGTTGCCATCGGCATTGCGTTGGCCGCGACCCTGACGTTGAGAACCATTGTTGTCGTCAGTGTTCGAACGGTTTTGTTCGTTGGCGCTTTGCGGTCTGAATCTTAGCGCCGCATTAGGCACCTTCAGAACGTTGTTTCGTTCATCGATCGTGATCGTCAAGTTCGCCGTCATCCCCGGTTTCAGTTTTTGTTGGGGATTGTCCACGTCCAACACAACGTTGTAGGTGACGACGTTCTGCACGTTCTGCGGATTCAGTCGCATCTGCTGAATCGCGCCTTTGAATTCTTTTCCAGGGAAGGCGTCGACCCCGAAGGTTGCCGTTTTTGCCTGCTCGACAAGACCGATATCGGCTTGGTCGATGTTCGCGATCACCTGCATCTTGGTCAGGTCGTTTGCGATCGTGAAAAGTGTCGGCGCGGCCAAGCTCGCAGCTACCGTCTGTCCGACATTGATGTCACGTGAGACCACAACACCATCAATCGGTGAGGTGATCGTGGTGTGACTCAAATTCACTTCCGCCAAATTCAATGCGGCTTGTGCCTGCTGTACCTGCGCCTCAGCCTGCTGTACCTGGGCTTGTGATTGCTCATTCTGGGCTTTCGACTGCTGTAGTTGCGCTTCGGCTTGGGCCTGACCGGCACCTGCAGACATGTTTTCATTCACGACCGCCTGATTGAGCTGAGCGGCGGCCTGGTTGTAGCGAGCATCGGCCGTTCGGAACGTTGTCTGGGCAATTTCAAGGTCGCGCTTCGAAATCACGCCGGCGTTAGCCAGCGCTTGCTGCTGCTGTAGCGCGCTCATCGCGTCGTCGCGTTCAGCTTTCAGAACTGCCAGATTTGCCTGCGCCCCCGAGACTTCGGCTTGCTGCGATTGCACTGTAGATTTGGCTTGTAAGAGTTTTGCTTGGGCATCTGCCGTTCCAGCGCGCGAAGCAGAAACACCAGCGCGAGCCTGAATCAAACTGGCGCGCGCATTCTCTAAGTTCGCACGGGCCTGTTGAACTTGTGCCTGTGCGGTTGAGGGATCCAACTGAGCTATTACTTGTCCCTTCTTCACGAGCGAATTGAAGTCAACATAAATAGCGGAGATCGTTCCCGAGGCCTGGCTGCCAACCTGAACCGTGGTAACCGCTTGTAGTACTCCGGTCGCCGTGACGGTATTTCGCAGATTGCCGCGCTCGACTTTGGCGGTCATGTACTCAGCGGCGCTCGCGCGGTTACTCCAGAGTGCGAAGGCCGCAAAACCAAGAATTGCAACAAGACCCACAATGAGGGTTAACCGTGTTTTCTTGCCGAATTTAATTGTTTTAAACCTTAAGAGATTCAAGCTGTTAATCTTCATTGTTTTGGTCCTGCTCCGGTGCTTCTAGATAACTGCGATGCTCGCGTACAGAGATACAGACACCGAGCGGAACGAGTTGGTTACAGGCGCGGACTTAATTGGAAGAAAAGAAAGAGTATCCACCGATTACACAGATTAAAACTAAGGCAGTTTAAGTTGAGTGGTAGGATCACCTACGGTTAACGAAGTGGTTTTATTGCTCTACTTAACTGCCTTAGTTCTAATCTGTGTAATCTGTGTAATCTGTGGATACTCTTTTACGTCCCAATTAAGTCCGCGCCTGTAACCAACTCGCCCCGCTCGGTGTCTGCCTGATCAGGAGGCTCCCCTGGTTATAAACAAGGTATGAAGAACAAGAGGTTTAAATAAGGAAATGAAGACAATTGGAAAGCTTAAGACGCTGGGATTGGCAAGTGTCCTAACCGCCGCGGCGGTTGCTGGCTCGATTGTTGTCGCCCAATCGGTAACAACTAATCAGGGGCCTGACAAACAGCACCAGGAATGGGGTCGGGGCGGCCGCGGCTGGAACCGTGGTGGTTTCGGCGGCACGCGAGGTGACCGTTTATTTGCCCAGCTGAACCTAACCGACGATCAGAAGGCGAAGATCAAAACGATCCACGAGAGCTTCGCTCAACGTAATAATCCGCTTCGTGAACAACTCCGCGCCAAGCGTCAAGAGTTGCAGCAGCTGCGGCAAGGCGATACGTTCAATGAGTCGTTGGCCACACAAAAGTTGACCGAAATGGCAGGGATCGAAGCTAAACTGATGGGTGAGCAATTCAAGCTCCATCAGGAAGTCATGACGATTTTGACTCCTGAGCAGAAGACGCAACTTGAGCAGGCAAAAGCGCAATTCAAAGCGAGACGGGGAGATCGACCGGGTCGAGGTGAACGGCGCGACAATCAGTAAGTTGTTTCCCCACGATAGTGGCGAACTCGCCACATGAATCGGGTTCGCCACATCGAAAATCATAGTGAGGGACGACTCTTCTGGTGGATGGTTACGAACAGGCTCCGGACCTCGACCTCGCGCGGCAGGCACAGGGTGGAGACGAGTCTGCGTTTGGTGAAATAGTCAGACGTTACAGTCCGCGAGTATTTAGCGTTGCTAGTAGGTTCTTTAGAGAACGAACTATGGTCGAAGAGGCAGCACAGGAAGTCTTTCTGAAGGCATTCACCCAACTGGGTAGTTACGAGGGCCGCGGTTCAATGGAGGGGTGGCTTACAAAAATAACCACGAATACATGCTTGAACATGCTGCGGGGGGCAAAGCGGCGACCTGAACAAGCTGTTTCAGAATTGACTGAAAACGAGAATGAATGGTTAGACCAGAAACTGTCGACTATTGCGAACGAACGCCATCGCTCAGCTGAAAGGGATTTGATTGCCGCTGACTTAGCAGACCGATTATTAGGCGTGCTGTCACCTGAAGACAGGTTGGCATTAACAATGATTGATGGAGACGAGGCAACAATTAAAGAGGTAGCTGAGCTGACTGGTTGGTCTGAATCAAAAGTTAAAGTGCGAGCTTTTCGTGCTCGACGTCGAGTGCGAGAAGCAATGGAGAAGTTGCTCGGTGGAAAGAAAGCGCGGGAACTTCATTTAAAAACTTGAAGGTGAATCATGAATAACAGCCACATCATCCACATCCTCGATAGTACGCCATTAGCAAATCTCGACGAAGCACAGCTCGTTTCCGTGCGCAACCATGTCGAGACATGTGCTTCGTGCGCGCATGCATATGAGGCTGCAAGAATTCTGTCGCAAGTGATACATCAGCGAGTGATGGTCGAAGTGGAACCTTCGCCGTTCTTTGCGACAAAGGTTCTCGCTAGATTGAGAGAACAGCAGGCTGAGAATGTTCCGGCAATGATCCGGCTGTGGCGATCGGCGAGTTTTCTTGTGTCGTCGATGGCGCTGACGACTGCGGCTCTCGCCGTAATTAGTTTCGTAGTTCCCGGACCGGCAACTGGATCTACTGAAACTGTTGCAACGGCATACTCGGCCGAATCCGTCATTCTCGGCGATGAGGAGGACCAGCTTTCTTACGAGCAAGTTCTCAGCACGATTTACCCTGAACAGGAAGAGGCGAAATAGCAATGGACCAAGTAACCAGGACACGCTGGCAAGTGAGGTTTGCCGCCGCTTTGATATTTGTGCTTGGATTCGTGGCGGGCGTTTTGGCTCTCAATGTCTACCGGGGTTGGGCGCGCGGTATGAGCCCTCAGGATCGTTTTGAGCAATTTTCACAGCGGCTAGACTTGAACCAGGATCAAAAAACAAAGGTGCAGCAGATCTTCTCTGATACTCGCGAACAACTCAATGCGCTTAGGAAAGAGTCAGAACCGCGCGTACAAGAGATTCGCAGTCAGGCCGACGAACGTATCAGGCAGGTATTGACACCCGAACAATGGCAGCAGTTTCAGAAGATACGAGCAGAGCATCCGCGGCGTGGGCGAAGCGGCCCGGCGCGGAACTAAGCAGGTTTCTATTTCGGATTTCGGAATGCGGATTTCGGATTTGGTCTCATTAACGTTCCGGCTTACCAGAACCGTTCAAAGCGGAGCCGCACGTCGCGGAAGACAAAATCCGAAATCCGCATTCCGAAATCCGAAATAGAAATCTCTGTAATCTGTGAAAACAGGTGGACCTGCTTAAACTGATGGATTTATGAGGGCCTTTAGCACGCGGCCGTTCGCCACATCAGCCAAAGCTTCGTTAGTTTGATTGAGACCGTACTTTTTCAACTCCATTCCTTCCCACAGTTTCGATCTCCGTTCGTCGCAGATGATCTGCGCTCCGCGATAGAAGTGAGAAAAATCTGAGCCCCAGCAGCCGCGTACATCAAGATGCTTCTTGTTTAGATCCAGGTGTGGATTGAAAGACACTGGTCCATGATCGGTGTACTGACCAACAATCACAACACGGCCGGCATCGCGCGTGAATCGCATAGCTTGACGGACAGCTTCAGGATCTCCCGTCGCTTCGATCGTCACATCGGCGCCGCGTCCGCCGGTCAGGTCCATTGTCCATTCAAAGCGCGCTCGTTCATCATTGCCTGCGATGTTCAAAACTTCGGATGCACCGGAGCGTAGTGCCGCCTGGAGACGCGCTTCTGGAGCGCCAATACAGAGGACGCGCAATGCACCACTCATTAGACTCATGATGACGGTAGTTATCCCGACAGGTCCTGAACCGAGTACGAGTACCGTGTCGCCTAAAGTTATTCCTGCACGTTCGACTGCGTGGATAGAAGTTGGGAGGGCACAGCCTCCAGCCATGAAGGTTTCAGCAGTCCCTTTTATCGCGATGCACCGAGTAGCCGGTTTGATATAGATATGGGTGGCCCATCCACCGCATAATCCGTCATCTAACCCATAGGTTATTCCGTACACCTTTCGCTGCGGGCAGCGAGTCGACGCTTTACCAACAAGACAATACCAACACGCATTACACGTACGATGAACGTCGAGAAAAGTGACGCGATCGCCTTCGCGAAAGGAGTTTCCGTTCACATCGATTAAGTCCCCGCGGATCTGCTCCAGCTGTCCGACAGAAACATGCCCTGGGACCAGTGGATAGGGAACGTCCTCGAGTCGACCCTGATGAAGATAGACGTCCGTTCCGCAAACTTCAGAAAGATCAACTTTCAGAAGCGCTGAATTAGGCTCCAACTCAGGTTCAGAAACCTCGCGCAACTCCACTCGTGAGTTTGGTTGTGGAATGGCCGCGACAATTGGCATGCGCTAAGGATAACACCTGATGTCCGATACGCTTTAGCTTGT
>DATBSH010000264.1:0-15160 GCA_036559885.1 Pyrinomonadaceae bacterium
TACAAACCGCTACGTGAAAGTTACGTTGTTCCCGGAGAAGAAGTAGCTCCCACAACTGAAGGATTGTGAGTGGCAAAACAGTCAGTACCGAAACGCGTTAGCTTCGGGTCTGTCTGTAACCATAGGGATCTCAATTCGTAACGTTGACCCGACGCTACCGCGTTTCGGTACTGACTGTTTTGCCACTCAGAATCCTTCAGTTGTGGGAGCTACTTCTTCTCCGGGAACAACGTAACTTTCACGTAGCGGTTTGTATTTAGATACAATTTCGCGGACTGTTGAATAGCAGCGGCGTTCAGCTCACGGTAAAAATCCGGTATCTTCCAAATGCCTGCTGGATCATCACCATATGTATATCTCAACGAGATCTGATTCAGTAGATAACCGTTCTGCTTGCTGTTCGTTTCGAATTCTCGAATCAAAGCCTCCTTCTCGTCGTTGAGTTGCTTCTCAGTGGGGCCGTCCGTTTTAAGCTTTTCAATCTCCTGAAATACTCGTTTGACTAGTTCATCCGCGCGTTGTGGATCCGATCCGAACTGGATCGTGACGGAATAGCTCGGTTTGGGAAACTTCTCGTAGCCAAAGTTCGCTCCAATGCTATAAGTGCCACCTAATTCTTCACGAATGGTTTGAATCAATCTCAGTCGCAATATCTCTGACATCGCTCTGATCGCGATGCGCTGCGTCTGGTCAAACTCAAAGGGACCACTGAATGCAATCGCGGTCTGACTCTTAGGTTCTATTCCTTTCTCAACCCTTTTTTCGACAATTCCGTCGGGCGTTTTGACCCCGACGTCCCTCCACGTTTCTTTCCGCCGAAGAGACGGTAGCGACGCCAGATAACGTTCAACGAATGGCTTCAACAACGCCGGCTCAAAACTACCAACGAAGACGAACCTGAAATCGCTCGCGTCAGCAAAGCGATCTTTGTAGAACGCAAAAGACTTATCGAGATTCCATTCGTCGACCGTTGCTAATGTAGGGATGCGTCGACGTAAATGATTCTGGTATCGGGTCGAGTTTAAGGCATCGAAAAAAGCAAACTCCGGCACCGCCATTTGATTTGCCATGAAGGTCTTTGCCTGGTTTGCCTGAACTGTAAAAGCTGTTCTGTCGGCCCGCGGCTGGGTAAAGCGCAGGTAGATTAGTTGGAACATCGTGTCCAAATCTTTTCGAGTGCTGCTGCCGTTCAGTCCTTCTTCCAGTTCACTAATATACGGCGACACTGACGCTGTCTTCCCCGTGAGCACTTTGCGCAAGTCGATCGCGTTAAATTTGCCCACTCCACCGGCGGTTATTACTTGTCCGGCCGTACTGGCTGCTGTGAAGTCATTGTCGTTCGCGAGAGAAGTACCACCGGGACTTGTTGCTCTAAATATAATTTCGTCTGCTCTAAAATCCGTTGGCTTGAGCACAACTGTCACACCGTTAGACAACTCCCATTCTGTTATTCCTGCGTTCTCTCTGATAGTCGTTTTTGTGATGGTGCCCGGTTCAGGCATTGGTTCGAGCAGAACCGAGCTCGCAAGCGTATCGACATAGGGTTTCAATTCCCTGGCGGGCGCTGCTTTGAGCACAGCCGCCAACTTTTGTTGGTCTGGAATAGCCACACCGCTCTTTTCCGGAGCCATTACTACAACCAATCTGTTCCGCTCTGATTGGGGAAACCATTCACCTGCAAGTCTGTTAATTTCCGGCAATGTGATTTCCCCAAGAAATCGTTGATGCAGAGCGTACTCGTCGTCGGCAGTGGGCAGAGTTTCGTTATCGAGAAAGTTCCGAATGTATTCATCGGCGCGGCTTGCTGAGAGGCGGTTTTCTTTCTCAACCTTCAGGCGCTCGTAGTTGACGAGCACGCTTTGCTTTTGTCGGGCCAGTTCTGTTTCGGTAAAGCCAAAGCGCGACACTCGTTGCGCCTCGGTTAGCAATGCTTCCAAGCCACGCTCGACACCGCCTTCTTTGACCAGTGCGACTAACGAGGCGGAATCCTTGGTGCGCGCAAGAAACCGTCCCCGGCCTCCAAACGCGAAAATAAATGGCGCGTCTGTCGTCTGAGCCAACTCTGAGAACCGTGCGGCCAGCATGGCTGAAAACAAACGATCAACCGTCTTCTGACGATAAACGCCGATAGTGCCCTGTGGACGTGCCGGCAGCAACGTGTCTAATTCAACAGTCGTTGTACTGGTTTCTTTATCTGTCGTTACCGCATACCCGATGTCGCTTCGATCAGGAATACTGTAGGTTTCTCGTGGCCGCGGACTGCTTGCGCCTGGGATTGAAGCAAAGTGAGTAGTGACGAGTTTCTCAATCGCGGCTTTATCGAAGTCACCTACGGCAACAACCGCCATCAAATCCGGCCGATACCAATCGGTGTAGAACTTCTTTAATCGTTCAGGCTTGCTGTTCTTGATGATGTCAGGATCACCAATTGGAAGGCGAATAGCATAGCGTGATTCCTTAAACATGATCGGGAATATCTTTTCGCGTGTGCGCGCGCCCGCACCACGTCCCAATCGCCATTCCTCCATCACGACGCCACGTTCCTTCTCAATTTCAGCCGGGTCGAATGTAACTCTATGGGCCCAGTCTTCTAGGACCTGAAGCGCCCGATCCATCGTCTCCGGTTTGTCGGTTGGTACTTGAAGCATGTAGACGGTTTCGTCAAAGCTCGTATAAGCATTCAAGTCGGCACCCAAACGCATTCCCAACGATTCGATGAATGAAACGAGTTCATTCTTTGGGAAGTGCTCCGTGCCATTGAACGCCATATGCTCGACAAGGTGGGCCAGTCCGCGCTGGTCCTCGTCTTCGAGAATGGATCCGGCCTTAACTACAAGGCGAAGTTCAGCACGCTTTTCGGGCTTTTTGTTTGCTCGGATGTAGTAACGCAGACCGTTCTTGAACGTGCCCATTGTGATTTGCGGATCGACGGGCATTGGTTGCGAAAGATCCAGACTTTGAGCTTGGCTTCTTACAATTCGTTGCGTTCCAAACATACCGAAGATGGCAGCAACTATTACCGCTACAGTTGCGAGCGCTCGGGTGCGAATGTGAGTAATCATGATGTCTCCCAAAGATTGCGCCGTTCTTCGGCGACCTGGCCGAGGGTTAGAATTTTTTCAAATGTGTGGGCCAACCAACGTTGCAGTTTAATAAGACGACGTTGGAAATGTGTGGAAGGCCGGATTCTATGTCTCGTGCTGTGAGCGGTCAAGGATCCTGCGTCGTGCTCCTTTGTGACACTTGGGTTAGAACATGAAGACAACACACGACTTGTTTCCTTTTTAAGAACCGCGGTCAGCCGGCGCAATTACGGTCAAAATCAAAACACCGTCAAGTCGAAAAGGTGACGGACTAACGACCTAAGAGACAGTTCTCGACTGCCAAATTCTTGACTTTTATCCGTCAGCGAATACAGTTTGTCGGAAATTGTATCGGTAGCCCAACCCCGTCCGATAGCCATTGCTGCAAATGTCCGGCTCGGCTGGTGTGTATCAGGCTGTCGAAACCAGATCGATATCTCAACACAGTAGTCCCGAAGTTTATTTAATTGCGGTTCGGCGGAGACATCTCTATGGCCCAATCTGGAAGAGCGTTTGAGCGCACGACATTTGGAACGACGATGCGGCGTGATGCGTGGTGGCTGGAAATACTTCCCGTCATAATCGTCTTAGGCGCATTCAGCGTCTATGCGACCTGGCGTGCGTTCGAAGCGGATTATTACGAGTGGGGTCCTTACCTATCGCCGTTTTATTCACCTCTAATCAAGCCTGCCTGGTGGCCATTCTCTCCTGCGATTCTGATTCTCTGGGGACCACTTGGGTTTCGTGCAACTTGCTACTACTACCGTAAGGCCTATTACCGCGCCTTCTTTCTTGATCCACCAGCATGTGCCGTCGGCGAATCACGGGGACATGGTTATCGCGGCGAAACTGCGTTCCCATTAATCCTGCAGAACGTGCATCGTTACTTCCTCTACGTCGCTCTCGTTTTTCTTCTGATCCTATGGTACGACGCAATTCGAGCTTTTTGGTTTGATGGGCGTCTGGGAATCGGCGTCGGTTCACTTGTCCTGCTCGCCAATATCATTCTGCTTTCGCTTTACACGTTCTCCTGTCATTCGCTTAGACATATTGTGGGTGGAAACATTGACTGCTTCTCCTGCGTCAAGATGGGTGGTGCGCGTCATACCGCGTGGCGTGGCGCCAGCTCCTTGAACAACCATCACATGTTATTTGCCTGGCTAAGTCTGTTCTCAGTTGGACTCTGCGATCTGTACATCAGGTTGGTGGCATCCGGGACAATCCACGATCTGAGACTTCTATGAGCGAAAAATACGAAACTCGCGAACATGATGTGTTGATCATCGGCGCTGGCGGCGCAGGCTTGCGTGCGGCTATTGCCGCACTAGCCGAGGGCGCGTCTGTAGCGGTTGTTTGCAAATCGCTACTCGGTAAGGCGCATACCGTAATGGCCGAAGGCGGCATTGCAGCCGCGATGGCAAATGTGGATGCCGCTGATGATTGGGGCACACACTTTCGCGACACCATGCGTGGAGGCAAGTTTCTTAACAACTGGCGCATGGCCCAAATCCACGCACAAGAAGCGCCGGACGGTGTTCGCGAGTTAGAGCAATGGGGCGCGCTCTTTGATCGCACCAGCAGCGGAGAAATACTACAGCGGGCTTTCGGTGGCCACACCTTCAAGCGTTTGTGTCATGTCGGGGATCGCACGGGCTTAGAGATGATTCGGACGCTTCAAGACCGCGGCGTTCACATGGGTATTGACGTTTACATGGAGTGTACTATCACACGACTCCTTAAAGATGGAGATCGAGTCGCGGGAGCTTTCGGCTACTGGCGAGAGTCTGGACGCTTCATAGTTTTCAAAGCGAAGTCAGTCGTAATTGCTAGCGGAGGAATTGGAAAGGCGTGGCGAATAACCTCGAATTCGTGGGAATACACGGGCGACGGAATGGCCCTGGCTTACGAGGCTGGCGCTGAACTGATGGACATGGAGTTTGTTCAATTTCACCCGACGGGAATGGTGTGGCCACCCGGCGTGCAAGGGATTTTAGTTACTGAAGCAGTACGCGGTGAGGGCGGCGTGCTGCGAAACAACATCGGTGAACGCTTCATGGAGCGCTACGATCCGGAAAAGATGGAACTTTCTACGCGCGATGTCGTGGCACGCGCCATTTACACCGAGGCGAAAGAAGGACGCGGTACGGAGCATGGAGGTGCTTTTCTCGACATCTCGCATAAGCCCGCCGATTACGTAAAGCGAAAACTGCCGAGCATGTACCATCAATTCCGTGAACTTGCAGATGTGGATATAACTCTAGAGCCAATGGAAGTCGGACCCACGTGCCATTACATGATGGGTGGCATTCGCGTCGAGGCCGAAAGTGCGCAAGCGACCGTGCCGGGATTGTTTGCGGCGGGCGAAGCTGCCGCTGGCCTCCACGGTGCAAACCGATTGGGGGGAAACTCTCTCTCTGACTTGCTCGTCTTCGGACGCCGGGCTGGATTGGCTGCGGCCCGCCATGCAAAGAATGTTGGGCCGTCAGTGATCGATGAAAGTCAGATCGAGGCTGCTGCCAAAGAATCGCTGACACCCTTTCTGCATTTGGACGGAAGAAGTCCCTACGACATCCACAGTGATCTGCAGGACGTAATGCAGAACTACGTCGGAATCTTTCGCAACGAAGAAGATTTGATTAAGGGCCTTAATGGCGTCCTCAGATTGAAAGACGAGATGACACGAGTCCGTGTTGAAGGCTCACGGCTTTTCAATCCTGGCTGGCACCTTGCACAGGATCTGAAGTCGATGCTCATAGTTTCTGAAGCCGTCGCTATGAGTGCTCTCGAGCGCAAGGAAAGTCGCGGCGCACACAGTAGGATTGATTTCCCGAAATACGACGACGCTTGGGGAAGGCAGAACAACATTGTCTTCCGAGCTGGGGATGAAATGAAGCTTCGACAACAGGAGATTTCGAAGATGCCGGCTGATTTCGAGAAGCTCCTTTCGTCCGAGTAGATAGGTTCAGTGATCTCCGTGTCTTCTGTGGTGGTTTTTGCGAGCGATTTTATAACCACGGAGGCACTGAGGACGCGGAGAAAAGGATTAAGACCACGATATGCCTAATGCAACGTTCAAGATCCATCGCGGTGACAACAAGAGTAGCGCGTTCGTCGAATACACAGTTCCAATTGCGCCAGGAATGGTTGTACTCGACGCGCTACACTATATTCAGGCGCATCAGGCTCCGGATCTAGCTGTCCGCTGGAACTGTAAAGCGGGGAGGTGCGGCTCTTGTTCAGCAGAGGTAAATGGACGACCGCGTCTCACCTGCAAGTTGCGACTTGACGCCTTGCCTCTCGAAGCTCCCATCACAGTACAGCCGATGCGTACTTTTCCGGTCATCAAGGACCTCGTTACCGATGTGTCCTGGAATTACAGAGTCAATGAAAAGATCCCGCCGTTCACTCCGCGCGAAAACGTTGAGTGGAAAATGAAGCAGCGAGACATTGATCGCGTACAAGAGTTTCGTAAATGTATCGAGTGCTTTCTCTGCCAGAATGTATGTCACGTGCTTCGTGATCACGACAAAGGGGAACAATTTGGCGGGCCGCGTTTCTTCGTCCGGGTTGCTGGACTTGAAATGCATCCGTTGGATGGTCTATCTCGCACGCAACTGCTTAGACAGGATCTAGGCATCGGCTTCTGTAACATTACCAAGTGCTGCACAGAAGTCTGTCCGGAGGATATTCACATCACAGACAACGCCATCATTCCATTGAAGGAGCGCGTGATCGACAATCACTACGATCCGGTTAGTTGGTTTCTTAGAAAAATTCGGAAACGCTAACCTGGAAACAGGAGCAGTAACATATGCAACTAAATCTCAAGCCAATTTCGAGAGCCGGCATTCCTGAAGCAATTGCCAAGGCTGAACTATATCGATATCTAAATGAACCGGGAGAAGCCGAGTCTATTTGTCGCGACATACTTGCAGTCGAGCCCAACAATCAAGCTGCGGTCCGTTTACTTGGTCTAGCGATTACTGACCAGTTTAAAGGTGACGTCTCAGATCGGTACGTTGAAGCTGAAAACCTGTTCAGCGCCCTTTCTAACATCTATGAGCGGACTTACCACTGCGGGCTCCTGCACGAGCGAAAAGCGAAGGCTCAACTTAGAGCTGGTCGACCCGTCCATACAGTTTTGCCCATTTTTGAAGAAGCGATGGAATACTTCGAGGAGGCCGAACAAATCAGGCCACCTAACAACGACGATTCGATTTTGCGTTGGAACCGTTGCGCTCGTTTATTACAGAGTCGTATGGGTTCGGAGTGGCAAAAGGAAAGGGAAGAGTTCGATACGAGCGAAGGACCTCCGGTTTAAAGACTCTGAAAGCGCCAGCAGTTGGCTTTCGCCGGCGGTCCAAATCAGCGAGTCTCCTCGATTGTCCTTTCAATCCATCTTTTCAGTTGCGGGTGGCGTGTCATTCGGAAGACTCGCCGTATGTCTCGCTACGATCTTCCAGTCACCATTACGCTTCATCCACACATTCGTAATGCACAGCGAACGTTTCATCTCCATTCCCTCAAATGTCGCTTCGGCTGTCATGCGATAGCTTGCGACGGCTGTATCTCCGTAAGCACGTATCTTTAAATCATCCTTGTCGTATTGCCGGATGACGGCTTTCTCCGCGGCTTGTCGGATTTCTGTCATTACAGCTGGTTTGTCAACGCAGATGCCAATCGGAGCGGTGACCATAATGTCGTCAGCGTAGATCCGATCAAGTGCGTCAACGTCAACTCGCATCTCGGTTTGGGTGAGTTGCTCTTCTAGTTTCCAGATTTCTTTTTCGTTATCGTTCATTGCTTTTGCCTTTTCATAATCGCTTAATTGGGCCTGGGATCGGTACGCTCAATGTAGTGGCAAAACAGTCAGTTACGGCGTTACGGTACTGACTATTTTGCCCGCCGCATGAGTCTACCGCTCGCGAGTTCGGGCGCGGCTGGATTGCTCACTCGCGGTCGTTTCAATAGAATCAGTCCGCTCGGTTGTGCCGTAGCTTCCACAGCCCGATGATTTGGCTCGTACATTAGCTCCAAAGCTTTCTTAAAGTCCTTCACGAGTTCGGAAAAGTTTCGGAAAATCCCAGCCAATGTTTGGTCAGACGCAGACGTCCTACGAGTTCGGTCCTTTTCGTGTTGATACTCGAGAGCGACAACTGCTTCGAGACGGTGAAGTCGTCCCATTACGGCCTAAAGTCTTCGATGTCTTACTACTGCTCGTACAAAACAGCGGCCACATATTGACCAAGGACGATGTGATGAAGCACGTTTGGTTCGATACGGCGGTGGAGGAGGGGAACATTGCTCGCAACATTTCGACGCTCCGGACCGCGCTTGGTGAAGGTCCGCATGAACATCGCTACATCGAAACAATTCCATGGCGCGGATATCGTTTTGTTGGCAAGGTGCAAGAGGTGCGCGCCAGGGAAGCCGTACCGCGGTTAAATTCGATCGCAGTTATGCCTATCATCAACGTCAACAGGGATCCCAACAGAGAATATGTCTCAGACGGAATCACGGAGAGCTTGATCACAAGTCTGGCCCAGCTAACCAACCTGCGTGTAACCTCGCGCAACTCCGCATTTCGGTACAAGGGACAGCAGATTAATACTGAACGCGCAGCACGTGAGTTGAAAGTCGACGCTCTGTTAATGGGCCGTGTCTCTGAAATGGATGATCTGTTGTCGATCAGCGTTGAGCTCATTGATGGTCGCGATGATCGGCATCTTTGGGGGTCGCAATATGTTCGTAAACCCGCCGAACTCTTGCCTCTGCTGGAAACGATCGCGCGCGAAGTTGCCGCTAAGCTTGGCTTCGTACGTTCCACTGAATCCGCGCAACAGATCGAAAGACGTGCAACAGATAGCAACGCCGCTTATCTCAGTTACTTAAAGGGCCGCTATTACTTCAACAAGCTAACACCTGACGGCGTACAAAAAGGCACCGAATACTTCCGAGAAGCCATTAAAGCAGATCCGAATTACGCTTTGGCTTACGCCGGCCTGGGCGATTGCCACAACTATCTTGCGCAGCGGGACGACGCGAAGAACGCTGTGCTGAAGGCTTTGGAGTTAGATGAAACTCTAGGAGAGGCCCACGCGTCGCTAGGTTTTTGGCTGTTTCTTTATGAGTGGGATTTTCACGGCGCAGAACGGGAATTCGAACGTGCTCTGTTGCTAAGTCCAAACTACGCCGAGGCACATCACTGGTATGCAATCTACCTCGCTAATCTCGGTCGGCATGACGCAGCAGATCGTGAAGCCAGGCAAGCAATCGAGCTTGATCCCCTATCGCTTTTGATGAACATGACACCGGCGCTGAATCACTGTCTGGCTCGCGAGCATGACAACGCGATAGAACAACTACACAAAGTGTTGGAGATGGAGACCAATTTCATGGCTGCTCGCAGCGTGCTGGGAACCGTCCTCGTTCACAAAGGTTTATACGTGGACGCAATGGCCGAGTATCAGAAGGTTTTGGAAATGGTAAAAGGTGCTGCGGTTGTTGAGATATCCGTCAAAGCAATCATGGCCCAGGCCTACGCGCGATGGGGCAAGCGAGCCGAGGCAATGAAGCTACTTGCAGAAGTCATTTCACCTGGTAGTGCATCGCCATATTCTGTTGCCGGCATCTATACGGCGCTCGGTGATTGTGACTCCGCATTCGAATGGCTTAATAAAGCATACGAGCAGCGGGATCTGCAGCTAGTTAGTTTGAAAGTAGATCCGAGTTTCGACGGTGCGCGTTCTGATCCACGTTTCAAGAAACTAATGAGTGCGGTTGGTATCCCATGACTCTGTCTGCTGGAACGAAACTCGGTCGCTACGAAATCCGCTCGAAGATCGGTGAGGGCGGAATGGGCGAGGTGTATCAGGCTCGCGATCCGAAGATTAATCGTGAGGTTGCGATCAAAGTCCTGCCTACCACATTTTCTTCAGATGCTGAACGACTAAGGCGCTTCGAGCAGGAAGTGCAAGCAACTGGAAAACTCAATCATCCGAACATCCTTGCTGTTTACGATGTGGAAGCGCATGACGGCGCACCGTATGTGGTTTACGAACTACTCGAGGGTGAAACGTTGCGCGAACGACTGCGCGGCGGTGCGTTGTCTGCGCGTAAGTCTGTCGATTTCGCTTTCCAGATTGCCAACGGTCTCGCGGCCGCGCATGCGAAAGGGATAGTTCATCGCGATCTGAAGCCGGACAACATTTTCATTACAAACGATGGACATCTGAAGATCCTTGACTTCGGATTGGCCAAGCTCGTTGAACCCAACCCTAACATCGAACATCAGACCGACGTTCTGACCCGCAAGGCAACGACTGATCCCGGTGCAGTGATGGGAACGGCCGGTTACATGTCACCGGAACAGGTTCGTGGACGTGCCGTAGATCATCGCACTGACATCTTTTCCTTTGGCGCTGTCTTATACGAAATGCTGTCTGGCCGACGTGCCTTTCATGGAGACTCGGCGATTGAAACGCTAAACGCAATTCTGAAAGAAGATCCTGCTGATCTTACAAGTACAAACCCAAACATCGCGCCGGCGCTTGAACGAGTGGTGTCGCACTGCTTGGAAAAGAGTCCCGAACGCCGATTTCAATCCGCCACTGACATCGCATTTGCTTTGGAGTCGCTTTCCGGAGTCACAGGCTCTCCGAGCCAACAAACCATGGCAAGAATTAGTTCGGTGGTACCTTCGGGCGTTTGGACCAAAGAACGATTAATTTGGTTGGGCGTCTGCACAGTGCTGCTGATTTTGGTGGCGGCTCTTGCGTTCTCGAGTTTTTCACGCCCTCAGCCAAACAGTCATGCCGTTCAGTTGACGCTTGCAATGCCGGAAAACATGACTCGCGTCGCGAACGTTACAGTCTCGCCTGATGGATTGCGCGTTGCTTTTGTCGCGTGGGAAGGGAAGCGGGAGATTTGGGTAAGGTCCCTCGACGGCACAACCGCTCAACCACTGCCCAGCACGGACGGTGCTGTTTCACCTTTTTGGTCGCCGGACAGTCGGTATCTCGGCTATTTTGCAAACGGCAAACTTTACAAAGTAGACGCTTCAGGTGGACGTCCACAAGCGCTTTGTGACGTTACCGAAGACAGAGGAGGAACGTGGAATCGCGATGGCGTCATTCTCTTTGCTGGCCCGGAAGGTTTGTATCGCGTTTCAGCGCAAGGTGGGACACCGACATTAGCGACTAAGAAAGATACCACGGAGGAAGCACATCGTTGGCCTTACTTTCTGCCGGATGGTAAGCATTTTGTGTTTCTCGGTGATGCAGGGACTTCTGAGAATCATCACATACGAATAGGTTCGCTCGGGACGCAAGAAAGTCAGATTCTATTCGGCGGAATCACACGCGTCGCGTATGCGCCACCCGGCTATTTGTTGTATGTGAATCAGGGCGCGCTCGTTGCGCAACCTTTCGACAGCCAAAAGCTTAACTTGAGTGGCGAGCCGGCTATTCTCGCGGAAAGTATCGCGACAGTTGGCGACAATCACGAGTTTGATTTCTCAGTTTCAGATACGGGCGTACTGGCTTACCAATCCGGTAGTCGAAAGGCACAACTTGTTTGGTTTGATCGCTCCGGGAAAAAAATGGAGACGGTCGGCGAGCCAGATACGTTTGCCGGCATAGCGTTATCGCCTGATGGCAAACGCGCTCTGACATCGATGTTTGACGCGGATGGTCGGCTGAGCGACATCTGGGTCGTGGATCTCTCTCGAGGCAATAACAAATCGCGGCTGACTTTTGATCCGCAATCGGATGGCGAGGCGGTTTGGTCACCTGATGGACATCGCATAGTCTTCGGATCAAATCGAGGCGGCAATGGCCACTCTAATCTTTACATCGCCTCAGCCAACGCCTCTGGTGATGATCAAAAACTCTTGGTTGCGGATGCTGACGATATCCCGACGAGCTGGTCGCGTGACGGGCAGTACATTTTGTTCATGCGTTGGACGAACAACCACGCCGGTGTCTGGCTGTTGCCGCTAAACGGCGCAACAGAGGCAAAACCGCTCTTGCGATCCGCTTCATTTGATCAGGGTACGGGAGTGTTCTCACCAAATGGTCGCTTCGTGGCCTACACCACGAATGAATCGGGAAAATATGAAGTTGATGTCCAGAGCTTTCCTCCTTCCGGGAATAAATGGTCAGTCTCTTCCGGCGGCGGAGTTTTACCATTATGGCGTGACGATGGGCGGGAACTCTTTTATTTGACGTTGGACGGTAAGTTGATGGCGGTGGATGTTAAGACCGATGGCGCTTTTGAGAGTGGGACACCAAAACAACTTTTCAAAACAGAGATTCAGCAAGGCCCAGGGCTTCCATACGCGGTTACTCCGGATGGAACGCGCTTTTTGATCAAAGCACCATCCGAGGCTAAAAATTCAACACCGCTGGTCGTTGTATTAAATTGGACCGCCAAGCTGAAGCAAAACAAGTGAATGTAGTCCAGATGGACTCTCAGCACACTGAAGCTTCAGTGTGCTGAGAGTTGAGCGGGGGTAAACCACCCTTCCTGACCTGAAATTTTTCTCAGCTTGAATGATGGGACTGAAGCTTGAGTGGTGATGAAGCTTGAGCGGGGGGTAAACCACGCTTCCTGACCTGAAATTTTTCTCAGTGAATGATGGGACTGAAGCTTGAGTGGTGATGAAGCTTGAGCGGGGGTAAACCACCCTTCCTAACCTGAAACTTTTCTCAGCTTGAATGATCGGATTGAAGCTTCAGTGTGATGAGAGTTGAGCGGGGGTAAACCGCCCTTCCTGACCTGAAATTTTGCTGAGCTTGAATTGTGGAACTGAAAGAGAGGACAAGAAAACTTGTTAGGAACGGACGATTCATGACTATGTAGCATCGGCTGTCAGTGTGCTGACATCATCGAGAGAGTGATCGACGATCAGGTCGATACCGGATTGAGCAAAACGGCGCGCGGCGGCAATTGGACGTTCGTCGTTCTCGTGATCCTTTGACCATTGTGCATGTCTGATTAGCAGCGCCAATTCCATTGCGCGGCCAAGGGTCAGAGCCAATCGACGCGCTCCGGCTTCCAGTGCAGTTGGACCAGGCGTTTGTGACTCACTCACCCAGCTCGCTGCATGATCCAAAGCTGAGAACACGATGCGCGTTGGATGGGCCAGCCGAGGGTCGGCAATCGATTCGAACATTCGAGTTACGATTGATTGCAGCAGCGCGCAAGCCGTAGAACGCGTGGCAACAATACCCAGCGCGCGAAGTGTGTCGAGCGCGAGTACATTCGTTGTGCCTTCCCAAATCGGAAGCACCTGGCTGTCGCGCAACAATACCGGTAGCCCAGTGTCTTCGACGTATCCGGCGCCACCAAACAATTCAAGCACCTCACTCGCGACCATCACAGCCTGCTTACCGGTTGTCAGTTTCATAATCGGAGTAAGGAGCCGCAAGAGTATTGTGTCGTTGTCTTCAATATCGCCGGTTTCGCTCCGACCAGTTAACTCAGCTACGTAAAAAGCGAGATGAAAAGCAGCCTCGGCTTCAGCTTGTAAACTGGCGAGTGTGTCTATGTGCAAAGGTTTGTCAGATAGTGGTGCGCCGAAGGCAACGCGCTTCTGCGCGTAATCAAAAGCCAGCGCGAGTCCTCGGCGCATGAGTGACACGGCACTGATTCCATTCCACAGGCGGGTAATGTTTAGAAGTGGAGTGATGTTGCGAACACCGTCGGTAGTTCCGATCACCAATCGGGCTGGCGTTCCAGCCAAAGTTAATTCTGCTGTGGGAACTTTTCGCGTGCCAAGTTTGTCCTTCAGCCGATTGACCTCGATGTTGCGCAGTCGACCGTTTTCGTCTCGCGTCTCTATGTAGAAGAGCGCCAGACCACGACTGCTGGCAGGATTCCCCTCCGGCCGCGCTAACGTCAGGGCGATTTGTGCTCCGACCGCAGAGGTGAACCACTTACGACCATACAAGCGAAACGTTCGAGCCTCGGGTTTTGAGTCAGGTTCCTCCTTGGCGATTGTTTCAGACAGACCGACATCTGAACCGCCTGTGAGTTCTGTCATCCACTGACCGGCAGTCCAAAACTCCGAGGGGTCACGTGTGATCAGGTGAGGCACAGCGCGTTCTATGAGTTCCTGGTTTCCAGAGACAATCAAGGTGCGTGCGACACCGTCTGTAATCGCAAGCGGACAGCTGTAGATGTCCGTTGAAGGTGTGAACAGGTATGCGAGAGCGGATTGATGAATTCTGGAGAGACTGCCGTGCTTGCGCTCGTACGCGGTGGCGACTACCCCATGCTCGACTGCAATACGCTCAGCAACTCGCCACAACGGCGTTACTTCAATCTCGTCTACTCTATTTCCCCACGCGTCCCACTGTTTCAGTGTAGGTTCGTTTAGTCGATCGGCAAGTTGTAGCTGGTATAGTTCAGCTCCTGCGAGTCGCCCCATCTCAATGAGTGACGGTTCTATATCTCGTAAGGTTTCGCTGGGAAGTACGCGCCGCAAGTACGAACGCAACACACGATCGTCTTCATACTGATTACCGAGTGTTGGAGGTGCTTGCTGGAAAGACATTGGACAAAGATTGTTATCAAAGTGCCGAATACTTAGCTTTGCTGGAACCTCAAGATACCCTTTAGTGGGAATCTACACCGCAGGATTCAAGCTGTCACTGGGAGCGCGGACGTCCCCGTCCGCAATGAGCGAAGCGAACAAAACTCTGCGCGACTGCGTCGCGTTGCGGACGAGACGTCCGCGCTCCCAGTATGAGGGTAATGCATTCATTTGAGGGACTTACTAAAGGGGGCTTTGCCTCAAAAGTCGGATCTAGCTCGAGGCAGGAGTGTTTTGGTTCGTGTTGATTAGTGTGACTTGGCTTTGCACAAAAAGCGAAAATCCCACCCACGGCAGTGGGTGGATGCGTTCAAGTCCTTTCTACAAAACCAAGCTACCGGAATACATCGAAATCCCCCACACGGCAGTGCGGGGATCGTTCAAGTCCGAACTATTCATTTGCTTTTCTGCGACTTTGCTTCGGTTTTCATCGAACGTAAAACAGTGTGGGCTTGAACCATCCCCACACTGCCGTGTGGGG